>JANMFL010000205.1:0-5817 GCA_031377945.1 Acidimicrobiaceae bacterium | reverse complement strand
GATCGTGCCGTTCTCGACCGCCGTACGCGAGCGACAACTTCGCTTCTGACAACCGGGCCTGGTCAGGCCAGGCCAGCACTCGAGGAGGCAGGCCTGGTGGACGAGATCAAGGTCTTCCCGGGTGTGAATCATGCCTTCTTCAACGACACCAGCGCACGCTACGACGCAACACAGGCCGCCGCGGCATATGTGGCGATGCTCGAGTGGTTCGAAGAACACCTCACCAGCTGAGGCACTGAACGCAGGCCCCGACGAGGCCGGAGCGACGAGACACCTGGCGGGTCCATCGTTGGACCCGCCAGGTGTCGTCGGCGCCGGGAAAGCGTCGCCAAACCCGAACAATGGGGGATCGGTGGCGCCGGCTCAGCCGGAGATGGTCGCCGGTTTCGGTTCGACCGTGATCGGTGTGTCTCCCCTTGTGGCCTTCATCCCGTTACGGGTGTGCCAGAGGAACGTGATGCCCATCACCATGCAGACCACGCCGAGTCCGGCGAGCAGTGCTGCGACGCCGAGGGCGAGTTGCAGGGTCGAGTGGGTCGCTGCACCGACGCCGAGCTCGGCGACGAGTGCGTGTGCGGTGCCCGACCATGCTTGGTCACGGGCCTTCGCTTCCACCGGGACGCTGCGATCGAATCCGGTCCAGTAGCGGCCGTTGACGGCGAAGTCGCAGGTGACGCCGTCCGCGGGGAACGGATCGGGCACGGGGAGCATCTCGCCGTTGCAGTCGAACTCGGTGGCGACCTTCCCGTCTTCACCGGTGAGGTCCTTCTCGGCCAACAGCACGGTCTGCGTGCCGTTGAGCGTGTGATACGAGATCGTCGCCATCTGGTACATGTATTCACTGGCGCTGTTCACGAGCGGGTCACCGGGATCCATGTCGCCGTCGACCACCGGGAAGCCCCAGTCGTCCTTCAGCAGCGTCATGATCTTCTGTGCACCCTCGGGGGTGCCACGGTCGGTGAGGGTGCCGTTCTCGTCGTACGACAGCTCGACGTTCTGTACTTCGCTGAACGACTGCAGCGCTCCGTACCCGTCTTGGACCTTGCTGTAGGCAACGCCGGCACCGATGAAGTAGCCGATCCCGACGAGGATCAGAAAGATCCCGAGCAGCCCAAATGGTTTCCTCAGCATGGCAGTCCCTCCGTGCAGACCGTCGGACGATCCCGACAGACTGTCGTGAGGTGGGTGCCCGAGGCACCGGGCCCCCAAACACTGGGCTGGTCTCGAGCCGGCGCGACCGGCCGACCTCAGTCGAGCGCGTGGATGAGCACCGCCGTCGCGAAACCGCCCCTACGCCGAGGGCGGGGCGACTTCGAAGGTGGCGACGCGACCGACGTGGTCGGGGTCGTCCATGTCGGTGTCGTCATAGATGGGGACGTGAACGAGTTGCAGGTCGCGGATGAGACCGGCGCGCACGAGTTCGTCGAGCACATCGCCGAAGCCGATGGTGTCGAAGTGGGCGGCGTTGATGCCGATCGCCGCACGGCCGCCGCTGCGGATGATGCGAACCAGTTCGGTCATCGCAGCCGGGCCGACGTGGCCGTGGGTGAACGTGCCGACGCTGATCGCACCGGCGTAGTTGGCGGTGGGGATGTCGAGCGGCTGGGTGAGGTCGGCCTCGATGAGGCGGCGATACACGGGCGTGTCGTCGTGCTGCTTCAGCGAGGCCTGGTGCAGCATCTCGGGTGAGATGTCCAGCCCGTCGATGGCGACGTGCAGCCGAGCGCGAAGCGCCGCGCCGGCCAGGCCGGTACCGCAGCCGACGTCGACCACCACGTCGTCCGGTCCGAGTGCATCGCAGCCGTGGGCGACGAAGACCGCCGCGACCTGGTCGTGGTAGATGTACCGACTGTCGGCGATGAAGCCGCTCTCGTACGTGTCGGCCCAGCGCGCGTACAGCTCGCGGTTCGCGTCGGGTCCGTCGACCGAGTACGCCGCGGCGAGCAGTTCGTCGACCGGTTCCCTGTCGTCGCTCACTTCCCACCTCGCTCGCATCGTCACGGTGTCGCCGATCGCGTCCGTCAGCGTGACGCCATTCTGCAACTTCTCAGCCGCGGCCGGGTTCTGGGCACGCCCGGAAGCCGACGCCAGCTTCTGGGCATGCCCGATTGGTCCGGACTGCTCAGCCGCCCGAGGCGATCAGGTCTTGGGCGAAGCCGATCAGGCGGTTGGCGACGGTGGCGTCCATGCCCTTGCCGGCCTTGGCCCGCAGCAGGTTGATGAACGCACCGAGCTGGTTGGCCTCGACGTCGTGACGGCCACGGTTGTGCGACGTCACGGCCTGGCCGATGATCGTGGTCAGGCCATTGCGTGCACCGGCGTTGGTGACCTTGCCCTCGGCGATCGCCCGGGCCAGGTTGGCCTGCAGGCTGGCCGCGGTGGCGCGCACCCGGAACGTTCGGGTCGAGGTGCCGACGTTGCCGAGCTTGTCGGCCACGGTCACCGTGATCGTGTGCAGACCCGCGTTCAGCGTGTAGGTGTCGATCACGAACGTGTTGCTGACGAGCACACCGTCGAGCTTCACCGCGAACGTTGCGGTGTCGACGCCCACACCGGCGCCGTCGTTGGCCGAGTAGGTGATTGGGACGAGGTCGTCGGTGTCATACGGCGGCGGGTCGGCGACGGGCGTGTTGATGGTGACCGCCGGGCCGGTGTTGTCGACGCTGACCGTGTTCGACAGCACGGGGCTGACGCGGCACTTGTCGCTCGGCTGGTGGGTGATGGTGGTGCTGCCGTCGGCGTGAGCGCCGATGGTGAACGTGGTGCCGTCGGCGATCGGCCCCTTGGTGGTGCCATCGACCGCGACCGAGGTGGTGATCTCGGACGGGAACCAGAAGTCGTCACTGGCCTGCAGCGTGTTCGGCGTGGCCGACGTGACCCAGGTGGTCGGGCCGGACACGACGCTCGGGCTGCCGAACTCGAGCAGCGAGGTCGGCGGCAGCGGGTCGTTCGGGTCGAAGGACTTGCTGTCGCCGAGGTCGGGGAAGTTCTCGACGGGGTCGAGCGCGCCGTCGTTGTCGCCGATGCCGGGTGTGTCGTCGTTCTCCCAGTCGCGGAAAAGCGTGCGGAAACCGGCGTCGCGCAGCACGCAACTCTCGTACAGCGGCATGTTGCCGTTGCCGCCGTGGTTGTTGCCGGGGGCGAACACGGGCGCGCCGTCCTGACGCCAAGCGTGGTCGCCGTCGATCAGGCGCAGCCACTCGCTGGGGTCGCCCGGCGCGCCGGGCAGCGTGGTGGTCATGATGTTCGAACTCGGGCTGCCGTTCGCGTACAGCGTGTACGGGCGGCCGACGAGGTCGGTGAGAACGCCGTCGAGCCCGGCGCCGTCGAGCAACAGCAACCTGGCGAGAGTGGTCGTGTTGCTGTAGGCGGCGAACTCGGCCGGTGTGAACACCTCGCCCGAGGCGAGCGGTTCGAACGGCGTGTGGCTGTCGAGGCCGAGGTAGCCGTCGAGCTTGGCCCGCACGTCGGGGCCGAGCACGTTGATGGTGCCGAGCGGGCCGAGGTCCAACTCGGCGATGTCGACGCGGGTGCTCGAGTCCTGGAGCAGCGATTCGATCTGCTCGACGTCGATGCCGAAGCGCTCGGACAGCGCGTCCTTGATGAGGCCCTTGGCGAAGTTGTTGATCTCGTTCGACAGCATCCGCAGCGGGTTCAGTGCTGGGCCGAGGATGTCGTCGATGGTGTCGGCGATGTCGGCCAGCAACTCGCGTAGGTCGCCGATGACGTCGGGTGCGCCGAGCATGGACAGCAGGTGGTCGTTGATGAAGTCGTCCGACGCCCACAGCACGGTATCGACCGTGCCGACGCCGGCTTCGCAGACGCGGCGGGGGTTGGTCTCGGCGTCGGAAGCTTCAGGGGTGATGATGTCGGCGCCGTAGCTGTCGCAGATGTCGTTCTGCGCGTCGCGGCGCGTCTGCGGGTCGAACAGGCCCTTCGTGGTGGCCAGGCCGAGCTCGCTCCAGTGGGCGAGACCGTCGTCGATGTCCTTGATCCACTCGTAGACGTAGGCGTCGAGCACGGGCTTCAGAGCTGCCAGCAGCACCTGGCCGCTGGTCTCGATGGCTGCCTCGGTGGTCTCGACGGCGACCGTGACGCCGAGTGCGATGGGGCAGGCGAAGATGTCGGCCGCGACGTCGATGACCGCGCCAGCCGGGGAGTCGCCGACGCCGAACGAGCAGGGGCCGCTGTCGTCCTCGTTGCCGAACAGGTCGCCTTCGAACAGGCAGCCTTCGTCGACGTCACCGTCGCCGTCGTTGTCGATGCCGTCACAAAGGCCTGGGCGGAACAGCGCGTCGACGGAGGCCTTCAGTTCGTTCCAGCCTTCGATGGCCTCGGCGAGCGGGTCGGGTGTGGTGGTGAGGAAGGTGTTCAGCGTGGTGCGCAGGTCGAGGAAGAAGCCAATGACCGGGCCGCGCTCGTCGCTGGGCGAACCGTTGCCGCGGCGGACTAGCGTGTCGTAAACGAAACGGGTCGGCGCGTCGAACGGGATGCCGCCGGTGCTGTCGTCGCTGACGTCGCCGCCGAGGAGCAACGCCTCGTTCGGGTCGTTGTCGTAGCCGGGGGTGGCGGCGCCGATGTAGCCCTCGACCAGCAGGTGGCGAATGGCGATGGCGGCCATGTCGGCGTCGGAGAGGATCTCGCCGACGCCGGGGAAGATGCCCTCGGACAGTTCGTTGACGAGCGTGTGCGCCCAACTGTCGCCGGCGGCGTGGGTGAGGAAGCCGTAGGTGAAGGCGAGGATCTGCAGCTTCTCGGCCTCGCTGTAGGGGGCGCCGCCGTCGGGTGCGGCACCCGGCGCCTGCGCGGCCCACGCTTTGTCGAGGAGGAAGGTCAGCCAACGACCGGTGTCCACCGGGTGGATGACCGACTGGCCCATGGTGAGGTCGGGGAAGCCGTCGGGGCCGATGACGCCGGCGTTGTAGTACGAGGGGTACTGCTGCAGGGCGGTGACGATGCGCGGGTGAACGGGGTACTCGTGCTCGCCGATGGTGACCATGCCGTCGTCGACCGCGTCGGCGTACGCGTCGGACCCGGTCTGGTTGTGGGTGTACGGCTTGAAGGCGTCCGCCGGCTGTGCGGCGACCGATGTCGTGACGACCGCGGCGAGCGCAATGCCCGCACCGATGAACTTCCTGGACCAGTTCCTCGCCATGATCTGCAACTCCCGCATGTTGTCCGGCGCCGACCACGCGGTCGACGCACGCGCGCCCCGACGTGCTTCAGACCAGGTTCGGCGCGTGGGGCCGACAGGTCAACGGAGTGACCTTCAAGGTGTGTTCAACAATCGTGAAGGTGGCGACGGAGGGTGGGGGCGGCTCGGGAGTCCACCGCCGGCAATCTCGACGACGTCTCCGAGGCACCGGCACACCAGAGGTGTGGGGTCTGGAAGCTCTGGCTACCTGCGACCGTCGTACATCGGGCTCATAACCCGAAGGTCGCAGGTTCAAATCCTGGCCCCGCCACTAGAAAGAGCCCTGGTAGATCGCAAGATTTACCAGGGCTCTGTCGTTGTGTTGGGCTGTCGCCAATCGAAGTGATGGCGTTCGGCTGACGTGTCGCCGGTCAATGCCCGGGAGTGTCCGGGAATGTCCGGGAATGTCCGGGAATGTCCGGTCACGGCGGCCACGTCGTGGCCTCCTCTGCCGTGAACCGGAGGTTAATCTCCTCGGCCGAGTAGTACTCCACCCATCGTCCGTCTTCGAGGATCTTGTATCCCTTGGAGATCGTGTGAAGGTCCTCTTCCGCGGGGTTCGGGAACCACACGCACGGGTTGATCCACGAGCCCCACGGATGGGGCTCCCACGTGGTTTCGTC
>JANMFL010000178.1:0-6853 GCA_031377945.1 Acidimicrobiaceae bacterium | reverse complement strand
CAGACCGTCGCCGAGGCCTTGGGCGAATCCGTCGATGCCGGCCTTCGTCGCGCCGTAGACAGGGTTGGCCTTGCGCACCCGCTCGCCGGCAACGCTGCTGAGCATCACGATCGCGCCGTGGCCCTGGGCGCGCAGCCGGTTGGCCACGGCGATGGTGGCCGTGATCGTGCCCGTGAAGTTCACACGGGCGACCGCCGCCGCCGCCGTCGAGTCCTTCGCCGTCACCTCGCCATCGCCGAGCAGTGCGAACGCCACGATCGCGACATCGATGTCGCCGTGCCGTTGCGTCACGTCCGCGATGAACTGGTCGTGGCTCGCCGTGTCGTTGCCATCGAATGCAACGACGTCGACCGTCAGACCATCGTGTCGCAGACCGGCCGCAGCCTGTTCACCCCTGTCCACGTGACGGCACCCGAGGACCACCGTGCGAGCACTCGGGCTGAGGAGCTCGCGCACGATGGCCAACCCGATGTCGCTGGTGCCACCGAGCAGCAGGATGGTCTGCGGTTCGCCGAGTGCGTTGTCCATGTGGGAGTGCTCCGTCAGTCTGTGAGGCCGAGACGACGTGACAGATCGCTCTGCCACACGCCGTGCGGGTCGACCGCGTCGCGCGCGGCCTTCCATTCGTCGAGTCGCGGGTAGCCGCGGCGAATGGCCGCTGCCGTGGTGTGGGCGTCCTTGGCGAAGTAGTGGCGACCGCCGGCTTCCAGCACGACGCGGTCCAGACCGTGCAGGAGATCGCCGAGTCCCCGCGATGCGCCCGGGACGTCGAGTGCCAACGTCCAACCCGGCGCGGGAAAGCCCAACGGCGCCCGGTTGCCCCCACCGAAGCGCTTGAGCACAGCGAGAAAACTCGCCGCACCGCTGGCCGACAGCCGCTCGATGACCGTGCGCATCGCATGTTCCTGACCGAACGGCACCACGAACTGGTACTGGACCATCCCCTTCGAGCCGTACAGCCGATTCCACGCACCGACCAGGTCGAGCGGGTGGAAGAAGGCGCCGATTCCCTGCAACTCCGCCACGCGGTGACGGGGCGCCTTGCGGAACCAGACCTCGTTGAAGGCAGCGACGGTCGCATGGTTCAGCACACCCATCGGAGGCACCAGCGGTGGCACGGCCAGCAGCTGGTGCGGGCCGTAGTCCAACGGCTGCACCGACTCCTTCGGCCCCAGCTGGTCGAGGCGGGCGTGATCTCCACGGGTGAGCACGCTGCGGCCGAGGCTGGCGCCCTTGGCCACGAGATCGATCCAGGCGACGCTGTAGCGGTAGTCGTCATCACCGTCGGCCATCGCCGCGAACAACGTGTCGAGGTCGGGGATGCGAGTCGTGTCGACGGACATCCGGCTGCTCTCGATCGGGAGCAGACGGATCGTTGCGTCGAGAATGACACCGGTCAGCCCCATCCCTCCGACCGTCGCCCAGAAGAGGTCGGCACGATCGTCGGGACCGACGACCACGATCGAGCCATCAGCGAGCAGCATCGTGATGCGCACCAGATGGTTGCCGAACGAGCCCTCGACGTGGTGGTTCTTGCCGTGGATGTCGCTGGCGATCGCCCCGCCGATGGTGACGAAACGGGTTCCCGGCGTCACCGGCACGAACCATCCCCGCGGCACGATGACCCGCAGCAATTCGTCGAGGTTCACGCCGGCGGGCACCGTCACCGTGCCGTCCGCCGGGTCGAGCACGGCCTGGTGCGCCGAGCCGAGCAGACGCAGTACCAGACCGCCTGCGTTCTGCGCTGCGTCGCCGTAGCTGCGTCCGAGGCCACGCACCAGCGCGCCCCGCGGGCCGGCTTCCTTCACGGCCGCGGCGACCTCGTGGTTGGGCACCTCGAGGAACTCGGCCACCGTGGCGTTGGTGCGCCCCCAACCGGTCAGAGAACGTCGAATCTGCATCGGCACGCTGTTCAGTATGGCCACTCGGGGTCGCGGCCGGTGATCGCCTTCAACACACCACCGAGCTTGACCGTGATGAGCACCTTGACGAGCAGGTTCTTCACGAACCACGGGAGCTGCGCAACGAGGCGCAACGCATTCAAGGCCCGACTCTTCGCGCCGCCGTCCAGATCTGCACGGAACTCGGTCAGCGACCGGGCGCGGCCGACGTAGCGGAAGCGGCCGTCGAGCATCAGTTCGCGCAGGATGGCGAGTGTGACACCGACCGAGGAGAACGAGTCGTGGATGAGCATCGTGCCACCGGGCGTGACACGGGCACCCCACTCGTGGATGTCGGCTCGCGCCGGCGCAAAGCGGTGCGCCCCGTCGATGTACAGCACGGCGATGTCGCCGTGCACCTCCGAGTGAGCGGCGTCGCTGAACGCTCGTACGTGGCGGACGCGATCGACGACACCGGCGGCCGCGAGGTTCGCGTTGAACACCTCGTGGTCGGAGGCCGCCGCCTCGGCGTACCCCTCGATCTCCTGCGGACCGCGGTCGTTGCCGGCGTGCGGATCGATGGCGACCACCGGAACTCCGGCGGCCGCGGCACTCGCCAACACGATCGTGCTGCGACCCTGGAAGCTGCCGATCTCGACGATCTGATCGCCCTTCCTCGTCGCGGCGGCCGCGCGGTACAACCGCTCGGCCTGATCGGGGCTCATCCACCCCTGCACTTCGCGCACCTGCTCGAGCGCTTCGTCGAACGTTCGTGTGCTCACCCGACGTACACCCCCAGGCCGAACAACGCGGCCCACAACAGGCCGAGCACCTGAAGGGTGCGATCGGCGACGAAAATCTCCTCCGGTGCAGCACCGTGGCCCTGTTCCAGGATCAGGGTGTAGCGCAGCAACGCGGTCACCACCGGAACGATCGACAGCTCGTAGAAGGGCCATGTCGAGCCGCTGAGTTCCTTCGTGTCGAACGCCCAGATGCAGTAGGTGACCAGCGTCGCGCCAACACTCACGGACAGCACGATGCGCAGGAACCCGAGCGTGTAGTCGTCGAGCGCTGCCCGAGCTGCTCCGGCATGGTCGCCGTACTCGCGGAGTTCTGCGTATCGCTTTCCGGTGACGATGAACAGCGAGGCGAACGAGGTGCAGAGCAGGAACCACGTGCTCATCCGCACATCGGCGGCGACCGCCCCGGCGATCGCGCGCAGCACGAAACCCGCCGCGACGGCGACCAGGTCCACGACGGCGACGTGCTTGAGCGCAGTGCTGTAGACGGTGGTGAGCACGATGTACCCCAGCGTCACCAGTCCGAGCTGCCAGCGAACCGCGAACGCCAGCCCGACGCCACCCGCGAGCAACAGCGAACCGACGACCTTGGCGGTGCGCAACGGGACAGTACCGCTGGCAATGGGCCGCGACCGCTTCACCGGATGGGAGCGATCCGCCTCGACGTCGTGGATGTCGTTCCAGTAGTAGGTCCCCGCGCTGGCCATGCAGAACGCGATGAAGGCGAGGACGGTCTTCAGCAACACCCCACCGTTCGTCAACTCGCCCGCGGCCGCCGGCGCTGCGAACACGAGCACGTTCTTGACCCACTGTTTCGGGCGCGCTTCTCTGACCAGGGCGCTGATCACGCGCTGAACCCCGCTGGGACCGCTGACACCGTCATGTCCTTCACGAACAATGGGTGATCGGCACGGGCCAGCAACTCGCGATCGCCGCTGCTGTCGCCGTACGCCCACACCGTTGCGTCGCGAAGTCCCCTCGCGTCCAACCATGCATCCAGCCGACGCACCTTCTCCGCAGCCCTGCAATTGGGTCCCTGCAACCCGTCACCGAATTCGTCGCCGTCACGGAGCGGTTCGGCACAGAGCACGTCGTCGACGTCGAGACGCCGTCCGAGTGGGCGCAGGTAGGGCCCGAGTGATGCGGACACGAGCACGATGCGATGGCCCATCCGCTGGTGCCAGCGCAGTCGGGCGATCGTATCGGCGCGCAACCAGTCGGTGACGACCTCGTCGGCGAACTGCTCGCCGAGCTCCTCGACCTGGTCCACCCGTCGGCCGCGCAGCACGCCGCCCACCACCAATTCCTTGAAACGGTCCCGATCTCGATGCCAGACCGCGCTGAACGACACCGATGGCTTCCGCACCAACGCGCTCGAGACGCCAGTCCAGCCGCCGACGCGCAGCAGAAAGGGCTTCACGCAGTCGCGCACCGTCAACGTCCCGTCCACATCGAACGCCGCCACCTCCGGGCGGGCGTCGGTCGAGGTCATCGCAGCCCCTCGATCATCGACCAGAAGTCCGGCCAGCTCTTGCTCACCACATCGGGATCCTCGACGATGATGCCGCTGGCTCCCAGGCCGACCAACGCGAACGCCATCGCCAGGCGATGATCGTGATGAGTGGCGAGCGTGGCGGTGTGCGGCCTGCTCTGGCGGACGACGAGACCATCTCGATTGTCGGTGGCGTCGATGCCGGCGCGGCGGAGTTCGACACACAGATCGGTGAGCCGGTCGCTCTCCTTGTTCCGGATGAAACCCACACCGTGCACGTCGGTGACGCCCTCGGCGAACCCGCCCACTGCAGCGAGCGTCGGCACGAGGTCGGAGAGATCGACCATGTCGATCTCGATGCCCTTCAGAGCACCGTGCCGAGACACGGCCGTCCCGGTCGCGTCCTGACGGACGGTGCATCCCATTCGGGCCAGCACGTGGCAGAACGCGGCATCACCCTGCAGCGACACGTTGGTCAGGCCTGGCACGCGCACGACACCACCGCAGATGGCCGCAGCCGCCAACGGATAGCTGGCCGAGCTGGCGTCCGGCTCGATGGTGTAGTCGCGGGCGGTGTATCGACCCGGCGGCACGATGATGATGCGGTCCCCGAGTTCCACCCCGGGTACCCCGAAGGCCTCCATGACGGCTGCGGTGATCCGCACGTACGGGCGCGACACCAGCGGTGTGGTGAGCACGAACCGCAGGCCGTTGGGGAAGAACGGCGCGATCATCATCAGCGCCGTCAGATACTGGCTGCTGATGTCGCCTCGGAGCGGCACCTCGTCGAGGGTGACGTCGATCGGGCCCTGCACGGTGACCGGCAGATGGCCATGGTTCTCGCGAGCGTGCACCGAGACGCCCATCGCCTCGAGCGCTTCGTGCAGGGGCGCCATCGGGCGGCGACGCAGCGGCGGCTCGCCATCGATGGTGTACGGCCCAGGGCCGAGCGCAGCGAGCGCGGTGATGAACCGACTCGTCGTTCCCGCCAGTCGGGTGGGGAGCGTCATCGGCCCCTTGCGGAAGCGTCCCAGCCCACCCTGCAGATGCACGGTGTCGTCGCCACGCTCCACGTCCAGGCCCAACAGTGCGAGACAGTCGAGCATCGCCGAGGTGTCGTCACCGTCGGGAACGCCGCGGAGCACCGACTCGCCATCGGCCAGCGCAGCGCACACCAAGGCCCGGTTGGCGATGCTCTTCGATCCGGGCACGGTGACCACGGCATCGATGGGCGCACCGAGCGGTGCCACGCGGTAGACGTCCACGATCGATCAGCTCAGCCGCTGCAGTGCAGGTCGGTAGCCCCGCGCCATCAGGCCGCCACGAAACAGTTCCGCCATTGCGGCATCCACCAGGACGACCGCGACACCGCGGTTGCCCTCCAGGCTGTGCACGACCTCGAAGCTGGCGATGTTCACACCCAACTCCGCCGCCAACGTGAACACCTCGGCCGCCGAACCCGGTCGGTCGAGGATCGGGATGCGCATCTCGGCCAGTTCTTCCGGGTGAGTACCGTGCACCGGTAGGTTCGCGCGCGCCTCGCGGGCCTTGGCGAGCAGCCGGTGCAACTCCGCCCGGTCGTCACCATCGACGACGGCACGCATCTCGGCGAGGCCCCCGATGAGGCCATCCAGCGCGCTGAGGATGGCCGTGCGGTTCTCGGCGCAGATGTCGAGCCAGATACCCGGTTGCCCGCTGGCGATGCGCGTCATGTCGCGGAAACCGCCGGCGGCGAGCCGGAGCAACGCAGCGTGTTCTTCGGCGCGATCGCTCGCCAGCCCCATGAGCGTCGCCGCGGTGAGGTGCGGCACGTGGCTGATGACGGCGACCACCTGGTCGTGTCGCTCCGCGGGCAGCGCCACCACATCGGCGCCCAGTTCGGCGACCACCGCGGCGACGGCGGCGAACGTCGAGTCCGCGGTGTCCGCGGTGGGCGTCAGTACCCACACGGCGCCTTCGAACATGCTGCCGTCGGCGCCGTCGAGGCCCTCCAGTTCGCTGCCCGCCATCGGATGACCGCCCACGAAGCGCTCGTCGTGGACGGCGTCAGACACCGCACCCTTCACGCTTCCGACATCGGTGACGAGGCCCTCGGTCTCGGCGAGTGCCCGCTTCACCTGGTCGACCAGGGTCAGCACCGGCGTGGCGACGAACGTGATCTCGGCGCTCGAATCGAGTCCTGATCCGGCGATGATCCCCATCCGGAGCGCCTGCTCGACGCGATCGGGACGGTGATCGTCACCCGACACCTGCCACCCTCGGTCGGTGAGTGCGCGCGCGACCGAACCGCCGATGAGCCCGAGGCCCGCCACGTTCGCCCGACGAGGAGTTGACACGGCTGTTCAGCGTATCCGCCGAGGTGACCCGGCGACCGCCTCGATCAACGCCTTCAACTCCGACTGCTCCAGCTCGCGCCACTCGCCCGGCTTCAACTGGGCGTCACGAAGCGGTCCGATACGAACCCGCACGAGTCGGGTCACCGGGTGACCGACGGCCTCGCACATCCGTCGGACCTGCCGGTTCCGTCCCTCATGGATGGTGATCCGGACGATGCCGGGCTCGGGTTGGGAGACCTTGGCGGGTGCCGTCATCCCGTCCTCCAGCTCGATCCCGTCTCGCAACTGACGCAGGGCACCGCCACCGACCACACCCTCCACCTCGGCCAGGTACTCCTTCTCCAC
>JANMFL010000138.1:0-2492 GCA_031377945.1 Acidimicrobiaceae bacterium | reverse complement strand
GTGAACGGTTCGGCGTCGGACTGCTCCGCCCGCAGGATGAGCGCCCAGCCGCCGGCCACGACCACGTCGAGCGGGGCGTCGCCGGAGGCGGCGAGCGGCAACTCGTTCCAGGTGGCGCCACCGTCGTGCGTGGACCACCAGCGCTGGGCACCGATCAGCCAGCCGTTCAGCGCATCGGCGAACCGGACCCCCATCAGGTCGGTGGCCGGGGTGGGCGAGTCGGCGATCACCCAGTTCGGAGCGATCGCAGGAGGGTTGGTGGTGCGAATGAACGCGAGCCCCCCGTCGCCGAGTTCGACGATGGCCCAGCCACCGGTGGTGTCGCTGAACGAGATCGACCGGACGCTCGTCACCGATTGCGGCGGCACGGGCACCAGTGTGTGCGGGGCGACGGTGGTGGGCGCCGCCGTGGTGGGCGGGGCGGTGCTGTTGGCGACCGCGGTGGTCTCGGGGGCCGTGGTGGCGATGGTCGGGTCGGTGACGGGGACGGTGACGCCGTCGCGGTCGTCGCGCGACAGCACCACGACCCCCACCGCAGCGGCCGCGGTGGCCAGCACCACGGCACCGGCGACCCACACGGGTCGGCGTCGGGGCAGTGGGGTGACCGTGGTGGCGCCGGCCTTCACGAGGGCCAACGCGTCGGCGGTCGATGCATCGCGGCGGGCGTCGGCGTGCAGCGAGTCGCGCAGGCCGGCGAGTTCGGCGTCGAGTCGGTCGTTCATCGAAGTGTCTCCAGGTCTCGTGCCAGCGTCGCCCGGGCCTGGTGCAGGGTGGCCTTCACCGTGCCGGTGGCCACGCCCATCGCCACCGCGACCTGCTCGACGGGGAGGTCGTCGAGGTAGTGCAGCACGACGGCGGTGCGCTGGCGGATGGGGAGCTGTCGGATGGCCGCGAGCAGTCGCGAGTCCGACGGCGGAGTGTCCTCGTGCAGCGTGTCGACCATTGACTGGGACCGCCCGTGGAACCGATCGCGGCGGCCCTCGTCGGTGAGCAGGTTCACCAGAACGCGCCGCACCCACGCGGCGGGGTGGTCCATGCGCTGCACCCTCGACCAGTCTCGATAGGCGCGGCTGAGGGCCTCCTGAGCGGCATCTCGGGCGCGCTCGCGATCGTTCGTCAACGCCAGTGCACACGCGATGAGGCGGGTGTGGTGGGCGAGGAAGAACTCGTCGAAATCGATGGCGTCCCTCGGTTCGGTGGTGACGCTGGAGAGGATCACGCCTCTCAGACGGTTGGCGGTGCCGAAAGGTTTAGCCGCGCCAGGGGCGGCTGAGGAGGTATTCGCCCAGGCCCTTGGCCTGTGCGTCGAACGCGGTGCTGCTGGCGACGCCTTCGCCGAGCAGGCCGACGACGACGAAGTTCAGCGCGTGGATGTTCGCGAGCTCGGTGCGACGCACTTCGAGCTCGGCGGCTTCGGGCAGCAGCTCGCGGACCTTCGCGGCCGTGAGGTTCGCGGCCAGCCAGGCATAGCCGGCCTCGTCGCGTGACCAGATGCCGACGTTGGCGTTGCCGCCCTTGTCGCCGGAACGGGCGGCGAAGTGCGCGCCCAGCGGCTCGCCCACCGCCGGTCCGACGGGGGTCGGAGTGCTCACTCCCACCTCGGGGTCCGAGTGGTCACTCGGTCGGGCATCTGCCACTCGGACGAGAGGCGTGGCACTCGCTTGGGGGTGTGTCACTCGCATGGTCGAGCTGTCCCAGAGGACGACCCGCTCGTCGATCTCGGCGGCGTCGACCAGCGCGGGCCAGTACACGCCGTACGACTGGGCGTCGCCGGGCGCACCCGTGGCGAAGAAGCCCGGGTAGTTCGCCAGCGCGAGTTCGATGCACGCCGAGCTGAAGCCGCGTCCGGCCAATCGGTCGTCCTCGCTCTTCACCGTGACGTGCAGACGGCCGGAGGCCTCCTCCTGGGTGCGTGCATCGCTGGGCGCCGGCACGAAGCGCACGTCGACCTCGTCGAAGCGCTCCTTGCCGCCGAGGCGGGTGAACAGCGCCTGTTCCACCCATGCTGCCTTCTCAGCTTGACGCAGCCCGGTGAGCACGAACGACATGCGGTTGCGGAAGCCGCCCTCCAGGTTCAGGCACACCTTCGCCATCGACGGTGCCGGCGAGCCCTGCACCCCGCTGATGCGGACGCGATCCGGGGCTTCCTGAGCGACCTGGATGGAACCGAAGTGCGTGACGACGTCGTGGTTGGCGTACGTCTCGCCGCCGATCTCGTACAGCAGTTGTGCGGTGACGGTGCCCACGTTCACGACCCCACCCGTGCCCGGATGCTTGGTGATGACCGACGAACCATCGTCCTCGACCTCGGCGATGGGGAAGCCGAGCGGCTTCGACGGATCGGGGATCTCGTCGAACCACGTGTAGTTGCCGCCGGTTGCCTGCGTTCCACATTCGACGACGTGTCCCGCAACGACTGCGCCAGCGAGACGATCCCAATCGTCGAGTGCCCACTCGTGCCACCACGCAGCTGGTCCGACGACGAGTGCTGC
>JANMFL010000008.1:0-23245 GCA_031377945.1 Acidimicrobiaceae bacterium | reverse complement strand
GTCAGCAGCAACGCCATCGTGTTCGCCAAGGACGGCCAGGCATTCGGCATCGGTGCCGGCCAGCAGAACCGGGTCGATTCCGCGCAGATCGCCGCGCGACGCGCCGACAGCCGGGCGTCGGGCGGGGTGTGCGCGAGCGATGCGTTCTTCCCCTTCCGCGACGGGCTCGACGTCGCCGCGGCGGCGGGCGTCGCCGCGGTCGTTCAGCCGGGGGGCAGCGTGCGCGACGACGAGGTCATCGCCGCGGCCGACGAGCACGGAATCGCCATGGTGTTCACCGGCGAGCGCCACTTCCGTCACTGAGGACGTTCGAACGGGGAGCGCGACGGGTACTGGACGGGGGCAGGAATCGTCGATTCCGATCGTCCGCCCCAAGGAGCCCTCACCCATGCGACCCCCGCGCGCACTTCTCGCCCTTCCGTTCGTCGTCCTCGCCACTGTCGCAGCGTCGTCGTGCGCCAGCGACGGCACCGGCGCCGGTTCCGACTCGGCCCTCGCGACCGGCACGAACGTGTCCACGGTCGACAGCGGGACGATGGTCGGTTCGTCGTCGGCCGGACGATCGGCCGACACCGTCGACGGACCCACTCTGGACGACCTCGTGCAAGCGACGCTCGACCAGGGCACCGCTCGCTATCTGCTCGTCGCCGAATCGGACAGCGGCGTGAGTGGCCTGCTCGGCACGCTGCCTGCGACGAACGACACCTCGTCTGCAGCGGGCTGCGACGCCACGGCGACCGATCGGCTGGAGTACGTCGTCGACTTCGAGAACGGTCTGCGCTGCATCACCCTGCCCGACGCCAGCCGGCTGATCGTCGACGATCGGACCATCAGCCTCGAGCGTGATGGCGTGTGGACGAACACCCTGGTGCAGTTCGACGCGGCCCTCGCCCTACTCTCGAGCGATCAGCTGATCGCGCTCCACGATCCTGGCGTGGTGCTGACCGCCGTGGCAGATGCCGCCAGCTCGGACGCCGTCGAGGGCCCCACGCAGGGTTCGCGGGGCCTGGAGTACCGAGCGGTCCTGACGGTGGCCGATCTCGACGACCCGTTCCTCGCCGTGTTGGCCCAACGAGCCGGTGCATCGACCATCACCGTGACCCTGCTCGCCGACGACGCGGGCAACGCGGTGCGCGGACTGGTGTACGAGTTCACTGCGGCAGCGGTGACCCCAGGGGCGGCCAACGGCGACGGGACCGGCGGCACCACGACCGCGAGCAGCGAGGGCGCGAACGCTCCTGTCAACGCTCAGGGCGGCGGCTCCGGCAACACAGCACCCGTCGCGTCGTCGCCCGACAGCAGCGGTTCCACGATGCCCGAGTCGGCGACGTTCGAGGACGTGCCTGCGGTGCTCGTCGGCTTCCTCTCGTTCGGCGACGACGTGTCGATCGCCACCCCGACCGAGGCTGAGACCCTGAATCTCGGTGACCTGGCGGGCTCGTTCGAGGTCGACCTGAGCGCCAGTCAGGGCTGAACGGGCGGTCCGCTGCGCTGCGCGTCCTTCGTCCGACGGATCGACGCGCCGAGCAACGGCATCAAGACGAGGGCGAGGCCACCGAGGATCGCCACCGTCGCGACGCTGCCTGTCGACGACGGCGCGAACTGAATGGCGAGAAACGTCATGAAGCCTGCCGTCAGCAGGGCGGCGCCGGCCCATGTGGTGGCGCGTCGCTGACCGTGTGAACCGACCAGGCACACCAGCGCGCCGACGATCGTCACGAAGATGGGACCCGACGTGCCACCGAATCGCGAGATCAGCAGCACGGTCCCGATGAGCGATGCCGCCAACCCCGCCGCGGCGAACGCCGTCGCGGTGCCGCGGTAACCACGGAGATCGAGCGCCCACGTGGCGCCGAGGAAGAGCGCGGCCCCGACGAGGTAGACCGCACCCTGTGTGCCCACCGTTCCGGTGATCTCGGTGGGGAGGAGCCCGCCGTCGCCGCCAGCGTCGGAGCTGAGCGAGCCGAATCCGGCCAGCAGTGCCAGGAGTCCGCTGGCGAGGAACATGTTCACGCCCTGGAAGCCCGGCAGCGCCCACGCGGAGAGGAACAGCGCGGCGATCAGCAGACCGGTGAGGAACCCGCCCGCGCTGTCGGTGACCGACACCGATGCGCCGAAGGCGACGACGCCGACCACGGCAAGGCCGATGGCAGCTGACTGCGCCTCGGCGATGCGCACGTACAGGCGCGCCGCGACTGCGACGGCGAGGACGATCAGCGACCCGGCGATGAACTCGCCGCGCACCGGCTGTTCGCCCGTGACGGCCTCGAGGACCCCGATGGCGACGACCACGCCACCGAGACCGGCGACCGCAGACCCGATGCTGGGACGTGTCCGCTCTCGCGCCGTGACACCCGTGCGGTCCAACAAGCCGATGACACCGGTCGACTGCTCGGCGCGCTGCTCGGCGACTTCGGACGCCGCCGCACCGTCGGTGGCTGAAGCCGGCGTGGCGAACGGCACCACCGCGCTGGCACCCATCGGGTCGACCATCGCCCGGCCCTCGGTCGCAACGTGCTCGGTCCACCGGGCACCGTCCCAGTAGCGCTGTTGGAAGCGTCCGTACGGATCGTCGAACCAGCCTGCCGGCACCTGCGACATCGTGCACCCCCCATGCTTTTCGTACAGCGTGACATGCCGCAGGGTGCCGGATGGTGAAAGCTGTCCTCCGTGGCACAGATCGCTCAACTGTTGGCCGCCGGACCGACGGTGTCGTTCGAGTTCTTCCCGCCCAAGAACGAGGCGGGCTGGCTCAGCCTCGGTCGCGCCATCGGCGAACTCGAGGCGCTCGAGCCCGACTTCGTCAGCGTCACGTACGGGGCGGGCGGCAGCACGCGCACCAAGACCGCCGATCTGGTGAGCTGGGTGCGGCGTCAGACGCCGATCTCACCGATGGCGCACCTGACCTGCCAGGGTCACACGCGGGCCGACATCCGCGACATCCTCATGGACTACCGCGCCGTCGGCGTCGAGAACATCCTGGCCCTCGGCGGCGACGCACCCTCGCACGGAGAGGCCGAGGTCGCCAGTGACTACCGCTTCAGCCTGGAATTGGTGCAGGATTGCACGAGTTCGGCGGCTTCTCCGTCGGTGTCGCCGCGCACCCCGAGCTGCACCCCCGCTCGCCGGACCGCGACAGCGACCGCCGGCACCTGGCCACGAAGCTGATCCACGCCGACTTCGCGATCACGCAGTTCTTCTTCGACGTCCACCACTACCTGCAGATGGTCGATGAGCTGGCGGCCCTCGGCTGCAGCAAGCCGGTGGTGCCGGGCATCATGCCGATCAGCAACCTCGGCCAGGTGACGCGGATGGCGCACATGAGCGGCGCCGACGTGCCCGGGTGGGTGGTCGAACGGGTCGAGAAGGCGGGCGACGACCTCGACGAGGCCGAACGCATCGGCGTGGAACTGGCCACCGAGCTGTGCGCCCAGCTGATGGAAGAAGGCGCCCCGGGGTTGCACTTCTACACGCTGAACCGCAGTTGGGCGACGCGCGAGATCATGGGGAACCTCGGGCTGCGCGATCCGCACTGAGGGGGCGTACTGTCTCGCCCATGCGTGCATACGACCAGATCTACATCAACGGCAAGTGGACCCCCTCCAACGGCAGCGGAACGCTGAGCGTCCACGATTCCGCGACCGAAGAGGTCATCGCCACCATTCCCGACGGCGCCGCCTCCGACGTCGACGCCGCGGTGACCGCCGCGAGGGCGGCGTTCCCGGCGTGGAACGCGCTGCCCAAGGAAGCTCGTGCCGAGTACCTGCGCAAGATCCACGCCGGCCTCGAGGCGCGCACCGACGAGCTCGCCGAAGTGATCGCCAAGGAAGTGGGCATGCCGCTGTGGCTCAGCAGCATGATCCAGGTCGGTCTGCCGAAGGGCAACTTCAAGGGCGCCGCCGATCTGCTCGACTCGTACCAGTTCGAGGAGACCATCGGGAACAGCCTGGTCGTCCGTGAGGCCATCGGCGTCGTCGGTTGCATCACGCCGTGGAACTACCCGCTGCACCAGATCGCACTGAAGGTGGCGCCGGCGCTCGCGGCGGGCAACACCGTGGTGCTCAAGCCCAGCGAGGTCGCACCCATCAACGCGTTCATCCTCGCCGAGATCATCGACGAGGCCGGTCTGCCGGCCGGTGTGTTCAACCTCGTCACCGGCGTCGGTCCCGTCGTCGGTGAGGCCATTGCCGCCCACGCCGATGTGGACATGGTGTCGTTCACCGGCAGCACCCGCGCCGGCAAGCGGGTCGCCGAGGTCGCCGCGCAGACCGTGAAAAAGGTCGCGCTCGAACTGGGCGGGAAGAGCGCCAACGTCATCCTCGAGGACGCCGACTTCACCAAGGCAGTCTCCGACGGTGTCGGCAAGTGCTTCCTCAACAGCGGTCAGACCTGCACGGCACTCACTCGCATGCTGGTCCCGCGGTCGCGTCTGGCCGAGGCCGAGGCCATCGCCGTCGGCACCGCCCAGGCGGCGTTCCAGCCCGGCAACCCGTTCGAGGCGGGCAAGTTCGTCGGGCCGCTCGTGTCCGCCGCGCAGCGCGAACGTGTCCGGGGCTTCATCACCACCGGCATCGAGGAAGGCGCCACGCTGCTCACGGGCGGCGCCGAGGCACCCGAAGGCCTCGAGCAGGGCTATTACGTCCAGCCGACGATCTTCAGCAACGTCACGCGCGACATGACGATCGCCCGCGAAGAGATCTTCGGCCCGGTGCTGTCGATCATTCCGTACGACACCGAAGAAGAGGCCATCGAGATCGCCAACGACAGCATCTACGGCCTCGCCGGTGGTGTGTGGAGCGGCGATGCCGACCACGCCAAGGCCGTCGCCCGTCGCATCCGCGCCGGTCAGGTCGAGGTCAACGGTGGGGCGTTCAACCCGTCGGCACCGTTTGGTGGCTACAAGCAGAGCGGCCTCGGCCGCGAAGCCGGCAAGTTCGGCCTCGAGGAATTCCTCGAGGTCAAGGCACTCCAGCTCTGACGCTTCGATCAGCGGGTGACGGCTTTCCCGGCACCCGCTGAACCAAACTGGACGCGGCCATGTCCGCAACCACCCTCCCTCCGCCGACGCTCGACGTCACGGAGCATCACACCCACCCCGTGATGCGCAACCAGATCAGTCGAGTTCCGTACCTTCCGGGACTCGACGGATTGCGCGCGCTCGCCGTGATCGGCGTGATGGTGTACCACGCCAACCATGGCTGGCTGTCGGGCGGCTTCCTGGGCGTGGAGGTGTTCTTCGTCATCTCCGGCTACCTCATCACGCTGCTGCTCGTCGCCGAGAAGGAACGCACCGGGACGGTCAGCCTGCGCAAGTTCTGGATGCGTCGCGCTCGACGCCTGCTCCCGGCGCTGTACGTGATGATGGGCGCTCTGGCCATCTACATGGTCTTCTTCGACCGTCGCCCGATGGGCGCCACACGCGGCGACTTCGCCTCCGGCCTGCTGTACGTCAGCAACTGGTTCCAGATCTGGGCGGGGCAGAGCTACACGGCGGCGGAGGCGTTCTCGCCGCTGCGACATCTGTGGTCGCTGGCTGTGGAAGAGCAGTTCTATCTCGTGTGGCCCGTGGTGATGGCAGTGGTGTTGCGTCGGCACCGCGACCGCCTGCCACGAGTGGCGCTGTGGTTCTTCGGTCTCAGTGCGTTCATCGCCGCCACAACCGCTGCCATGTATGTGAGCGGCACCGTCTTCCTGGGTGCCGACGCGGCGGGCAACCCAGCCTGCGGGCCGGGCGACAGCAACGGCTACCTGGCGGTGCTGGGCCGTTGCATCAACGTGAACGAGGCGCTGTACCTGAACACGTTCAGCCGAGCCGGCGGACTGCTCATCGGCGCCGGATTCGCGCTCCTGTGGCGACCGGTGGCCATCATGCGCGGTCCTTTGAAGCGGCGTGGTCGCCGGGTCGACGCGTTCGCAGTGCTCGCACTCGTCGGCCTCGCGGTGATGATGAACCGGCGCTTCCTGTTCGACACGGAAGACGCGTCGTACGATCCGTGGCTGTATCGCGGCGGGCTGTTCCTGGTGGGGCTGTGCTCGGTCGCATGCATCGCGGCGGCGACACACCGGCGCAGCTGGGTCGGTCGGCTGCTCGGCATGCGGCCACTGCACTACGTGGGCACCCGCAGCTACGGGCTGTACCTGTTCCACTGGCCGATCTACCAGATCATCCGCGAGCCCGGGACCCAGCTCTCGCTGGCCGAGTTCGGCATTGCGATGCTCATCACCGTGCCGGTCACCGAGCTCAGCTACCGCATCGTCGAGCTGCCGGTGCGCGAAGGCCGGTTCGGCGAGTTCATCCGCGGCCAACGTCCTGCGCGTACGCCAGCCGCCCGGCATCGGCGACGGCGAGCGCTGCTGATCGCGTCGGTCACCGCCGTGCTCGCCGGCTTCGCCACGGTCAGCATCGCGACCGCCGACGTACTGTGCGTGGGGCAGGTCGAGTGCGACAGCCAGAAGGGTGCAGAAGCCATCGCAGGCGCCACCTCGTCATCGGTGGTGCCCGTGACGGCGCCGCCGACCGTGGTCACCTCGGTCGATCCCACCGCGCCGCCGTCGACGGTGTTCGGGCAGACGACCGTGCCCACCACGGCGCCGCCCACCACCGCTGCGCCCACCACGGTCGCGCCCACGACGACGCTGTCGCCGGTCGACAAGCTCGCGCCGTACTCCGTCGGCGAGTCGGTGATGCTGGGCGCGGCCCCACAGCTCCAGGCCGGCGGCATCCTGGTGAACGCCGCGGTCAGCCGGCAGGGCAAGAACGTCGCCGAGGTCGTCGGCCAGCTCCGTGCGGCCGGTCTGGTGGGCAGAGTCGTGGTGGTGCAAACCGGGACCAACGGACCGGTCAGCGACGCCACCCTCGACTCGATCATGAGCTCGCTCCCCGCCGAGGACACGCCGCTCGTGGTCTTCATGACCGTGCGTGCGCCCCGCGGTTGGATCGCCGACAACAACATCCGCATTCGTCAACTCCCGGACCGATATCCGAACGTGAAGGTGCTCGACTGGGAGCAGGAGAGCCAGAAGATCAGCGGCGAGCTGGCGAGCGACGGCTACCACCTGCGGACCGCCACGGCGAAGCAGTTCTACGCCAACCTCGTCTTCGACGCGATCGGTCGGCCGGACCTGAAGAAGTGACGCCATACGGGCGTGGCCGCGGCGGTCATCGTCCATACTGGAGACCCGAATGTCGGATCGGCCCACACCCTCCTCTCGCGGCCTGAGCCGAGTCCCGTACCTGCCGGGCCTCGATGGTCTGCGCGCCATCGCTGTCGTCGCGGTGATGATCTATCACGCCAACCACACGTGGTTGCGAGGCGGTTTCCTGGGCGTCGAGGTGTTCTTCGTCATCTCCGGCTACCTGATCACGCTGCTGATCATCGGCGAGGACGAACGCGACGGCGGTGTGAACCTGCGTCAGTTCTGGATGCGTCGCGGCCGTCGCCTGCTGCCGGCCCTCTTCCTGATGATGGCCGCGCTGATGCTGTACATCACGGCGTTCTACCCGGCCGTGCGCGAGAGCACTCGTGGCGACTTCGTGGCCGGGTTGCTCTACGTCAGCAACTGGTACCAGATCTTCGTCGGTCAGGGGTACGCCTCGTCCGAGGCGTTCGTCCCACTCCGTCACCTGTGGTCGCTGGCCGTCGAAGAGCAGTTCTATCTGCTGTGGCCACTCGTCATGGTGGCGGTGCTCCGCCGATCCCGGCGCACGCTCCCGCAGGTCGGGGTGAAGCTCATCGGCATCAGCGTCGCGATCGCGGTGCTGGTCGGCGTGCTCTTCGCCGATGGCTTCGTCCCCCTTGCGTGCAGCGAAGAGAACAGCAACGGTTACTGGCACGTGTTCGGTCGTTGCATCAGCACCAACGACACGCTCTACCTCGGCAGCATCTCGCGAGCGGGCGGCTTGTTGCTCGGCGCCGGCTTCGCGATGTTGTGGCGACCGATGGCCATCCTGCGCGGGCCGTTGCGCGACAAGGGCCGTCAACTCGACGTCATCGCAGCCGTCGGCGTGCTGCTGCTGGGGGTGCTGTTCTGGAAGATGTACCTGCTCGAGGACGGCCGGTACAACCCGGTGCTCTTCCGCGGTGGCTTCCTGCTCACCGGAGTCGTCACCCTGATGGTGGTGGCCGCCGCCACGCACACCCAGGCCGCCACCGGCCGATTGCTCGGCAACAAGGTCTTCAACTGGGTCGGCACCCGCAGTTACGGGCTGTATCTGTACCACTGGCCGATCTACCAGATCATTCGTCGGCAGGCCCAGATCCTGCTGACCCCCGTCGAGTTCATCGTGGCGATGGTCCTGACCGTGGTCATCGCCGAGGCCAGCTATCGATTCGTCGAGACCCCTATCCGCAAGGGTCAACTGCGGGCGATGGTGGCCCGTGTGCGCGGCGATCGTCGGCTCACGATCGCCGCCGTCACCGTTCTGGTGGCGCTCGGGCTGGCCACCACGAGCATGGTGATGGCCGACCCGCAGTGCGTTGGCTCGGTGCAGTGCTCGCTGCAGGGCAACGACGTCGACTCGACCACGAGCACGATCGCGCAGTCCACCTCGACGGTGCTGAACACCACGCCGGGCCAGACCAGCGAGCCGTCCACCAGCACCACGCTGCCGCCACCCAAGGCCAATGTCGCCATCGGCGAGTCGGTGATGGTCGGAGCGAACAAGCAGCTCGAATCGCAGGGTGTGGTGGTCAACGCCAAGGAGAACCGTGGGCCCGAGGGCGTGAAGAACGCGATCTTGCAGATGGTCGCCGAAGGGGTCGTCGGCAAGGGTACGACCATCGTCGTGCAGGTCGGGACGAACGCGCCGGTCGGTGACAAGGAGTTCGACGCCATCGTGTCCGCCGTCCCCGCCGATGCCGCCGGCATCGTGTTCATGACCGTGCGTGCACCCGTCGAGTGGGTGCCCGGGAACAACGAACGCATCGTCGCCCTGCCAGCGCGTCACCCGCAGGTGCGAGTCATCGACTGGAACGCCGAGTCACAGAAGATCGAACTGTGCCCCGACGGCATTCACATCACGTGCAGCACGGCGGCATCGAACTTCTACGCGAACCTCATCCTCACCGAGTTGGGTCTCCAGAACGTCCAGTGACTTTCTCGCGCACGCCCGGTTGGGCGTACGCTCGCGGCCATGACCACTCCTGTTCGTGTCGCCGTCACCGGTGCAGCCGGCCAGATCGGCTACAGCCTCCTGTTCCGCATCGCCTCGGGTTCCATGTTGGGTCCCGACACCCCTGTCATCCTCCAGTTGCTCGAGATCACGCCCGCACTCGGCGCGCTCAACGGCGTGAAGATGGAGCTCGACGACTGCGCCTTCCCGTTGCTCGCCGATGTGGTCTGCACCGACGACGCCAACGTGGCGTTCGGTGACGCCGACGTGGCGCTGCTCGTGGGCGCCATGCCGCGCAAGGCGGGTATGGAGCGCAGCGACCTGCTGTCCGCCAACGGTGGCATCTTCAAGCCCCAGGGCAAGGCGCTGAGCGACAGCGCGAAGAAGGACGTCAAGATCCTCGTCGTCGGCAACCCGGCCAACACGAACGCGCTGATCGCGATGAGCAACGCACCCGACATCGATCCCGCTCGCTTCACGGCGATGACCCGTCTGGACCACAACCGCGCGGTCGCGCAGCTCGCGCAGCGCACGGGCACCACGGTGAACGACGTGAGCAACATGACCATCTGGGGCAACCATTCGGTCACCCAGTTCGCCGACCTGTACCACGCGAAGGTGAACGGCGCGAATGCCTACGATGCGGTGAACGACCACGAGTGGTACGCCAACACCTACCTGCCCACCGTCGCCAAGCGTGGTGCCGCGATCATCGAGGCGCGTGGCTCGTCGTCGGCCGCCTCGGCCGCCAACGCCGCGGTCGACCACATCCGCAGCTGGACCGCCGGTACGCCCGAAGGCGACTGGGTGAGCATGGCGGTTCCCAGCGACGGCAGCTACGGCGTGGCGGAGGGCATCATCTCCAGCTTCCCGTGCAGTTGCAAGGACGGCGTGTACTCCATCGTCCAGGGTCTGGACATCAACGAGTTCAGCCGCGGCAAGATCGACGCCAGCGTCGCCGAGCTCATCGAAGAGCGCGACGCCGTGAAGGACCTCGGCCTCATCTGAGCCGCCCTGTGGCGCGAACTTAAGTTCCTGGTGAACAGCCCGACCGATCAGCCGGTCGGGCTGTCACGCGTCGGGGGCTCAGCTGACCGCGACGTCGATCGCGATCTGCATCATCCGGTCGACGCCGATCTTCATGTCCTCGTCGCTGATGCGGACGGCGTTCTGCTCGTCGGTGATCAGGTCGCTGATGGTGCACACGCACAGGGTCTCGATCTTGTGCAGCGCGCCCAGCGTGTACAGCATCGCCGCTTCCATCTCGACGGCGAGGTGGCCACGGTCTGCCCACCGCTGCATGATCCCCGTGCGCGGGTCGTAGAACAGCCCGGCGGACACAATGGGGCCGACGTGCAGGCGGCCACCCAGCTCGCGGCCGCGGATGATCGCCTTCTCGACCAGACTCCACGACGCCGTGGGCGAGTGGGCCTCACCCTGGGTCATCTGGGCGACGACGGGGTCGTCGGCGGTGGCGCTGATCGCGACGATCGTGTCGGCCAGCTGCAGCCCGGGGGCCAGACCGCCGGCGGTACCGACGCGGATGATGCGCGTCGCGCCGAGCTGGATGAGCTCGTTGTAGTAGATCCCGGCGCTCGCGCAACCCATGCCGACGGACTGCACGCTGATCGGCTTGCCCTGGAACGTCCCCGTGAACCCGAGCTCACCGCGCTCCTCGTTGACCAGGCGGAACCCGGGATCGAAGAAGGTGTCGGCGATGTACTCGGCCCGGCGTGGGTCGCCCGGGACCAGCACTGCGGGGGCGTAGTCAGCGGCTTCGGCGCGGATGTGGATCGGCATGTCTCCGACTGTAGAGGGCCGGGACCTTCGGCCCTGTCCCTCGCTGAACGGGCGATCAATAAATAGAGCACACACTCTTTGTATTGGGAACGGAGGAAGGTATGGGCGAGCAGCGCAACAGCGACGGGTGGTGGATCGCGTCATTCGTCATCGGGATGGTGGCGCTCATCCTCGGTGTCGTGGGGGTGGCGCTCGCGGCGGACACCACGCCCAACACCGCTGCGCCAGGCGGCGGCACGGCGACTGGCGGGAAGACCGAGTGGGACGTCACGCTGGCCGACATCAGTGTCACGCCGTCCAGCATCGAAGTCCCCGCCGGCCAGCAGGTCACCGTTCACGTGATGAACACCGGCAAGCTCGACCACGACTTCAAGGTCAACGGCACGACCGGCGCCGCGATGCTGAAGTCGGGTGAGTCCACCGTCGTCGTCGTCGGCCCGTTCGACAGCGACGCCGAAGCGTGGTGCACGGTCGCCGGGCACAAGGAGGCGGGCATGAAGCTGGCCATCAAGGTGGTCGGCAAGGTGGTCGGCGGCTCGTCGAGCGCCGCCTCCAACGGCGGCGGCACGGCCACCACGGCACCGGCCGACACCAGCGCGAAGATCGACGGCACGGCGATGCCCCCCGAAGGCTGGGAGGGCCGTGATCCCGTGCTGCCCGCCAAGGCCAGCGGGACGGTGCACGAGATCGCGTTCGACGCCACCGAGAAGATCATCGAGGTCGCGCCCGGCGTCACGCAGTTGATGTGGACGTTCAACGACCAGGTGCCCGGTCCCATCCTCCACGGCAAGGTGGGCGACACGTTCCGGATCACCCTGACGAACAAGGGCACGATGGGCCACTCGATCGACTTCCACGCCAGCAAAGTGGCGTGGAGCGACGAGATGCGGACCATTCAGCCCGGCGAGTCGCTGATCTACGAGTTCCAGGCCGACTACGCCGGCGCGTTCATGTACCACTGCGGCACAGCCCCTGCGCTCCACCACATCGGCAACGGCATGTATGGCGCGATCATCATCGATCCTCCCGAACTTGCGCCCGTCGACGAGGAGTTCGTCGTGGTCCAGAGCGAGCTGTACCTCGGCCCGACGGACCAACCCGGCGACCTGACCAAGATGATGAACGAGTCCTGGGATGCAGTCGTCTTCAACGGCTACTGGAATCAGTACAAGTTCGCTCCGATCCACGTCGAGGCTGGCAAGCGGTACCGGATGTGGGTGGTCGACGACGGCCCGAACGAGAACTTGGCGTTCCACATCGTCGGCACCATCTTCGACACCGTGTTCAAGGAAGGCGCCTACCTGCTGCAGCCCGACGAGACCACCGGTGGCTCGCAGGTGCTCGACCTGCAGCCGGCCCAGGGCGGCTTCGTCGAGTTCTCCTTCGCCGAGGACGGGTTGTACCCGTTCGTGACCCACAAGTTCGCCAACGTGGGCAAGGGAGCGCTCGGGTTCTTCGCCGTCGGCGACGTGGACACCAGTGCGCTCGGCGGCCACTGACGACATTGCCCCGCACTGAGTGAACGTGCGACAGTGCATCACCATGGGACGTCCTCCGCTCCGCAGCGACGATCCTGACGGTGATGCACTGCGCCGCGCTCGAGCGCTGGCGGCCCCCACCCGAAGAGCGGTGCTCGAGTTGCTGCGCGGGGCCGACGAGCCGCTCACCCCGCAGCAACTGGCCGCAACCGTCGGCGTGCACCACACCGCGGTCCGCCAGCATCTGGTGGTGTTGGCCGAGGCGGGCATGGTCGAGGCGGTGCAGCTCGCCCCCGAGGGTCGGGGTCGGCCGCGGGTGGCCTACCGACCGCTGGGTGACCCCGATCCCTACCAGCGGCTGTCGACGATGCTCGCCGACGCCGTCTCTGAAGGGCTCACACCGCGGGAGGCGGGCCGTCGTCACGGCCGCGACGTGACACCGCTCGACGAGGGAGCCGTCGCCACGCTGCTGGCCGAGACCAACCGGCTGGGCTTCCGTCCACGTGTGCGCAAGGGACGTGGCCGCCTCGAGCTGGTGCTCGACGCGTGCCCGTTCGCAGCCGTCGCGGCCGTCGCACCGGACGTCGTGTGCGAGTTGCACCTGGGCATCGCCGAGGGCATCGTCGAACGAACGGGCGGCCTCGAGATCGTCGACCTTCGCGCCGCCGACCCGCGCACGGCCGGCTGCCGCCTGATCACCCGCCCGTCACCAGGAACTTGAGTTCGCGGAGAACGTCACTTCAGGAACTTGCTGGTCGTGTTGTCGGCGAGGACCTTGCCGTCGGTCTGGCAGGTGGGGCAGTAGGCCACCGTGTAGCCGCTGTAGCTGACGGATCGGATGGTGTCGTCGCACACGGGGCACGCGTGGCCGACGCGGCCGTGCACGCGGCCCGGACGATCGGCCGACGAGCTCATGTCGGTGCGGGTGCGTTCGTACGCCAGCCCGTCGTCGATCGCCGCGTGGATCGCGTCGTACACCTTCTGGGCGCCCTCGATGCCGAGCTTGCGGGTCATCGCGAACGGCGAGATCTTGGCGCGGTGACAGACCTCGTTGGCGAGCATGCGGCCGATGCCGGCGACGTGCTTCTGGTCGCGCAGGAAGCCGTGCACGCGCATGTTGTCGGCCTCGAACGCGGCAGCCAGTGTCGCCGGCGAGTAGTCGAGCGCGTCAGGTCCGAGACGAGCGAGCGGTTGGCCGTCGAGTTGGTCGGTGGCGATGCACCACACGCCGGCGCGGCGTTCCTTCCCGGCCTCGGTGAGCAACAGCGCCGGTCCGTCTCCGAACTCGAAGCGCGCCTGGCCGTTGCGCGGCTTGAGCGACTTGGCGGTGTCGACCAGCAACCGACCGCCCTGCATGAGGTGGATGACGAAGTGGATCGGGCCGAAGTCAAGCAGCAGATACTTGCCGCGCCGCCCGACGCCGAGCAGGGGCGTGCCGTACGCCGCCTCCGGTCGGGGGACGGCCGTCTTCAGCGCGGTGAAGTTGAACGGCACGAACCGGGTCAGCACCGCGCCGCGGAACTGCTCGGTCAATCGCTCGGCGTGGGCCTGGACCTCGGGAAGCTCGGGCACGTCGTCAACCTATTCGTCCAGGCAACCTATTCGTACGTGGTGCGCTCGCGAACGCTGCGGAAGACGGTGTCGAGCGCGCCGAACACGGGCTGGCACTCGAGCAGCTTGGGCTGGCTCCCGGTGAGCAGGATGCGACCCTTGATGAACGCCTCCTGTGCGTTCAACGCACCCGTGGCCACCGCCGTGGCCGTCTCCCAGGTCTGCTCCATGCGCACGTCCTCGGGATGCGCCGCGCCGGCACCGAACGACGCCGTCCCGTCGCCGACTTGCAGGTGGTAGGTCACGGTGCCCTCCGGGCCGTCGGTGACCACCTGGGACACACCGATGGTGAACTGCTGGGCCAGTTCCTGCAGCTCGCTGCTCGCCGCCACTTCGGCGGTGAGCGCGTCGAGCCACTCGAGGCTGAGATATCGGATCACCGGCATAGTCTGGCCCGCGTGTTCACCAATGCCGACGAATTGCGCCATGCCGATGTCGCGGTCGAGGCATGGTGGTGGTGGGGCTGGAGCCCCGAGGCCGACGCCGGCCTGTTCGTCGGGTTCGAGGTGCGCGGCCACCGCTTCGACTATCTCGCCGGACTCGTTCGACGAGGCGAGCCGTACCTGTACGTGGAGGAACTCGACGGCACGGGACTGCGCGACGGGTTGGAGATCAAACCGCCCGAGATGTGGGCGGGCCACTCGTGCGACGATCCGTTCCGACAGTGGAGCCTCGGCAACGAGGCGCACGGCGTGCTGCTCGATCAGCCACTCGACGTGCTCCGTCGCCCGTACGGCGACCTGGCGCCCGTCACGTTCGACGTCGAGTGGTATGCCGACGGCGCAGCGGAGGCGATCCCGATGGGTTACCAACAGGCCGGTGAGGTCGACGCCCGCATCGAGCTGACGGAGGGCGTGTTCGAGCTGGAGGGTCCGGCCCATCGCGTGCACGTGTGGGGTGTGCCGTACCTGCCGTCCACGCTGGCGATGCCGACCGGCGACGACCTGGCCTGGGCGCCCTACCGTCGCCACGACGGCAGGGGCGTCGTGCAGGTGCTCACCCGCGGCGGGTGGTTGGCGCGTACCGTTGACCTGCCATGACCCGTGACATCCTCGACGAGTTCGAACAGCAGCGCCGCGTCCCCGCGTATCCGTCCGTGCCGGCCACACCGGGGCTCCTGGCGGAGGATCGCTCGAGCGGTTTCTGTGGCGACGTCGTGCACGTCGACGCGCGAGCCGTCACGCTCCGCGACCGCAAGGGCAACCGGCGCGAGTTCGCGTTCAAGCCCGGTGGGTTCCTGATCGAGGGCAAGCCGGTCACACTGGTGCGGCCGAAGGTGGTGCCCGCGCCCGATTCCGGTCGCACCGCAAGTGGTTCGGTGAAGGCGGCAACGCCGGCGAAGGCACGCATCGCGGCAGCCAGCCGCATCTGGGTGGAGGGGCGGCACGACGCGGAACTGGTCGAGCACGTGTGGGGCGACGATCTGCGCGAGCTGGGCATCGTGGTGGAACCGATGCACGGTCTCGACGACGTCGTGGCGATGGTGCGCGAGTTCCAGCCCGGCCCTCACCGCAAGCTCGGCATCCTGGTCGACCATCTGGTGACAGGTTCGAAGGAGGAACGGCTCGCCCGACAGGTGAACGGCGAGTTCGTGCTCGTCACCGGCCACCCGTTCGTCGACGTCTGGGCGGGCATCTGGCCGCGCTGCCTCGGCCTCACCGAGTGGCCCGACGTGCCGCGTGGCGTGGACTGGAAGGAAGGCATGTGTGCCGCCCTCGGCACCGAGTTGGCCGGGTTCTGGCCGCGCCTCAGGAACCAGGTGAGGACGTTCGCGGATCTTCGGCCGGAACTGGTGGGCGCAGTGGAGCGCCTGATCGATTTCGTCGCGCCCGGCGAATGATCGGCAGTGCCACGAGCGCCCCGAGGGCCAGCAGCACCAGGAACGGCAGCGTGTAGCCGATGAGCCTGACAATGCCTCCGAGGAACGTGGTGAAGCCGTTCCACCCGCTCCGGAACGCGTGACCGATGCTGTTGTCGGTCTCGGCCGGTGTGGGCTCGACCCCTGTGGCCGTCAGGTGCACGGTCACGGTGGACATCGCCACCTGCTGATCGAGGTAGGTCTTCTGCGAGATCAGTTCCTCGAGGGTGTTCTCGCGCTGGGTCAGCTCGCTCTCCAGGCTGATCACCTCGCCGATGTTCTTCGCGTCAGCGAGCAGCGCCCTCACCCTGTCGAGGCTGGCGCGTGCGTTCTCGATCCGCGTGTCGAGGTCGGTGACCTGCAGCGTGACGTCCTGAGTGTCGGTCTGCAGGGCGGTACGCCTGCCGATTCCCGGGTCGAGGCCGGCGATGAACGCGTCAGTCTCGTCGGGCGGGATGCGAAACACCATGTCGCCACCGGCGAACTGAGGGTCGGAGAGGTCGACCGAGCTGGCGCTCAACTCGCCCCCGTGGGTTCTGGCCAGACCGATGACCTCGTTCACGGCTGCCGCCACGTCGTCGACCTCGACCCCGACGGTGACCTTGATGATCAGCTTGCGCTCGTCGACGGGCGGTGTCGTCGAGCCGTCCTTCCCGGGTGGTGCTGCCGGCACGGTGCCGCCACCCAGCCCCTCACCAGCCGCTGCAGTGCCATCGGTGGCGCCGCCAAGGATCGTGGCCGACGAGGCCGAGTCCTGGTCGCCCGAGCAAGCGGAGGTGGACAGTGCCATCAGCCCCACGAACGTGACGGCGCCGAGCCGTCGAACGGTGCGCATGCGTGTCATGCGCGTCCGACGACCGTCGGCCGTCGGCAGTTCCCGAATCGGGATCAGTCGGCAGTGGCAGGTGGGGAGATCAGTCGGCAGTGCCAGTCGGGGTGTCGGTCGGGGCTCCGTCGGCGCCGACCGCGGCGTTCACCTCGGCGAGGCGCGCCTTGCGGTGCCGCATGAACTCGATGGCGATGGGTGTGATCGACACCAGGACGATGACGATCGCGGCGATCTCGATGTTGTTCTTCACCACGTCGATCTCGCCGAGGTAGTAGCCGAGCACCGTGAAGCCGCACGCCCAGAGCACGCCACCGATGACGTTGTAGGTGAAGAACGTCCGGTACCGCATGCTGCTGACACCGGCCACCGTGGGCACGAACGTGCGCACGATCGGCACGAAACGGGCGAGCACGATGGTCTTCGACCCGTGCTTCTCGAAGAACACCTCGGCCTTGCGCACGTTGTTGGGGTCGAAGAAGCGACTCTTCGGCCGGTCGAAGATTCGTGGCCCGAACTTCTTGCCGATCATGTAGCCCACCTGGTCGCCCAGCACGGCCGCAACGGACGTGACGAGCATGACGACCCACAGCGACGGCATGTAGCGCTCGCCGAACTGTTCGTACGCGGCCCCGGACGCCAGGAAGCCGGCGAAGAAGAGCAGCGAGTCGCCGGGGAGGAAGAAGCCGATGAGCAGGCCCGTCTCGGCGAAGATGATCGCCGCGAGTGCGAAGATGCCGCCGGTCTTGATCCATTCATTGGCGAAGTCGAGGAGTCCGAGCACGGTTGGCCACGCTAGCCGTGAAAAGCAGAGCTAGCCGTGAAAAGCAGAAAGGCCCGGGCACGTGGCCCGGGCCTCTCCAGTGGGTGTCGGCTCAGACGGCCGACGACGTGATGGTGTTCTTCTGGCGGCTGGTGTAGACGATGGCGCCCACGAGCACGACGAGTGCAGCGGCGGCGATGCTGAAGCGAGCGCCATCGTTGTCCTGCAGGCTGATGATCGCCGGGAGCACCAGCAGGCTGACCAGGTTCATCACCTTGATGAGCGGGTTCAGCGCCGGGCCGGCGGTGTCCTTGAACGGGTCGCCGACGGTGTCGCCGATGACGGCGGCCTTGTGGGCGTCGCTGCCCTTGCCGCCATGGTGTCCGTCCTCGATGTACTTCTTGGCGTTGTCCCAGGCGCCACCGGCGTTGCTGAGGTAGTTCGCCATGAGCTGACCGACGAGGATGACCGCGGCCAGGAACGCGCCGAGCGCCTTCCAGTCGATGCCGAAGCCGATGACCACCGGGGTGAGCACCGCGAGCAGCGCCGGGGTGGCGAGCTCACGCAGCGACGCCTCGGTGCAGATGTCGATGACGGGGCCGTACTCGGGCTCCTTCTCACCCTTCATGATCTTGCCGTCGGCGAACTGCTTGCGCACTTCCTGCACGACGACCGCAGCGGTGCGGCCGACGGCGCGGATGGCGAACGACGAGAACAGGAACGGCACGGCGCCACCGATGAGCAGACCGATGAAGATCTTCGGGTCGGCGACGTTGATCATCAGCTCCTTGGTCTTGAACACGCCGTCCTTCAGGTTGTCGGGGACGATGCCCAACTCGCTGCCGGCCGTCTCGATGAACGAGGCGAACAGCGCCACGGCGGCGATGACGGCGGAGCCGATCGCGAACCCCTTGGTGACGGCCTTGGTGGTGTTGCCCACGGCGTCGAGGCTGACCATGATGCGCTCGGGCTCGCCATGGAACTCGCCGCTCATCTCGGCGATGCCGGCGGCGTTGTCGCTGACCGGGCCGAAGGTGTCCTCAGAAACGATGACGCCGGTGGTGGCGAGCATGCCCATGCCGGTGAGGGCCACGAGGTAGAGGCTGAAGGTGAGGTTGCCGCTGCCGAGGGCGAGCGCCACGCCGATGGCGATGGCGATGGCGATGACGGCGTAGACCGAGCTCTCGAGGCCGCTTGCGGTACCCGACAGCACGACGGTCGCGGGGCCGGTCTCGGCGCTCTCGGCGATCTCCTTCACCGGGGTGAAGTGGGTGCCGGTGTAGTACTCGGTGAGGCGGCTGATCCCCTGGGCCAGCACGAGGCCGATGGCCACGGCGCCGAAGCACTTCCAGCCGGCGTTGTCGTTGCCATCGTTGCCCACGTAGATGAGGGCGACGGCGAGCGTGCCGATGAGCGTGAGCGTGCCGGCGACGGCGAAGCCCTTGTTGATGGGCTTCAGGGCGTTGGTCTCGCCCTCCTTGGCCTTCACGGCGAACACGCCGGCGATGGACGCGACGACGCCGATGGCACGAGCGGCGAGCGGGAAGATGAGGCCGAGCGCCGGGTTGGCGCCCACCGAGTTGAACGCAGCCACGCCGAGAATGATCGAGGCGACGAGGGTGACCTCGTAGCTCTCGAACAGGTCGGCGGCCATGCCCGCGCAGTCGCCGACGTTGTCGCCCACGTTGTCGGCGATGGTCGCCGGGTTGCGCGGGTCGTCCTCGGGGATGCCGGCTTCGACCTTGCCCACCAGGTCGGCGCCGACGTCGGCGGCCTTGGTGAAGATGCCGCCGCCGACGCGCAGGAACAGCGCGAGGAGTGAACCACCGAAGCCGAAGCCGATGAGGATGACCGACGACGTGTTCTGGAAGATCATGATGATCACGGTGGCGCCGAGCAGGCCGAGGCCGACGGTGAACATTCCGGCCACACCACCGGTGCGGAATGCGACGGTGAGCGCCTTGGGCATGCTGTTCGTGAGCGCGGCGGCCGCGGTGCGGACGTTGCCTCGCGTGGCCAGGTTCATGCCGATGTAGCCGGTGAAGCCCGAGGCGAGGCAGCCGAGGATGAACGCCAGCGTGCGGAAGAGGCCGGAGGCCGCCTTCCCGAGGGCGATGGTCTCGTCGGGTCGCACGATCTTGGTGGAGGTGAGGAAGACGATCACCGCCAGGGGAACGAGGATGACGGCGATCGTCTTGAACTGGCGACGCAGGTACGCGGATGCGCCCACCTGGATGGCCAAGGCGATCTCCTGCATCTTCGGTGAGCCCTTGTCCTCCGCGAGGACGAGCTTGGCGAGGATGAATCCGACGGCGATCGCGAGCAGCGCAGCGGCGATGGACAGCCACAGGACCGCCCATTCACCTCCCTTGAGCTCGAATACCTGATAGCCGCCTTCGGCGATGATTGAGGGCACCGGTGACTCCGGGGTGTCTCGGGCACGGCAACTCTGCCGTGCGGGGTTTGGGCAAACGTGGAGAGTGTATTGATTCCCACCGCGACCGACGAACTCGGGTGTGTCCACTGACACGTCGTGCCAGCGTCACCGGGGTGGACAGTCGAGTTCGCTCCGGCGACTGGCGAGGGCTACCGTTCGCATCCGTACCACTCATCCGCCGATGAAAGGCCGTCCACCGATGGCACAGACAGTCCAGTCACGCGAGCCGGTCAGCGGCACCGCCGTGAAGGCGAAGAAGCGCCGACCTTTCCTGCTCGATCTCTACGGCACCGCCGTCGGCAAGAAGTACGTCATGGCGATCACGGGCATCGCGCTGCTCGGCTTCGTGTTCGCCCACATGATCGGCAACTTGAAGATGTACCTCGGCGAGGAGGACTTCAACCACTACGCCGAGTTCCTCCGCGAGCTGCTCGTGCCCATCTTGCCGCGCACGGTGCTGCTGTGGCTGCTGCGGTTCGGCCTCATCGGCGCCGTGGCACTGCACATTCACGCCGCCTACAGCCTGACGGTGATGAACCGCAGCGCCCGCTCCGTGAAGTACCAGAGCCCGCGCGACTACCAGATCGCCAACTTCGCCAGCCGCACGATGCGCTGGACGGGCAGCATCGTCGCATTGTTCGTGATCTGGCACCTCGCCGACCTGACCTGGGGCTTCGCCAACAACATCGGTGCCGACGGCGAGTTCGTCCGTGGCCAGGCGTACGCCAACGTGGTGAACAGCCTCAGCCGCGTCTGGGTCTCGGCCCTCTACATCGTCGCCAACATCGCCCTCGGCATCCACCTCTTCCATGGTGTGTGGAGCCTCTTCCAGAGCTTGGGTTGGAACAACCCCCGCTTCAACAAGTGGCGTCGCGGACTCGCGACCGGCTTCGCCACCGTCATCGTCGTGGGCAACGTCTCGTTCCCCATCGCCGTCCTCGCCGGAATCGTGAAGGTCTGAACATGATCGATCTCAACGCCAAGATCCCTGCCGGCGCCATCGCCGAGAAGTGGGACACCTACAAGTCCGACATGAAGTTGGTGAACCCCAACAACAAGCGCAAGTTCAAGGTGATCGTCGTCGGCTCCGGTCTCGCCGGCGCCTCGGCCGCGGCCACGCTCGCCGAACTGGGCTACCAGGTCGACGTGTTCACGTTCCACGACTCACCGCGCCGAGCGCACAGCATCGCGGCACAGGGTGGCATCAACGCGGCGAAGAACTATCACGGCGACGGCGACAGCATCCACCGGCTGTTCTACGACACCATCAAGGGCGGCGACTTCCGTGCCCGCGAGGGCAACGTGCACCGCCTCGCACAGGTGAGCGTCGACATCATCGACCAGATGGTCGCCCAGGGTGTGCCGTTCGCTCGCGAGTACGGCGGTCTGCTCGACAACCGTTCGTTCGGCGGTGCGCAGGTGAGCCGTACGTTCTACGCCCGCGGCCAGACCGGTCAGCAGTTGCTGCTCGGGGCCTATCAGCAGCTGGCCCGCCAGATCGGCCTCGGCAACGTGCGGTTGTTCAACCGCACCGAACTCGTCGACACGGTCGTCATCGACGGACGCTGCGCCGGCATCGTGGTGCGCGACCTCGTCAACGGCGAGATCACGTCGCACGCGGCGCACGCGACGGTGCTGTGCACCGGCGGCTACGGCAACGTGTTCTTCCTCTCCACCAACGCCATGCAGTGCAACGTCACCGCCGCCTGGCGTGCGCACCGCAGGGGTGCGGCGTTCGCCAACCCGTGCTACACGCAGATCCACCCGACCTGCATTCCCCAGGCCGACGACACGCAGTCGAAGCTCACCCTGATGTGCGAGTCGTTGCGCAACGACGGCCGAGTGTGGGTGCCGAAGAACGCCGACGAAACCCGTCGCGCCGATCAGATCCCCGAGGACGATCGCGACTACTACCTCGAGCGTCTGTACCCGAGCTTCGGCAACCTGGCACCTCGCGACATCTCGTCGCGTGCAGCCAAGCGGGCCGTGGACAGCGGCCGCGGTGTCGGCCCGTTGAAGAACGGTGTGTACCTCGACTTCTCCGACGCCATCAACCGCCTCGGCAAGGACGTCGTGCAGGAGCGCTACGGCAACCTGTTCGAGATGTACGAGCGCATCGCCGGCGAGAACCCGTACGACGTGCCCATGCGCATCTACCCGGCCAGCCACTACACGATGGGTGGGCTGTGGGTGGACTACGAGCTGATGACCACGGTTCCCGGCCTGTACGCCGCCGGCGAGGCCAACTTCAGCGATCACGGAGCGAACCGCCTGGGCGCCTCGGCGCTCATGCAGGGTCTGGCCGACGGCTACTTCGTGTTGCCGTACACCATCGGCAACTACCTCGCCCCGATGCTGAACAAGCCGACGCCCGGCGTGGACCACCCCGAGTTCAAAGCCGCCGAAGCTTCGGTTCGCACCCGGTACCAGCGGTACCTCGACGTCAAGGGCACGCGGTCGCCCGACTGGTTCCACCGCGAGCTCGGCAAGGTCATCTGGGACTACTGCGGCATGGAGCGCACCGAGCAGGGCCTCGAGAAGGCGCTCAGCGAGCTGCCACCGCTGTACGAAGAGTTCCAGAAGGATCTCCGTGTCACCGGCGACGGTGCCAGCACCAACCAGACGCTCGAGAAGGCCGGTCGTGTCGACGACTTCTTCCAGCTCGGCATGTTGATGTGCAAGGACGCACTGGACCGGCGTGAGAGCTGCGGCGGCCATTTCCGTGCCGAGTATCAGGACGACGAGGGTGAAGCCCAGCGCGACGACGACAACTTCGCGCACGTCGCGGCCTGGGAGTGGACGGGCGATCCCATGCACGCCACCCGACACGTCGAAGAACTCGAGTTCGAGACCATCCATCTCGCGAAGCGGAGCTACAAGTGAGTGACCCCTTCGATTGCCTCACTCGCGAGCTCGCTCCGGCTCGCTTCGCTCGAACAATCCTCACAGTCGGAGATGCATCGTGAGCAACCACCTCACCAACCTCACATTGAAGGTCTGGCGTCAGACCGGTCCGGACGACGGCGGCCACTTCGAGACCTACAAGGTCGCCAGCATCAGCGACGAGGCGTCGTTCCTGGAGATGCTCGACGTGCTCAACGAGCAACTCATCGACGAGGGCAAGGAAGCCGTCGTGTTCGACCACGACTGCCGTGAAGGCATCTGTGGCACCTGCTCGCTGATGATCGACGGTCAGGCCCACGGCCCCCAGCGCGGGACGGCGACGTGCCAGTTGCACATGCGCAAGTTCCAGAGCAACCAGGAGATCGTCATCGAGCCCTGGAGGGCGACGGCGTTCCCCATCGTCAAGGACCTCATGGTCGACCGGTCGGCGTTCGACCGCATCGTCGAGGCCGGCGG
>JANMFL010000052.1:0-10196 GCA_031377945.1 Acidimicrobiaceae bacterium | reverse complement strand
CGCTGCTCGGCCAGGTCGGGCTGTCGTTGTGGTCGCGGTTGTTCTACTTCTTGCCCGACCGAGCGGAGGAGATCGACGCCACGCAGTTCCGCTATCGACTCGATGACCGACTCTTCGGTGGGATACCGCCGGGTGTCCACGTCATCGATGCCGACTCTGCGCAGTCCGAGCTTCCGCCCGTGCGACCCGGCGAACTGCTGATCGCCGGGCGCTGCGATGGGCTCTACATCGGGGACTTCGGATGGCAGGCTGTCGAGCGCCGTTCCGGTGGTGATCGTCGGGCGGTCGTCGCGGTGTCGCCGGGACTGCGGGCTCGGCTGACCGCCGAGTGGGTGACATTGGCGCAGGGCGATGGCTGGCGGCTCGAGACCCGGCCGTTCGCCGACCCCCGCTACCTGGCGACGTTCTACGTGGACGCGGCAGGCAACGAGACGTTCGGGGCGATCTCGCTCGTGACGGATGCCATCGTGCTCGACGTCGTGGCCGACCCGGTCGAGCGCCACGTCGCTGTCTTCCAGGACGGCAACCAGGTGCTCGACCTGTTCGGCGTGGAGGCGGAGGGGATGCGGATCGGGGAGGGTTGGAGCATCCTTCCGGGGACGACTCCGGTGTGCAGTGCGATCCTCGACCGGATGTCACCGCCGGGGTGACGATGGTTGGCCCGCCATCGCTCGCACCCCGGACCTGGTCGAACCCGAACGGCCGTCGAACCCGAGCGCGCGTCGAACGCTAGAGCCCGTTGAACGCGGCCATCGCCGCATCTGCGCCGTCGGCGACGATGGACTCGACGGCGTCGGCGGCGCGCTGGATGGCGATGTCGAGCAGCTCTCGCTCGGCCTTCGGGATGCGGCTCAGCACGTGATCGGCGCCGCGCTCCTTCGAGGGGGGCTTGCCGATGCCGATGCGAACCCGCACGTAGTCCTGTGTGTGCAGGTGCTGGGTGATGCTCCGCAGACCGTTGTTGCCGGCGAGTCCACCACCGACCTTGATCCGCACCGTGCCCGGAGGCAGGTCGAGTTCGTCGTGGACGACGACCAGCTGCGTGGGCTCGGTGAACTTGTGGCGACGCCACAGTGCCCCGACGGCTTCGCCGCTGAGGTTCATGTAGGTGGTGGGAAAGGCGAGGACCACCCGCTTGCCGGCGAGGCGCGTCTCGGCCACGGCCGCTTTGTCGCGGCCGACCTTCAGCTTCTCGCCCAGGCGTTCGGCGAGGAGGCCGATGACCTCTTCACCCACGTTGTGGCGCGTGCGCGTGTACTCGCGTCCGGGATTCCCCAGGCCGACGATCAACGCGTCGATCACGCGTCAGTTCACTCGGCGGCGGCGTCGCCGCCCTCGGCGGCGGTCTCGGCCTCACCCTCACCCTCGCCCGCAGCGTCGGCGACCGAGGCAGCGGTGATGAGGATGGTGACGACGGGCATGTCGGGGTCGCCGGTGGCGGTGACACCCTTCGGCATCGGCACGTCGGCCAGACGGATGACGTCGTGCGGCTGCATGTCGGTGATGTCGATGACGAACTCGTCGGGGATGTTGCCCGGGGTGCAGCTGACCTCGATGTGGTCGACGGCCGGGTCGACCAGGCCACCCTCGGCGACGACGGCCTTGGCCTCGCCCTCGAGGCGCAGCGGCACGCTGACCGTGAGTTCCTCGTTCATGTTGACCGTGAGGAAGTCGATGTGGCTGACGGTGCGCTTGATCGGGTGACGCTGCAGGTCCTTGATGACACTGGGGTACGTGGTGCCCCCGACCTCGAGCGACAGCACGGTGTTCACACCGGCGGCGCCGCTGAGCGCGAGGCGCAGCTCACGACGCTCGACCGAGATGCTGATCGGGTCCATGCCCAGGCCGTAGACGACGGCGGGGATGTGCCCCTCGGCGCGCATGCGACGGGCGGCGGCCGAACCGGAAGCGGTGCGGGACTGGGCGGCGAGCTTGGTGGACATGACGAACCCTCGATCAAGGCGTGAAAACGACGACGTGGCAGCCTACCGGCGACAGGTCGCCGGGAAAACCGGTCACGCTTGGTTCTCGCCGCCGAAGATCTCGCTGACGCTGGAGTCGTCGAAGACGGCGTTCAGCGCATCGGCGATCAGCGGGGCGATCGACAGGACCTGGATCTTGTCGATCTGCTTCTCAGACGGCAGGGGCAGCGTGTTGGTGAGCACGACTCGGGAGATGACCGAGTTCTTCAGCCGATCGATGGCCGGGTCGCTGAGCACGGCGTGTGTGGCCATCGCCCACACTTCGGTGGCGCCGCGGGCCATGAGGACCTCGGCGGCCGACACGATGGTGCCGCCGGAGTCGATCATGTCGTCGTTGAGGATGCACAGGCGGCCATTGACGTCGCCCATGACCTCTTTGGCCTCGGCGACGTTGGTGGTGCCCTTCGGGCGCCGCTTGTAGATGAAGGCGAGGTCGCTGCCGATGTCGCTGAGGTGCGACGACATGCGCTCGGCCACCTTGATGCGGCCGGCATCGGGGGCCACGATGACGGGCGACTTGGCGTTCTGGCGGACGTAGTTCTCGAGCACCGGCATGGCAGTGAGGTGGTCGACCGGGCCTTCGAAGAAGCCCTGGATCTGACCGCTGTGCAGATCGATGCTGACCATGCGCTTGGCGCCGGCGGCCTTGAACAGGTCGGCGACCATGCGGGCAGTGATGGGTTCGCGGCCTTCTGCTTTGCGGTCCTGGCGGGCGTAGCCGTAGAACGGGCACACCGCGGTGATGCGCTTGGCCGACGCACGATACGCGGCATCGATCATGATCAACTGCTCCATGATCGAGTCGTTGATGCTGCGGCCGTCGTGGCTGCAGTGCGTCTGCATGATGAACACGTCGGAGCCACGGATGCTCTCACCGAACCGGCAGCGGATCTCGCCGTTGGCGAACTGCACCAGCCCAGGATTGCCGAGATCGGTACCCAGGTGCTGGGCCACCTCTTCGGCGAGCGCCGGATGGGTGCGCCCCGAGTAGAGCGACATCCGCTTGGTGGTGACCTTCTCCATTGCTCTCCCGGTGGCTCGTGCGTCAGTCTGCAGGCGCAGTGTAGAAGGCGCCGGTCACCGCGCCGGAATGCACGCTGCTGCCGGTGGGCAAAAATGCGTACGGACCGACCCTCGCACCGTCGCCGATCTCGCTCTCGCGGCCGACGGCGTGCTCGACCACGGCACCGTGCCCGACGGTGCAATCGACCAGTCGGGTGTCGGGCCCGATCTCGCATCCGTCGCCGATGACCGTGTCGCCCTGCAGGATGGTGCCGGGGAACAGCGTGACGTCGCGGCCGAGCGTCACGGTGACGTCGACGAACGTCTGCCGTGGGTCGAGCATGGTGACGCCATTGAGCAACCAGTGGCGGTTGGTCCGGGCGCGCAACTCTCGTTCGGCCATGGCCAACTGCCAGCGATCGTTGACGCCCTGGGTCTCGGCCTCGGGGATCTGCACGCAGCCGATGCGGTGGCCCATCGCGGCCAGCGATCCGACGACGTCGGTGAGGTAGTACTCGCCCTGGGCGTTGTCCGGACTGAGGTGGCGTAACGCCGGACCGAGCAGGTCGCGGCGGAACGCGTACATCGAGGTGCACACCTCGCGCACGGCCCGTTCCTCCTCGTTCGCGTCGCGCTGCTCGACGATGCGCAGCACGCGGCCGTTGCCATCCTTCGACGGCTGCCGGATGACCCGGCCGTAGCCGGTGGGATCGTCGAGCACGCTGGTGATGAGCGTCGCGGCGTACTGGTTGGCGGTGTGTGTGGTGACCAGCGCATCGAGCGAGGCCGGCTGCAGGAGGGGCGTGTCGCCGGGCAACACCACGACCGTGGACGTGTCGTCGAGGTCGTCGCCGGGGAACGCGCCGAGACCGACCATCGCGGCGTCGCCCGTCCCGCGCTGGACCGTCTGCTCGACGAACGTGACGTGGGCCCAGCCCGGTGCTTGTTCCTGGACCTTCTTGGTGACCCGCTCGGCGCCGTGGCCGACCACCACGACGGTGCGATCCGGGGCGAGGGTCTCGAGCGAGTGGATGACGTGCATGACCATCGGCCGGCCGCAGATGAGGTGCAGCGGCTTCGGCCGCGAGGACCGCATGCGCGAGCCCTCGCCGGCGGCCAGGACGATGGCGGAGACGCTCATGTGTCTGTTCTATCGCGCGACGTCGCTCGAATGGCCGTCGGTGGGAACGTGGTGGCGCAGCTGCGGCACCAGAAGGCCTGTTCGAGCTCGGTTCCGCACGGGCCGTGCACCAGCACGATCTCGGCTCGTCGGGTGTCGGGGGAATCGGCGACGTGCTGGTCGCCCCAGCGGATGAGCGCGACGAGCGCAGGCGACAGCGCCACGCCGGCCGGCGTGAGGCGGTACTCGAACCGCGGCGGATGGTCCTGGTACGGCTCCTTGGCCATGACGCCGCCCTCGACGAGGCGTTGCAGCCGGCGGGTGAGGATCGGCCGGGCGATACCCAGGTCCGCCTGATAGTCGTCGAACCGTCGCACACCGCGGAGCGCGGCGCGGATGATCAGGATGCTCCACCGGTCGCCCACCAGCGCCAGCGTGCGTTCGAGCGTCGTCGGCTCGGGGGTCGAGCGCTGGGCTGGCGGCGTCGGGCTCATCGACCGGGACTGTACCCGGACGCTCCGGGTTCTGAAATGAAACTCACTCGCGATAGGGTTTCGAAATGGAACTCACCACGCCCATCGAGCACGTCCCGGTCGACGAGCTCATGGCCCAGGCCCGAGCGATTCGCGACGACGCCCACGGCACGCGCATCACCTACTCGCCGAAGGTGTTCATCCCACTCACGATGCTGTGCCGCGACAAGTGCGGCTACTGCACGTTCGCTCAGCCACCGGCTCGGCTCGTGGCCCCGTACCTCACCCCCGAGCAGGTGCTGCGCATCGCGCGCGCCGGTGCTCGAGGCGGCTGTCACGAGGCGTTGTTCACCTTGGGTGAGCGCCCCGAGGAGCGGTACATCGTGGCTCGCGACTGGTTGCGCGAGCAGGGCTACGACAGCACCGTCCACTACCTGCACGCAATGGCGAAGCTGGTGCTCGACGAGACCGGGCTCCTGCCCCACGCCAACGCCGGCGCCCTGTACGACGACGAACTTCGTCTGCTGGCCGGCGTGTCGCCCAGCCAGGGGATGATGCTCGAGTCGCTGCGCGACGACCTGCCCTGCCACCGCGGCGCGCCCGACAAGGTGCCCGCCCGCCGTCTGGCCACACTCGAGGCCGCCGGTCGCCTGGGCATCCCGTTCACGACCGGCATCCTGGTCGGCATCGGCGAGACCCGCCACGACCGCGTCGCCGCACTCGAGGCCATCCGGGCGGCTCATCTTCGGCATGGGCACGTGCAGGAGGTCATCGTTCAGAACTTCCTTCCCAAGCCCGGCACCGGAATGCAGCACGAACCGGCATGCCCGGCGGATGAGTATCAGTGGTCGATCGCCGCCGCTCGAGTGCTGCTGCCACCCGAGATCCATCTCCAGGCACCTCCGAACTTGAGCGACGAGTTCGGCGTGCTGCTCGACGCCGGGATCGACGACTGGGGCGGCGTCTCGCCCGTGACCCTGGATCACGTGAACCCCGAGCGGCCCTGGCCGGCGCTGGACCGGCTGCGGGAGGTCACCGAGGCGAAGGGATTCGCACTCGCGCCGCGCCTGACCATCTACCCCGAGTTCGTGCGCGAGCCCGAGCGATGGCTGCAGCCAGCCCTGCGCTTCCCGGTCATGGACCGCAGCGACGCGGAGGGACTGGCGCGGGACGACCCCGGGGCGATCTGGCCGGAGAAGGTGACGGCCGCCGACGTCGTGCTCGATGGCGCCGAGGTGGTGCTCGTGGGGCACCGCTCGACGCAGTGGTACTCGGGCGCCACCCAGCCGCCGCCCACACTGCTGCCGGCGCCCCGGCGCTCGGCAGCCGCCGGCACGCACGGGGCGATCGGAGAGGTGCTCACCGGGGTTCGCTCCGGACAGGAGGTCGGCTTCGATCAGATCGTGACGCTGTTCCGAGCACGTGGTTCGGAGGTGACCGCGGTCGCCGAACTGGCCGACGAATTGCGCCACCAGGCGGTCGGTGACGCCATCACCTGGGTGCACAACCGCAACATCAACTACACCAACGTGTGCACGTTCAAGTGCAAGTTCTGCGGGTTCTCGAAAGGGCCGCTCTCGCTGAACCTGCGCGGCACCCCGTATCTGTTGACGCTCGACGACATCGCCCAGCGGGCGCGGGAGGCGTGGGAGATGGGCGCCACCGAGGTGACGCTGCAGGGCGGCATCCACCCCGACTTCGACGGTGACTACTACATCGACGTCACCCGCGCCGTGAAGGCCGCAGTGCCGGACATGCACGTCCACGGCTTCACCGCGCTGGAGGTCACCGAGGGAGCCAGGCGCCTCGGCGAGGACCTGGCGACCTATCTGTGCCGGTTGAAGGATGCCGGCCTCGCGTCGCTGCCCGGGACCGCGGCCGAGATCCTCGACGACGCCGTCCGCGCCGTGCTGTGCCCCGACAAGATCACCACCGACGAATGGCTCGACTGCCATGCCGCGGCGCATGAAGTGGGTCTGCGTTCGAACGTGACGATCATGTTCGGATCCATCGAGCACCCCGAGTCGTGGGCGCGGCACATGCTGCGCACCCGCGCGTTGCAGAAGGTGACGGGTGGATTCACCGAGTTCGTCGGTCTGCCCTTCGTGCACATGGCATCGCCGATCTACCTGCAGCGCAAGTCGCGCCGGGGGCCCACCTTCCGCGAGAACCTGCTCATGCACGCAGTCGCGCGCATCGCCTACCGCGGTCTGATCGACAACATCCAACTGTCGTGGGTGAAGATCGGCGAAGCCGGAGCGGTGCAGTTGCTGCAGGCCGGCTGCAACGATCTGGGCGGCACGCTGATGGACGAGAACATCTCTCGCGCCGCCGGTGCCGCGCACGGGCAGGCGATGACCGAGGACCGCTTCGCCGGGCTGGTCGCGCCGCTCGGTCGACGACTGCAGCAGCGCAGCACCCTGTACGAGCGGGTGGACTCGGCCACGGTGTGATGCGCTCGCTGGCCGAGTTGGTTCCGGGGAGAGGGCTCGAACCTCTATAGGCGGCACCAAAAACCGCTGTCCTACCATTGAACGACCCCGGAAAGACGCTGCTGAGGCTAGCCGTGAGCAACCGTTTCAGACCCGGGTTTCGCTGGCGGGTCGCGAACCGGTAGCGTTGCAGAGCTATGGGTTCACTGATCAAGAAGCGCCGCAAGCGCATGCGCAAGAAGAAGCACAAGAAGATGCTCCGCCGTACGCGGCACGCGCGTCAGCGCGGCAAGAAGTAACGCTGCTGCTCCATCCAGGCTTCTTGTCCATCGAGAGAGTTCTGGCCAATCGAGTACTCGTCACCGACCGCCCGCGTTCAGCGTGGGCGGTCGGTGCGCGTCCGCACCACAGTGGCCTCAGGCAGCGCCACGGCCAGGTCGTGGTGGCCGCGCAGGAACCACGTCGCGCCGCTGCCGGCCAGGACGGGTGCAACGCCGGCCGCTTCGCGGATCCGGTCGCGCCAGCGGGCGAGCCGCGGTTCCACCACCAACGCGGCCGGTTCGAGGTCGTTCGGCCCATCGGAACGGGGCATGCCCATGTCGTCCCAGGCTCGGTAGGCGGCGGGGGTGCTCACGGTCAACGGTGGCACGACGAGCGTGACGTCGAGCGCGACGAACGGCAGCGGCTCGACCAGCTCACCGATGCCGCGCACCCTGGCCCGACCACCGACCACGCAGAAGCTCACATCGGCGCCGAGGTGCGACGCCGCGACGAGGTCGGTGTGCCCGGCCCAGCGCAGCACCGCGGCCGCGTCGGACGAGCCCCCGCCGAGACCGCCGCCGTGGGGGACCACCTTGTGGATGTGGGCCCCTGCCTCACGGCCCACCATGTGCAAAGCCTTGGCGACGAGGTTGCGGTCGTCGAGGGGCATGCCGGCGGCGTATGGGCCGTCCGCGGTCAAGCCGCTGGCCCCCGGGGTGAGCGTCAGCAGGTCGGCCCATTCGAGCGACACCATCTCGGCGTCGATGAGGTGGTATCCGTCGTCGCGCAGACCCGTGATGCGCAGCGACAGCGTCAGCTTCGCCGGCGCGGGCAGGATGACCTGGCGATCGTCGGTCACGATGCCGACCGCCAGGCCGTGGCGAGCGCACCCCATTCGCCGACGTCGAGTTCTTCTGGCCGGCGTCGACTGTCGATGCCGGCTGCGGCGAACACCTCGGGGGTGACGACCTCGGCGAGTGAACGGCGCAGCATCTTGCGCCGTTGGCCGAACGCCGTGCGAACCAGGTGGAACAGATCGTCGGGTGCCGCGTCGACGGCGGGTGCGGCGCGTCGGCGGATGTCGGCGAGTGCGCTCTCGACGTTGGGGCGGGGAACGAACACGCTCGCCGGAACGAGGCCGGCGATGCGGGCCGTGGCCCAGTACGAGATCTTGACCGTGACCGCGCCGAACTGTGGTGTTCGCGGTGCTGCGCAGAACCGTTCGGCAGCTTCCTTCTGGACCATGATCAGCATTCGCTCGATCTGGGGCACACCGTCGAGCAGGTCGCAGACCAGCGGCGTGGCGACGTTGTAGGGCAGGTTGGCGACGAGCACCCAGCCGCCCTGGTCGCCGAGCAGCTCGGACCAGTCGAGGCGCATCGCGTCGGCTTCGACGACGGTGATGTTCGCGTGCGGTGCGACGATCTCGCGCAGCAGCGGGACGACGCCGTGGTCCACCTCGACCGCGACGACCTGTGCACCGGTCTCGGCCAGTGCGAGCGTGAGTGAGCCGAGACCCGCGCCGACCTCGACCACCCGGTCGCCGGGACCGATCTCGGCGAGGCGGGCAATGCGGCGCACGGTGTTCGCGTCGGCGACGAAGTTCTGGCCGAGGTCGCGACGCGGTGCCAGACCGCCGCGCGAGAGCAGCTCGTTGATGTCGCCGCGGTTGTGCACGGGCTACCAGCGGATGCGCACGGGCACCGGTGCATCGGCGAGGTCGCCGATGCTGACGAAGATGGCCGTGTTCAGCACGATGTCGCTGCCGGCGGGCAGCGCCATGCCCAACGTGTTGGCACAGGTGACCGTCTGCCCGTTGTCGAGGTTGGTGACGCGGAGCGTCGCGCCGTCGGGCGCGAGCAGGCTGGTGCACACCGCGCTCGACGAGGACATGTAGCGGTGGAAGCTGGCCTTGCCCAGGATCTCGGTCGCACCCGGTGCCGGGGGGACGGCGATCTTCACGACGCCGGGGGCGCCAGGGTCGTCGTCGCCGCCGACGAACCCCGGTTGCTCGGGCTGGTAGGCGGTGGTGCTCGGCTGGGTACCGGCCGCGGCCGCGACGTCGACGCCGGCGGCACCCACGGTGGGCGACGCGGACGTGGCTGCGGAGTCGCGGCTGAGCGCCCACAGGGCGGGTAACGCGACCAGGGTGAACACGCTGGCCAGGACAACACGACGTCGGTCGAAGGTGTTCATGGTGATGAGTGCGGGCCCATGGTCACCGACGACGTTGCGTCGAGGTGCCCGTCCGCTGGCAAAAGGCTACGGACGCAGGGCCGGGAACGCAAGGCGCGCGTTCGCTGCGGTGGCGTCCCGAACACTCTCCGTAGTCTCGTTGCGAAGGTCGGCGAGGAACTGCACCACGTGCGTGACGTACGCCGGCTGGTTCGTGCGACCCCGATGCGGGATTGGCGCGAGGTACGGGCTGTCGGTCTCGGCGAGCATCCGATCGGCAGGGCACGCCAGCGCCGCCGACTGCACGTCGGCCGCCGCCTTGAACGTCACGATCCCACTGAAGCTCAGATACGCACCGAGGTCCAGACAAGCGGTGGCCTCCGCGGGGCCGCCGGTGAAGCAGTGGAAGATCATCCGCTCGGGGGCGCCTTCGGCGCGCAGGACGTCGAACGTGTCGGCCCACGCGTCGCGCGTGTGGACGACCAGCGGGAGCCGCCGCTCGTGCGCCAACTGGATCTGCGCCGCGAATGCGGCCCGCTGGGTGTCGCGCGGCGAGTGGTCGTAGTAGTAGTCCAACCCACATTCACCGATGGCGACGACCTTCGGGTGATCGAGGAACGCCAGGATCGTGTCGACCCCGTGGACCGCCTCGTGCGGGTGGAGACCGGCGGTGGCCCAGATGTCGTCGTGGGCTTCGGCCATCGAGATCGCGGAGGCCGTCGTGGCGGCGTCGCAGCCGACGTCGATCATC
>JANMFL010000529.1:0-10232 GCA_031377945.1 Acidimicrobiaceae bacterium | reverse complement strand
CGGGAACCCGTTCCATCCGTCGCCGAACATCCTGTTCGACGTCGCTCAGGCCGAGCGGCTGACGCTGCTTGGGGTGTCGGCGAAGTACATCGATTCGCTCATCAAGGCCGGCGTCGAACCGGCGCGGACGCACGACCTCTCGGCGTTGCGGACGGTGTGCAGCACCGGGTCACCGCTCAGCGACGAGGGCTTCCGCTGGGTGTATCGCTCGCTGAAGGCCGACGTGCACCTGGCCTCGATCAGCGGCGGCACCGACCTGTGCGGGTGTTTCGTCGGTGGCGACCCCACCCAGCCGGTGTACGCCGGTGAGATCCAGCACGCCGCGCTCGGTATGTCGGTCGAGGTCCACGACACCGACGGCAACCGGATCACCGAGCCGGGGGTGAAGGGCGAACTCGTCTGCACGCTGCCGTTCCCCAGTGTGCCCGTGGGCTTCTGGGGCGACGACGACGGCAGCAAGTTCCACAGTGCGTACTTCGACCGCTTCCCCGGTGTGTGGGCACACGGCGACTTCGCCTCGCTCACCGAGCACGGTGGGTGGGTCATCCACGGCCGCAGCGATGCCACGCTCAACGCCGGTGGTGTCCGCATCGGTACCGCCGAGATCTACGCGCAGGTCGAGCAGATGCCCGAGGTGGTCGAGGCGGTCGCGGTGGGGCAGGAGTTCGACCACGACACGCGCATCGTTCTGTTCGTGAAGCTCGCCGAGGGTCTGTCGCTCAGCGACGAGCTGCAGCAGGCCATCCGTCGGCTGCTGCGGGTGAACGCCTCGCCGCGCCATGTGCCGGCGCGCATCGCCCAGGTCACCGACATCCCTCGGACGCGCAGCAACAAGATCAGCGAACTGGCGGTTGCCGACGTGGTGAACGGGCGCGAGGTCCGCAACACCGAGGCGCTCGCCAACCCCGAGTCGCTCGACCAGTACCGCGCCCGCCCCGAGCTCGCCACCTGAGGTCGTTCACCAGGAACTTAAGTTCGCGGGTGATGGGCCACGGCGGTGAGGCCGTCGAAGATGTCGACGAAGCGGGTCGTCAGGGGGCTGCAGCCGGCGCGGATGATGTTCGGCTCGCGGAAGTCGAAGAGGATGTCGTGCGCGTGCAGCGCGGCGACGACCGCCTTCGCGTCGGGGTGCTCGACGGCGACGTGGTTGCCGCGCCGGGCTGGGTCGCGAGGCGTCGGAGTAGGCAGACCGAACTGGTCGCACAGCTCGATGGCGAAGCCGGTGAGTGCGCCACCCTTCGCGTGGATGGCCGGCATGCCGGCCTCGGCCGAGAGAGCGATGCCCACCTCGGCAGCGGCCAACGCCATGATCGTGGGCGTGCCGAGCAACATGCGTGAGATGTCGGCACGGGGATGGAACTCGGGGCCCATCGCGAACTGATCCTCGGTGGCGAACCATCCCCAGATCGGTTGACGGATGGTGCCCTGCAGTTCCTTCGCGACGAACGTCCAGGCCGGCGCGCCGGGGCCGCCGTTGAGGAACTTGTAGCTGCACCCGATGGCCAACTGCGCGCCGCACGCGTGCAGGTCGATGTCGATCGCCCCGACGGCGTGCGACAGGTCCCACACCACCAACGCGCCCGCGGCGTGGGCACGAGCGGTCTCCGCCCGCACGTCGACCAGCTCGGCGGTGCGGTAGTCGATCACGCTGCGCACGACGACGGCGACGTCGTCGAGCACGTCGAACCCGTGTCGCACCGTGTACCCGAGCGCCTCGGCGATGCCGTCGACGACGTAACGGTCGGTGGGGAAGTCGTCGGCGCTGATCGCGATGACCGTGCGACCGGGGTTCAGTCCGATGGCGCCGTGCACCAGTTGGTAGACGTTCAGCGTGGTCGTGTCGTGCAGCACCACCTCGCCCGGGCGCGCACCGATGAGCGGCGCGAGGACGTCGCCCACGCGCTGCGGCATGTCCACCCAGTGGTCCCACGAACGGATCAGGCCGGTGGCCCAGTCCTGTTCGTAGATCTCGGTGATGCGCTCGATCGTGCGCTTCGGTGGCATTCCCAGCGAGTTGCCGTCGAGGTAGACGACATCGGGGTTCGGGATGTGGAAGCGGTCGCGGAAGCGCGCCAGAGGGTCGGCGGCATCGAGGGCGAGGGCGTCGTCGCGGGTGATCACGCCGCGAACTCTAGGTGTGTGCGCTCACACCAGGTCGATGAAGCTGGCATGCCGCAGCAACCCGTCGTTCGTGAACTCGGCGATCTCCACCACGGCGCGCAGATCGGGCCGTACCCAGGTGGCGCCGACAGCGGCGGTGCGCGGCGGTGGCGGTTCGAACGGGCAGGTCACGACCGCGAGGTCGCGCAGCCGGTCGGTCAACTCGTCGAGCCGCCGTTGGTCGAATCCGGTGCCCACGCCGCCGGCGAACGCGAGCGTGCCGTCGTCGCGAGATCGACCGACGAGCAGGGCGCCGAAGGTGGACGAACGGTTGCCGGTGCCGGCGGTGAACCCGCCGACGACGACCTCGACGCGTCTGCGGTTCTTCACCTTGCGCCAGTCCGGTGAGCGACGTCCGGGCCGATAGACGGAACCGAGCCGCTTGGCCATCACACCCTCCAGACCCTGGGCTGCGGTCGCGGCCAGCAGCGCGGCACCGTCGCCGACGCGATGTGACGGCACGGCCCAGTTCGGACCCGGATGCACGACGTCGGTGAGCAACTTCCGTCGGTCCTCATAAGGCAGGCCGATGGTGTCGTGACCGTTCAGCTGCAGCAGATCGAAGGCGTAGAACGCGACCTCGGTGGTGTGGCGTTGCAACCCTTCGAAGCTGGGCCGACCCTGTTCGTCGAGCACGACCAGCTCACCGTCGAGGACGGCGCCGTCGGCATGCAGACCGCTCGGCAGACCGCCCAGCTCGGGGTACTTCGCGGTCACGTCGATGGCATTGCTGCTCTGCAGGACGAGTCGGCCGCCATCCACGAAGGCGATGGTTCGGTAGCCGTCCCACTTGATCTCGTAGGCCCAGCGGTCGTCGTCGGCCTCGTGCGGCAGCGTTCCGATCGCTGCCTTCATCGGCGCGACAGGGAACCGGAGCGCCACGGCGGTCAGCCCCGCTTGGGGATGCGATCGGTGAGCACGCCGTCGGCCTGCAACCTATCGAGCTCGGCATCGTCGAGACCGAGCAGTTCGTGCAGGACCGCCCGGTTGTCCTCGCCGCGATAGCGCGGCTCGCCACCGGTGCGAATGGTGGACCCCTGGAAGCGCCACGGTGCATTGGGGATGCGGATGACACCGTCGCCGCGATCGGTGACCTCGACGATTGCTTCACGTTCGCGTGCCCAGTCGGTGTCGCACACGTCGGCGACGCTGCGTAACTTGCCCACGGCGAGCTTGTGGCGCGACATGGCGTCCTCGATCGAGTCGGCGTCGGGCATGGTCGACGCCCATTCGTCCATCGCGGCGAAGATGGATGCCAGGTGTTCGAGCCGCCCTGCGGTGTCGACGAACCGCTCGTCGGTGATGAGGTCGGCACGGTCGATGGCGAGCATGTAGTAGTCGAACGTCTTGTTCTCGGCCGGGTGACCGCTGACGATGACGCACTCGCCGTTCGCCGCGGTGAGCACCGGGTAGTCCATCGGGCGGAAGCTGCGGATGACGCCGGCCGGCACGTCGTCGCGCCACAGGTGGTCGTGGGTGTGCTCGTTGACGTACAGCATGGTCTGACCCATCGACACGTCGATGCGGTCGCCGTGCCCGGTGCGCTCGCGTTGGTACAGCGCGGCGAGCACCGCAGCACCGAGCTCGAGCGCGGTGTACACGTCGGCGTGGCTGTGCGCGTCGTTCGCGTAGTGGCCCCCACGGGCATCGCCCTGCGCCATCGTGAAGCCGCTCTCGGCGCCGACCACGGGTGCGTAGGCACGTCGGTGCACCCACGGACCGGTCTGGCCGTAGCCGCTGCCCGACGCGAAGATCAGTCGCGGGTTGCGAGCAATCAGCGTGTCGTAGCCGAGGCCGAGACGGTCCATCACGCCCGGTCGGAAGTTCTCGATGAGCACGTCGCACTGGTCGGCAAGCCGACGCAACACTTCGCGACCAACCTCGTGGTCGAGGTCGATGCTGACGCAGCGCTTGCCCGCGTTCTGTTGGGCGAAGTAACTGCTGATGCTGTTCACACGCGGATAGGTGGTGCGCGTGATGTCACCCTCGGGCGGCTCGACCTTGATGACCTCGGCGCCCAGGTCGCACAGCATGCGTGCGGCGTGTGGCCCGGCCAGCACACGGGTGAGGTCGAGGACGCGGACGCCGCTCAGCGGTCGGGTGTCGGTCGGGTCGCTCACCCGGGCGACGTTAGCCCCGAGGTCGGCGAGCCTTCCCCTCCGGGCTCGCCACGTGGGCAGGTGCCGGCAGCGCGTCGCTCGAGGCTGCAGCAGCAAGTGCTTGCAATAGTTAGCGCATCAGCGCACCATGGAAGTGGGTCCGGAGGACCCAAGGAGGTCACCATGTCAACCATGCTCACCCTCGAGAAGTGGCAGACCGACTACCTGGACTTCGTGAAGCGGGTCGAGGAACCGGTGGTGCGCTTCACCGGCAGAATGGCCGGCAGCGTCGCCCCGTACGTGCCCGCGAAGCCGGCTGCGATGAAGTCGCTGCCGGCGATGACCGAGGTCGTCGACAGCGGCCTGAAGTTCCGCAGGCGGATGGTCGATCAGAACGCGCAGTTCGTGCATCACATGATGAAGGCGCTGCGCCCGATGACCGAGAAGTTCGAGGCTGCACACGTCGAGACACACGCGCCGAAGCCCCACGTGGAGCACAAGCCGTCCGCCCGGACGGCACCGCGCAGGATGACGAAGGTCGCATGACCGATGCACCGGCCCGGGGCCGAGCGCCGCGAGGCGGTCGGCCCCGCTCGACGTCCCGACTCGATCAGCTCGCGAGGGTGCACACCAGCTGGATGAATCGCCGATGAGGCGCGGCCCCTCGAGGGCCGCTCCGGTGGCCTCGGCCGTGGCACCGACCAGGGATCACACGCTTCTCGCGGTACATCTAGCCCGGAGGTCGGTGAGCCTTCCCGTCCGGGCTCGCCACCTGGGCGTGGGCGTCGGCCAGATGCAGGGCGACGAGGTCCCAGTCGACCGGACCGGCGTCGAGATACATGCCCAGCCAGCCACGTCCACCGACGTAGGGCGGTCGGAAGTAGGAATCGGGGTCGGCGGCGATGAGCGACTCCTGTGCGCCCGGCGGGGCGGCGAACACCACCGCGTTGCGGTTGTCGTGATGGTGGTCCCAGGTGGTGGCGAACTGTTTCGGCTTCGAGCCAGGGCCGACGCTCCACGCCAGTTCGCCGTGGCTGGTCTTCGCCGACGTGTCGGGCAACGCGTCGCAGATGGCTCGCAGGTGTTCCCATGCTGCGGGGTTCGACGGTCGTTCGGCCGGCCGGCCGAGGGTCCGTGCGGGTGGGGTCATGCGCGAAACGTAGCCTCTCGGGCATGCACGACGACTCGGTGTTGGTGGAGCGGCGGATCCGGCGCGAGCTCTCCGAACGGCTGATGCCGGCGATGTATCGGTCCTCGGTGCCGATGCGGGTCGAGGCGTGGGACGCGCCGGGCGAGCCGGTCACGTACGACGAAGCGATGGACGGCCTGGCGTCATCGGCGCGACCGTTCGAGGTCGGGCAGAAGTGGAGCCGCCCCTGGGGCACCACGTGGTTCCGCCTCACTGCCGACGTGCCGGCCGACTGGGTGGGCGCGCAACTCGAGGCCGTCGTGGACCTGGGCTTCCACCCCGACGCGGCGGGCTTCCAGAGCGAAGGCCTCGTGTGGACGCCGCAAGGGCCGCTGCAGGGCATCCACCCCCGCCGTACCGGGGTGCCGCTGCCCGACGCTCCGGCCGGCCCCCTCGAACTGGTCGTCGAGGCCGCGTCGAACCCTGCGTTCCCCATGGTGGGTCGCCGCTTCGGTCACCTCGGCTCGCTGAGCACCGCTGGCGACCAGCCCCTCTACACGCTCCGCCAGGCGTCGCTCGCGCTGCGCGACGACGACGTGTTCCACCTGCTGCTCGACGTGGAGGTGCTGCTGGGCCTGATGGCCGCGCTGCCGGCGAACGACAAGCGACGCCAACGGCTGCTGCGCGAGCTGGCAGCGGCGTTCGACGCGATCGACATGGACGACGTGAACGGCACCGCCCACGCGGCGCGCACCCTTCTGGGGCCGGCGCTGCAGGTGCATGCGCGCGACGGTGCGCACCACGTCATCGGAGTGGGTCACGCGCACATCGACAGTGCCTGGCTGTGGCCCATTCGCGAGACGGTCCGCAAGTGTGCGCGCACGTTCGCGTCGGCGACGCGGATGATGGACGAGTACCCCGAGTATCGGTTCGTGTGCTCGCAAGCCGTGCAGTACCACTGGATGGAGACGACGTATCCGGCGTTGTTCGAACGCATCCGCGAGCGGGTGCAGCGCGGTCAGTGGCAGCCGGTCGGGGCGATGTGGGTGGAAGCCGACATGAACCTGCCCAGCGGCGAGAGCATCGTGCGCCAACTCGTCCACGGCCAGCGCTACTTCGAGAGCCGATTCGGCGAGCGGTGCAAAGAGGTCTGGATTCCCGACGTGTTCGGCTACCCGGCGTCGTTGCCGCAGATCTTCCGTGCCGGTGGTTGCGATCGGTTCGTCACCCAGAAGCTCAGCTGGAACAAGCAGAACCGCTTTCCGCACAGCACGTTCGTCTGGCAGGGGCTCGACGGCAGCGAGGTGCTCACCCACTTCCCGCCGGTCGACACCTACAACGCCCTCGTCTCCAGCGAGGAAATGGTGTTCGCCGATCGGAACTTCAAGGAACACGGCTGGAGCGATTGGTCGCTCATGCCGTTCGGTCACGGCAATGGCGGTGGCGGGCCCACCCGCGAGATGATCCAACGGGCTCGTCGCCTCGCCGACCTCGACGGCGCCCCACGCCTGTCGCTCGGCACCACCGACGAGTTCTTCGAGCACGTCGAGGCCGAGATCGCGGCGGGTGCGCCAGTGCCGAAATGGAGCGGCGAGCTGTACTTCGAAATGCACCGCGGCACGCTCACCAGCCAGGCCAACACCAAGGTCGGCAACCGGCGCTGCGAGGCCCTGCTGCGCGAGGCAGAGCTGTGGTGGGCCTCGGCCAGCCAGCTCGACGGCCAGGGCAACGGTCGCGGGCTGCCGGCCGAGGTCGTCGAGGAACTCGACGGGTTGTGGAAGGACGTGCTGCTGCAGCAGTTCCACGACATCATTCCCGGATCGAGCATCGCCTGGGTGTACGAGGACAGCGAACGCGAGCACCGTCGGATCATCGAACGCCTCGAGGCGTTGATCGCCGATGCGCTCGCTCGGCTCGCCATCGATCGGCCGGCGGTGGCGAACGCCGCGACTCATGCGCGTGAAGAGGTCGTCGTCGTCGACTTCCCGCCGCCCGGGCGGAGTGTCACGCAGGAGCTCAGCGACGGCCGACACGCCTGCCTGGCCAAGGCCCCCGGCCTCGGGCTGGGTGCGCTGTGGGCCCAACCGGTCGACGACGTCATCACCGTCACCGAGCACTCGTTCACCAACCGGCACGTCGCCCTGACATGGGATCTGGAGGGTTCGATCATCTCGATCATCGACGTGCGTGCGGGGCGCGAGCTGTTGCCCGACGGCGAACGGGTCACGGTCGAACTCGCACCTGATCATCCGGTCGAGTACGACGCGTGGGACGTCGAAGCGTGGACGCGCGGCCTCGGGCAGCCCATCGGCGGCGTCGAATCCGTCACGGTGGTCGAGGCCGGTCCGCTGATCGCGACCCTGCAGGTGGTTCGCCGCTTCGGCCGCTCGTCGATGACGCAACAGATCACGATGCGCGCCGAGAGCGCGCGGCTCGACATCGCGTTCGACATCGACTGGCACGAGGACGAGCAGCTGTTGACCCTGATGGTGCCGCTCGCAGTGCACGCTCGTGAAGCGGCGTGCGACATCCAGTTCGGACACGTGATGCGCCCCACGCACGCCAGCACGTCGTGGGATGCGGCCAAGTTCGAGGTGTGCGCGCACCGCTACGTCGACCTCAGCGAGCCGACCTGGGGTGTGGCGGTGTTGAACGACGGCCGCTACGGCCATGGCGTGCAGGACGGTGGGGTCCGCGTGTCGCTGCTGCGTGCGGCGAAGTACCCCGACCCGACGCAGGATCACGGCCGCCACCGCGTGACGATCAGCGTCATGCCGCACGGACCCGGTCTCGGAGACGTCGTCCGGGCAGCCGAGGCACTGAACCTGCCGCTGCGCCCGGTGCCCGCAGGTCAGCTGGAAGACGTGCCCACCCCGCTGGTCACCGTGCACGGCGATGGCGTGGAGGTGAGTGCGGTGAAGCGCGCCGACGACGGCAGCGGCGATCTGATCGTCCGGCTGTACGAGTCGCTCGGCGGCCGCACCGCGACGACGGTGAGACTGCCGTTCCGCATCAGCGACGCGCGTCGATGCAACCTGCTCGAGGAGCCTGATCGGGCCATCGACACCGGCGATGGCATCGTGGCCATCGTGCTCCAGCCGTTCGAGTTGGTGACCCTCCGTCTGCAGTAGCTGCAGCAGGTTGGGCGCGATTCGACCCGGTATCGGGACGATTCGCGCCCACGGGCGCGGAGTGACCCGGATTTGGGACGTTTCGCGCCCAGTGAGACGGGACGGACGCTCCTCGCCGGACGCTCCTAGCCGGCGAGGTGGCGGATGGCGGTGGCGGCGTAGACCGCCATGCCGTCGACCATCGCCTGCTCGTCGAAGTAGACGCGGTTCGAGTGGTTCGGTGCGGCCTTCGACAGGTCGCGATCCAATGGGGTGCCGCCCAGGAACATCATCGACCCGGGAACACGATTGAGCACGTAGCTGAAGTCCTCGGCGCCCATCACCGGATTCGGCATGCGCACCACCTGGCGTTCGCCGAGCAGTTCGCGTGCGACGTCGAGCGAGAAGTCGGCCGAACCGGGGTTGTTCACCGTGACCGGATAACCGTCGTGGAACTGCACCTCGATCTGCGCGTCGTGTGCGGCGCCGATGCCTTCGGCGACGCGGCGGATACCGTCGCGCACCTTCGAGCGGGTGCGCTCGCTGACGGCGCGAATGGTGCCTTCGATGTGCGCGGTCTCGGGGATGACGTTGTTCGTGGTGCCGGCGTGGATGCGTCCGACGGTGACGACCGACGGGTCGAAGACGTCGATGGTGCGGGTGATCATCATCTGCAGTGCCTGCACGATCTCGCACGCGACGGGGATGGGGTCGAGGGCGGCGTGCGGCTGGCTGGCGTGTCCGCCTCGGCCGGTGACCGTGATGAACATCGTGTCGGCCGACGCCATGATCGGCCCACCCTTGGCGGCGATCCACCCGCTGGGCAGGTTGCTGCTGATGTGCAGCGCGTACGCGCCCGTGACGGGCGACTCGGTGCCGTCGGCCAACGGCGGCAGGTCGAGCAGGCCCTCGTCGAGCATGAACTCGGCGCCGCCGAAGCCTTCCTCGCCGGGTTGGAACATGAACAGCACGCGACCGGGTAGATCCGCACGACGGGCGGTGAGCAGTTTCGCCGCGCCGACCAGCATCGCGGTGTGCGTGTCGTGGCCGCAGGCGTGCATCGCTCCGTCCACCTTCGACTGGAACTCGAGTCCGGTGTCCTCGGGCATGGGCAGCGCGTCCATGTCGCCGCGCAGCAGCACCGTCGGGCCGGGCTTGCCGCCGTCGAGCAGGGCGGCGATGCCGCTGGTGGTCTCGTGCAACGTGATGCCCAGCGGCAGTCCGTCGAGCGCGGCCAGCACGTTCTCGCGGGTGACGGGCAGATCGTTGCCCAGTTCGGGCCACTGGTGCAGGGTGCGACGCAGCGTGACGGTCTCGTCGAGCAGGTCGCGGGCCTCTTCGCGCAAGGTGCTGATCTCCATACGCGCATGCTAGGCAGGTTGCCGTGACCGCATCACCAGGCGAGGAACTGGTCGACATCGTCGACGACGACGACCAGGTCGTGGCCACCGTCACCCGCGCCGTGATGCGGGCGAGACGTCTGCAGCATCGGGCGGTGTCGATCGCCGTGCTGTCCACCGACGGCAGGCTGCTGGTGCACCGTCGCGCCGACACGAAGGATGTGTGGCCGGGTCTGTGGGACCTTGCCGCGGGTGGCGTCGTCGCTGCGGGCGAGGACTACGAGACCGCGGCGCGGCGCGAGCTGGCCGAGGAGCTGGGTGTGCAACCCGACACGCTCGTGTCGCTTGGCGAGGGTCGGTTCGTCGACGCTGCCGTCGCATTGATCGGACGCGG
>JANMFL010000510.1:0-7279 GCA_031377945.1 Acidimicrobiaceae bacterium | reverse complement strand
CGATGCACGACTACTTCCGCGGCAACCCCGACAACAAGCATCCGCTCGAGTTCCTCAGCGTGCGCGAGCCCATCCGCCCCGAGTACCGCGATCGCGATGCGCGGCTGGCCGCAATGGACGAACAGGGCCTGTCGTCGGTGTGGATGTTCCCCACGTTGGGCATGCTCTACGAGGAGCTGCTCAAGCACGACCCGCAGGCGGTCTGCCTCACGTTCAGTGCGTTCAACCGTTGGATGGCGGAGGACTGGGGCTTCGCGTACCACGACCGGCTGTTCGCAGCGCCGTACCTGTCGCTCGCCGACGTCGACTGGGCCTGCGCCGAGCTGGAGTGGGCGCTGGGGCAGGGGGCACGCGTCATCGTCATGCGTCCGGCGGCACAGCGCACCATCACCGGCACGAAGTCGCCGTTCGACCCGATGTTCGACCCGTTCTGGGCGCGGGTCGACGAAGCCGGCATCGCCGTGGTCATCCACGCCGGCGACAGCGGGTACTCGTCCAATGGATACGCCGACGATGCCTTCTCCGCCCGGTTCAGCGACGGCGGCTGGAAGCCGTCGATCAAGAGCTTCGGCATCGAACGGGCCGCTGCCGACTTCGTGATCACGTCGGTCTTCGAGAAGCTGTTCGATCGCTTTCCCAACCTGCGCATGGCGTCGGTGGAGAACGGATCCGACTATCTGGCCGAGACCATGCACAAGCTCGGCTCCACCCATCACAAGATGCCCGGGTACTTCGGCGAGCATCCTGTCGAAACGCTGCAGCGGCACTGGTGGATCAACCCGTTCTGGGAGGACGATGTCGTCCAGATCTCGCAGCTGATGGGCGCCGACCGTGTGATCTTCGGCAGCGACTGGCCGCACATCGAGGGAATGCCCAGGCCGCTCGACTACCTGCCCGAATTGAAGCACTTCGACGACACCGACCGCCGCCGCATCCTCTTCGACAACGTCACCGAACTCAACACTCCTCGACCCGTCTGACTCGCGCCAGCGACCCGATTTGCTGCTGACGACCCGTCAGAAACCAGCGCACGCAGCGGCTACGGTCGCGCCATGTACACCATCGCTCCCGGTACCAGGATCTTCGGTATCCAGCTGCCGATCCAGGCCCAGAGCACCTACTTCGTCGCCGATTGGGAGCGCAGTGCCGGGCCGGCCGAGATGGCCCGCATCGCCCGCACCTGCGACGAGGCCGGCTACGGCTATCTCGGCGTGTGTGACCACGTCTCGCTCCCCGAGGCGGTCGCCGGCTCGATGGGCACGCACTGGGTCGACCCGATCGCAACACTCGGATGGTTGGCGGCGCACACGAGCCGGGTGATGCTGCTCACGCACGTGTACGTCCTGCCGTACCGCCCACCGCTGATGGCCGCCAAGCAGTTCGCAACCATCGACCACCTGTCGAACGGGCGGGTGATCTGCGGCATCGGGGCCGGCCACGTCCAGGCCGAGTTCGAGCACCTCGGTGTCGACTTCCAGCGCCGCGGGCGCGCCGTCGACGAGGGCATCCCGATCCTCGCCGCAGCCCTCACCGACGAGTTCGTCGACGGGTTCGGGGCGCGACCGCGCCCGGTTCAGCAGCCCCGTCCGCCGATCTGGGTCGCGGGTTCGTCGTCGGCCGCGATACGGCGTGCGGCGCGGCTGGCCGATGGTTGGCTGCCGCAAGGCCCGTCGAGTACCGAGATGGTCGCCACGCTGCTCGCCGGCCGGGAGGCGGCGGGGCGCCTCGACCTGCCGATGGCGGTCGGGCACATCACCCCGTTCCTGCACGTCGGCGAGGCCAGCTGGGAGGTGGGCGACGGCACGCTCAGCGGTTCGGCACAGAGCATCGCCGAACGCATCCTCGCCGACACTGCCGATGGGGTCAACCAACTGCAGGTCCGCTTCAAGGCTCGCGACATCGACGAGTACTGCCACCAACTACAGGCCTTCGCCGCCGAGGTGGCCCCGATGCTGACGGCGGTTGCGTGATGGCCGCCCGCCACTTGCAGCTCGCCGATGCGTTCGAGATCGTGGCCGACGCGATTCCCGACCGACCGGCGTTGATCACCGACGACATCGAACTCACCTACGCCGAGCTCGACCAGCGCGCCACTCGCTTGGCCAACCACCTCACCTCGATCGGTATCGCGCCCGGCGAGCACGTGGGCATCCATGCCGGCAACTGTGTCGAATGGGTCGAGTCGTTCTACGCATGCTGCAAGATCAGCGCCGTCCCGATCAACGTCAACTTCCGCTACGTCGAGGCCGAGCTGCGCTACCTGTACGACAACGCCGAGTGCGTCGCCGTCATCGTCGGCGAGGAGTACGCCGCGGCACTCGACGACGTGCGCGACGTGTTGCCGAAGGTGCGCGAGACGCTGGTCATCGGCCCGCAGTACGAGGCCGCCCTGGCTGCGTCGTCGCCCGTGCGTGACGGACGCGAACGGTCGCCGGACGACCTGTACCTGCTGTACACCGGTGGCACCACCGGAATGCCCAAGGGGGTGATGTGGCGTCACGAGGACGTGCTGATGGCGGCGCTCAACGTCGGGCGCGGGGGCAGGCCGATCGAACGACCCGAGCAGCTCGGCGAGGAAGCCGCCGCCAGCCCTGGGCAGGCGCGGCTGATGGCGTTGGGTCCGATGATGCACGGTGGCAGCCAGTGGGTGATGGGCAACGCGTTCACCATGGGCGGCGTGTTCGTGTTGTACACGGCCTCGTCGTTCGACCCGCACCGCGTGTGGCGGCTCGCCGAGCGCAGCAAGGCCAACTCGGTGAGCACCATCGGCGACGCCATGGGCCGGCCGCTCGCCGCTGCCCTCGCCGACGGCACGGCCACGTACGACCTGTCGAACCTGTTCAGCATCGGCAACGGGGGAGCGCCGCTCTCCGCTGCAGTGCGCAACGAGCTGAAGGCCGTGCTGCCCGACGTGTTCGTGCTCGACAGCTACGGCGCCTCCGAGACCGGTGCCGCTGGCGCACGCGCCGACGACGGGGAGGGGCACAGTGCCCCCCGTTTCGACGTGAGGGAGGACACGACGGTGCTGACGGACGAGGGCGTGCGATGCGCGCCGGGCGAGATCGGAAAGCTCGCCCGTCGCGGCCACATCCCGTTGGGCTACTTCAAGGACCAAGAGAAGACCGCACAGACGTTCCCGGTGTTCGCCGGTCAGCGCTGGGTGATTCCCGGCGACTACGCGCGCTTCGAGGACGATGGCTCCGTCACCGTGCTCGGCCGCGGGTCGGTCAGTATCAACAGCGGTGGCGAGAAGATCTACCCGGAGGAGGTCGAGGCCGCGCTCAAGCATCACCCCGCGGTGTACGACGCGGTGGTGGTGGGAACCCCGAACGAACGGTGGGGTCAGCAGGTCACCGCGCTCGTCGCATTGCGTCCTGGCATGCAGCCGTCGGTGTCGGAGCTGGTCGCCCACGCCCGCACCCTGGTGGCCGACTTCAAGTCACCGAAGGCGATCGAGTTCGTGCCCGAAGTGGTCCGCACTCCGGCGGGCAAGGCCGATTACCGCTGGGCCAATGACGAGGCGGTGCGCCTACTCGGCCTGGGTTCGTGACGTCGTCACCACCGCAGCCAGGAAGCGCGCGACCGCGTCGACGAGCTCGCGGCTGCGCACCGAGTTGAACACCTCGAATGCGTGCTGCGCGCCGGGCACCTCCACGAAGACGACGGGCGCTCCGCTGTGCTCGCGCAGGGCAGCGACGAACGCGCGCGACTCCTCACGAAACACCAGTTCGTCGATCTGACCCTGGATGATGAACATCGGGGGCGCGCCGGAGTTCACCCGCCACAGGGGCGACACCGCCCGCCAACCGTCGGGGTCGTCCTTCAGCTTCGTGGGCAGCACCAATCGTTCGAGGAAGCGGTGCATCCCGGCACGGCCGCGCACACCGTCTCGATCGGTGAAGTCGAACGGACCATAGATGGGCACGCACGCATCCACCGATGTGTCGAGCTGCTCGAAGCCGGGCTGGAATGCCGGGTCGCCCGGTGTGAGGGCCGCAAGGGCCGCCAGGTGGCCGCCGGCCGACGAGCCGGAGACCGCGATGAACGACGGGTCGCCGCCGTACTCGGCGATGTGCTCGTGCACCCAGGCGATGGCTCGTTTGACGTCGACGATCTGCGCCGGCCAGCGGTCCTTGGGTGCCAGGCGGTAGTTGATGGTGACACCGATGAAGCCGCGGCGGGCGAGGTGCAGCAGCATCGGCTTGCCCTGCTGATCCTTGTTGCCGATGATCCACGCGCCGCCGTGGATGTACAGCATCACCGGCAGACGCTCGGTCGATTCGGTACCGCGTGCGCGGTAGATGTCGAGATGGTTCCGAACGCGCCGGTCGCCGTATGCCAGGTCGTGGATGACCTCGACACCGGTGTGATCGAAGTGGAACGGACGCCAGGCTTGAGCACGCGGCGGTGGTGCGATCGAAACTCCTGCGCCGGTGGCGGCGATGGCATCGCGATACTCGGCACCGAGGCCGTCGGTGAGGCCTGCTTCGAACGCGGCGGCGGCGGTTCCCGCCTTGCGCTGTGCGGCGATCAGGCCGACGATGCTCATCCCGAGCAGGGCGACACCGATCACACCGCGTGGGTGGTGCAGCGCGCCCTGCCAGACCAGCAACCCGGCGGCGAGCGACTGGAGCACGATGTGGAAGACGGCCAGCTCTCCGGCCAGCCAGCCGGTCATCATGAACACGAAGCCGAGCTCGGCTGGATGCCGCACTCGCACCGTGGCGCACAGCGTGGCGAGGAAGGCGAGCGTGCCGAGGATGAGGGCGAGCATGCTCATGCCGGCACCGGCCAGGCGCCCGCCGCCTTCAGCTCGGCGCGCCGTTGCACGTCGAGGCAGGCATCGGTGACCTTGCGACCGAACTCTGGCGACACGCATGCAACATGCCCGTCCTCGATGAGGTTGACATGCGAATGGGGGATGGCTGTGGCCATGCGGAACTGGGCGGCGGGCACCACCGCGGAATCGCGTGTGGTGACCAGGACCGAGGTCGGCACGTCGACGGTGTGCAGCCAGTCCTTCGAGCTGTAGGTGGCCAACGATTGTCCGGCTTCGAGCAGCATGCGTGGGTTGTGCTTGCTCATCTCCTTGCGGGCCCACACTGCCATCGGTGAGGAGTTCGCGCCCCCAGGAACGTTCAACACGCGGCGCACGACCGCGCCGGGCACGAACGTCGCCAGCGCGCCGAGGCGTGTCGTACCGGCGAGGATCTGGGTGAGCGCGACCATCGCGTAGCGCTCGCGGTTTCCGGGGACGAAGTCGGCCCCGGTGGCGCAGAGCACCATGCCGCTGACGAGCTCCGGGTGGCGGCGCCACAGCAGTTGGGCCACTGGGCCACCCATCGAGTAGCCGACGGCGATGACCGGGTCGCTGTCCAGGGCCCGCAGTGTCTCGGCGACGTCGTCGGCGCAGTCGGCGAGACGGAACCTGCGCGTCGAGCGCAGGCCGCGCCCGTGGCCGCGCAGATCTGGAGCGATCACACGGAAGCGCTCACCCAGTGGTTGGAAGGCCTGGTGCCAGTTGAGCGCGGCGGTTGCGGCGAGCCCGTGCAGCAGCAGCACCGTCGGGGCTCCGGGCGGTCCCTTGATGGTCCGCACGAAGGTGGTGCCGCGCTGGTGCAACTCGATCCGTCGACCATGAGGGATCTTCTGCACGGGCGCGAAACCGTTGTCGATATCGAACTCGTGAGCCGTGCCGGCCGTCATGTCGCGTCCTCACGACGCGGTCGGTGGTGAGCCGTGACGGCGGCGACCAACGCCTCGAGCTCCGGCGCGAACCGATCGGCGACCGACCACGCGTCGGGGACCAGTTCCGGGCACGTCATCACGCCGATGTCGATGGTGTCGCCGTTGCTGAAGACCGTGATGTTGAGGCCGCCGCCGTACAGCAGCGGACCCAGCGGGTACATGTGCTCGATCCGCGCACCGGCGACGTAGAAGTCCATCGGCGGCCCGGCCACGTTGGAGATGATGAGGTTGAAGATCGGGGGAGTTCGTGCGTCGAGGTGGGCGAAGGTCCACGTGCGGGCGGCCACCGAGAAGGCGGATGGCAACAGGGCATCGCTGAGGCCCAGGGTGCGGCGCGATGCCATCGCGCCCTGCAACTTCTTCGCCGCGACGGAGCTGTCGCTGATGGCGTGCAATCGCCGCACGGGGTCGCTGACATCGGTGGCCAGCGACACGAACATCGACGCCACCTGGGTGCCGACGGTGCCCTTCGAGGCTGCCGTACGAGTGGACACCGGCACCTGCGCGATCAGCGGTCGATCGGGAAGGTCGTGGAGATCTTCGAGGTACGACCGCAGTACGCCGGCGCAGATGGCCAGCACGACGTCGTTCAGCTTCACGCCGGTGTCGATCTTCAACGCCTTCACGGTCGCCAGTGGCAGCACCGCCGACGCGAAGCCCCGGTGGGGCGTGAGCTGTCCGTGAAAGGGCGTCTGGGGCGCCTGGAAGGGCATCGTCGGCGCCTTCTTGCCGAAGGCCAACGGCGCCGAGGCAACGCCCTGTTCCACCATCTGGCGCCCGAGGCGGAGCGCGCGCAACGGCATCCGCAGCATGCCGAGTCCGTTGCGGGCGCCGATCTCGGCCCACGACGGCGCTGCCGCTGGCTCATAGGGTGGCGGTTCCGGCATCGGTTGCGGCGACGGTGACAGGTCGAACAGCAACGTTGCGATGTCGGCACCCGAGGCCCCGTCGATGATGGAGTGATGCACCTTGGTGAGCACGGCAACCCGGCCGTTCTCGAGACCTTCGATGAACCACATCTCCCATAGTGGCCGGGTACGGTCGACCTTTCGGCTGATGATGTCGCCCACCACGTGGGCGAGCGCCCTGCGGTCACCGGGGGCGGGCAGTACCACGTGGCGCAGGTGGTTCGCCACGTCGAATTCCGGATCGTCGACGAACCACGACCAGCCCACCCGGAGCGGAGGCTCGACCAGCTTCCAGCGGAACTGAGGGACGAGGTGGACGCGTTGCTCGCAGACGCGTTGGAACACCTCGAAGCCGAATCCGGGCACCTCCGTGCAGTCGACGATCATCAACGCCGACACGTGGAAGTGCCACTCAGGCGTCTCCGCGGCGAGGAACGCCGCGTCCACCCCTTCTAATCGCTGCATCGCCTGCCTCCAGTCCGGTGTGAGCGCATCGACCGTTCGGCCATGGTCGCGCCCGACGTGCCCACTGGACAGGGCCGAAAGTCGATGCTCGCCAACGGCATGTGCTCGATGGCATGTGCTCGACGGCATTTGCTCGACGGCATTTGCTCGACGGCACG
>JANMFL010000484.1:0-6297 GCA_031377945.1 Acidimicrobiaceae bacterium | reverse complement strand
CCGCGCCCGTGGGGGCGAATGGTCCCATTACTGGGACGAATCGCGCCCAACCCCTTGCACCCAGGGCTGTCGATCCGCGCACCTCGTCCCGTCCGGCCCGGGTGTTCGCCCTGTTCCTGCATCTCGTGCCCTCGCGATCTGGCAGAGTGAACGACCGATGAGCACCGCAACATCCGCACCCCGCTTCGTCCGCGCCGACGGCCCCGACAAGGTCACCGGCAGCGGTAGGTACACCGCCGACCTCACGCTCACCGGCGCGCTGGTCGCGAAGTTCAAGTACGCCGAGGTGAGCCACGCACGCATCGTTCGCCTCGACGTGACGGCCGCCCGGGCCATTCCCGGCGTGTTCGCCGTCCTCACCCAGGACGACGTCCCCGACGTCCGCTTCGGCCCGTTCGTGCAGGACCGCACGCTGTTCGCACGCGACGTGGTGCGGTTCGAGGGCGAGATCCTGGCCGCGGTCGCTGCGGTCGACGTGCCCACCGCACAGCGCGCACTGAACGCCATCGTCGTCGAGTTCGCCCCGCTGCCCGTGGTCAACGACATCGAGGAAGCCCTCGCCGCCGACTCCCCGCTCGTGCACGACGAGTGGTCCGCCTATGGCGCGATCGACCCGCTCGTCCGCGATCGCAACGACGCGTCGTTCGCCTCAATCGCCAAGGGCGACGTCGACCAGGGCCTGGCCGAGGCCGACGTCGTCGTCCACAGCCGCTACGTCGCCGACGGTTGCCACGCCGCTCCCATCGAGCCACGCGCCGTGGTGGCCCAGTGGGAGGGCAACAAGGTCACCATCTGGACCAGCACGCAGGTGCCCTTCGACGCCCGCGCCGGCGTGTGCGAGACGCTCGAACTGCCCGCCAATCGAGTTCGCATCATCGTGCCCCACCTCGGTGGTGGGTTCGGCGGCAAGTGCGGGTTCCACTACGAAGCCCACGTCGCCGCCCTGGCGAAGGCCACCAAGCGCCCGGTGCGCCTGGTGTTCAGCCGCCGCGAAGAGTTCGTGGCGCCCGACCGCCGCCGCGAGGGCATCGTCTTCGACTTCCAGACCGGTGTGCTGCGCGACGGCACGATCACGGCACGCAAGGTGTGGCTGGCCATCGACAACGGCGCGTACACCGCCGACGCCGGTTTCTTCAGTCAACTCGCGGCGATGCACGCCCTCGGCCCGTACCAGGTGCCGAACGCACTGGCCGAGGCGCACCTCGTGTACACGAACCACCAACCGTCAGGTTCCGTACGGGCGCCAACCGCACCGCAGACCTGCTGGGCGCTCGAGAGCCACACCGACGAGGTGGCCGCCGCCATCGGCATGGACCCGGTCGAGTTCCGACTGAAGAACGCGGTGGCCACGGGCAAGGAAGGTCCGAGCGCCCAGGTGTACGACGAGATCGGACTGGTCGATTGCATCCGTGCCGCCACCGCAGGCGCCGGCTACGGCGGCGACCTGGCCGACGACGAGGCCATCGGCGTCGCCATCGGTTGGTGGCCGAGCTTCAGCGTGCCATCCGGCGCCTACGTCAAGATCGACGGCGACGGCAGCGGCCAGATCATCACCGGTGCGCAGGAGTGCGGCACCGGTGCGGTGATGACCCTCCGCCAGTTGGTGGCCGACGAGTTGGGCATGCAGGCCGAGGACTTCGAGCTCGTGTATCAGGACACCAGCGTCGCCCCCTACGACATGGGAGCGACCGGTTCGCAGACCCTGTTCAACAACGGTCGCGCCGCCGTGGCAGCGGCCGGCCAGATCGCCGAGCAACTGAAGCAGCTCGCCGCCGATCACCTCGAGGCCAGTCCCGCCGACATCGTGCTGGCCGATGGCGCGGCCTCGGTGGCCGGCACGCCGTCGCGTTCCGTGCCGATCGTCGAGCTCGCCGGCATCGCCGCCGGCGGCGAGTTGCTCATCGGCCATGGGTCGGGGGCACCGCCCGCTCCCCCCGCCGTGACCGGAGCGACCTGTGTCGGCGACGTGGGCATGACCGCCTGGGTCGCGCCGCAGTTCTCGTGCCACGCCGTGCGCGTCAAGCTCGACCGCGACACCGGCGTCGCCCGCGTGCTGCACGTCAGTACCGCGCACGACTCGGGCACGATCATCAACCCCATCGGAGCGACCGGCCAGGTGGAGGGCGGGGTGCTGATGGGCATCGGTCAGGCGCTCACCGAAGGCACCCGGTACGACGACGATGGCAAGCAACGCAACGCTGCGTTGCTGGAGTACAAGCTGCAGACGTGCGCCGACGCACCCCCGATCGACATCCACTTCGTGCAGATCAACACGCCGAACGCCGGACCCCGGGGCGCGAAGGGCTTGGCCGAGGCACCGAACGTCGCCACGGCTGCCGCCATCTCGAACGCGCTCGCCAAACTCGTCGGTACACCGATCCGCCAACTGCCCATGACGGCCGAGCGAGTGTGGACCGCACTCAACCAGGAAGGCGGTGCAGCGTGAGCTTCACCATCGCCCACACCATCGACGACGCGCTGACGGCACTTGCCGCAGGCGCTCGGCCCGTCGCCGGGGGCAGCGACCTGGTGGTCGGCGCCCGCCACGGCAAGGCTCCGCTCCCAGGCGATCTGGTGGCGATCGATCGCATCGCCGAACTCGAGTCGTGCACGGTCACCGATGCCGGGGCCGTCATCGGAGCTGGGGTGAACCACCACACCATCGAGCACCACCCGGTGCTGTCCACGGTGTACGCCGCGTTGGCCGACGGCAGTGCCCTGGTCGGGTCGCCGTCCACCCGCAACGTCGGCACGCTCGGCGGCAACGTGATGAACGCCTCACCCGCGATGGACACGGGATCGCCGCTCGTGGTCCTCGGAGCAGACGTCGAACTGCGTTCGCTGCGCGGCACCCGTCGCGTCGCCGTCGCCGAGCTGTGGACCGGCCCCGGTCGATGCAGCACCGAACCGGACGAGTTGTGCGTGGCCATCCACATCCCGGCCCCGGCGCAGCGGAGCAACAGCGCTTACCTGCGTCTCGAGTACCGCCGGTCGATGGAGATCGCCGTCGTCGGCGCCGCCGCCTCGGTCACCCTCGACGACAACGGGGCCGTCACTGCGGTTCGCGTCGCACTCACCGCGGTCGCACCCACCATCATCGAGGTCACCGGCCTGTCCGGTGGCAGTGTCGCCGACGTCGCCGCCGCGGCGCAGGCGGCAGCGGCCGAACAGGCCCGTCCCATCAGCGACGTCCGCGCCAGCGACGCCTACCGGCGCCACACCGTCGGCGTCATGGCCCGGCGAGCCGTCGAAGCCGCGGCCCGGCGCGCTGCCGGCGAACCAGTGTCCGTCCCTGTCAACCGCGCGATCGGCATCGGAGCTGCATCATGAGCGACCCCATCGGCTACACCCTTCACGTCAACGGCGTCGACTACCCCGTCGTGGCCGAACAGGGCCGCAACCTGCTCAGCGTCATCCGCACCGAGATCGGCCTCACCGGCACCAAGGAGGGCTGCGACGACTGCGAGTGCGGCGCCTGCATGGTGCTGCTCGACGGTCAGCCGGTGAATTCGTGCAGCTTCCTCGCCGCGCAGGCGCAGGGTCGGTCGGTGACCACGGTGGAGGGCTTGCAGCAGGGCGACGAGATGCACCCGCTGCAGCGGAACATCCTGGAGGCGGGCGGCGTGCAGTGCGGGTTCTGCACCCCCGGCATGCTGCTCAGTGCCACGGCGTTGCTCGAGCGCAACCCCTCGCCGACCGAGGAAGAGGTCCGTATCGGTCTCAGTGGCAACCTGTGCCGCTGCACGGGCTACGCCAAGATCGTCACCGCCGTGCAGCGCACCGCCGACGAACTCCGCCACTGACCATCAGCATCGTCAATCAGCCCGAGGTTTTCCGACAGCCGCGTCCCAACGGAGGCAACGCGACAGCACCGGGGTTGTCGGGAACCCTCGGTCGGGCGCTCGCTGCAGGAAAACCTCGGGTCAGTTCCGGCGGACGTGGTCGAGCCAGCGGTCGATCAGGGCGTCGGCGAGATCGGCGTCGGAGGGGTGTGTCCGGCACAACTCGTTCCACTGCTCGATCGGTTCGACGAGTTCAGCGAAGCGGTGGTCGAGCACCGGTCGCATCTTCTTGGCGACGAAGAACATCATCACTGCGAACAACGGCCGCGACATCCCGCGCCCGCTGACGAAGCCGTCGGCCGAGACCCGCCACGCCGCGCCCATCGGTTCGGCATCGACGACGATGCCAGCACGGAACCGCGGATGTCCGATCTGCACCGTCGCCAGCCGACGCACGCCGTCGCCGGGAGCTGCGAGGGCCTCCCACGACACGGTGCCGTCCGTCTGCACGGCGCCGGCCATGAAGCCGTCGGGCGAGATGGGGAGGAGGACCACGAAGCGCACCTCCGTGGGCCGGGTCGGCATCGGCAGCTCGACCGTCAGGCTGATCTCGTCGGCGGTGCCGACACCGTCGACGATCGTGACCCGCGCCGCCTGCGCGTCGTCGGCCTCGAGCGTGGCCACCCACTCGTGGGCGACCTCGGCGGGCCATTCCTCCGCGGCGGTGTCGACCCCAGTCTGATCCGGTTCACCCTGATCTGGGCCGACGCTGCGGTACGTGCCCTCGTAGCGGGCGCCCACCGACGGGTGTGCGCCCTCCACCACGTGCAGATCCAGCAGCGAATCGCCGTTCCACGGGTCGAGCAGGGTGCCGTCGGCCACGCGCAATGCGCGCGCTCGTTCCAGCACGAGCGGCAGCACCGCCGTCAGCCGATGGACCTCCGGCGCAGGGATGTCGATCTCACCGCGCCATGACGCCACGCAACGACGCTACCCAGCGAACGAATCGAGCACGGCGAGGGCGATGGTCCCACCGAGCTGGCGAAGGTCGTCGTCCATGCGGCCCGGCCAGGTGCTGTGGTGCGCGATCACCGTGCCCGTGCTGCGATCGATCCACAGGTGCTGGCCGTTGATGCCATGCCCCGCGTAGCGACCCTTGGCCGCGTCGAGCACCCACCAGCAATCGTGGTAGTACGCGTCGGGGTGAGCAGGGTCGGCCGCTGCGCCGGCGCGGAAGTGGCCGATGAGCGCCGGGTCGGCATCGAGCACCCGGTCGGTCCACGACGCGGGCACCACCTGGGCGCCTCCCACCATGCCGCGTTGCAGGATCATCTGTCCGAAGCGGGCGAAGTCGCGAGGCGTCACGCACATGCCTCCCTCGACCGTCGGAAAGCCCGCCGCGTCGACGATGAGGTCGGCATCGTGCTCGGCACCGAGGCGGCTCCAGATGCGGTCGCTGAACAGGTCGGCGAAGCGCTCCCCCGTCACCTGCTCGGCGACGAGCGCGAGCATGTCGGTGATGATCGACCGATACTCGAACCGATCGCCGTGCTCGCCCTGCGCGGGCAGTTGGACCGCCCAGGCGATGGTGTCGGGCGGCAGGTCGGCTCGGCGATGCGTCGTGTAGCCGGAGATCGGCTCGAGCAGGCAACCGGCCGACTCGGGGTTGTCGTAGTCGGACTCGTCGAACTCGACACCCGCCGACATGTCGAGCAGATGCTGCACCGTGGCGCCTTCCCACGCGGTGCCGAGGAGTTGCGGTGCGTAGGCGTCGGCACGCGCCGCAGGATCGAGACGACCCTCACCGACCAGCACTCCGATCAGCGTGGCCGTGAGCGACTTCGACACCGACATCAGCAGGTGGGTGTCGTCGTCTCCGACGCCCTCGGCGTACCACTCGTACACGATCTCGCCGTCGTTCGTGACGACGAACGCGTCGCTGTACGCGGCGTCGAGCGCTTCGGCCAGCAGGTACTGCTCGTGCTCGAACAGCACGACGAGATCGCGGAGCGATCCGCCCCGCTCGGGCAGCTGCCACACCGGCCCGACGCCGCGACGGATGCGGGCCGTGCGAGTCAATTCGCGCACGTGCCGGAAGCCCCACCGGTTGTACGGGGCGTCGATCCAGTTGTCGCTGGTCACGCCCTCGCGGCTGGCCGCGGTCGGACGAGTGCGGGTGACGGGCGTCTTCATGACCCCAGCTTGTCAGGTGTACGCTCGCCGCTGTTGACCGACCATTCAGGAAACGTCGGCGACGAAAGGGGCAGCAATGAATTGGGACGTGTTCATCACGTGTGCGGTCACGGGATCGGGCGTCACCGCCCACAAGAGCCCCCACGTGCCGGTGACGCCGGAACAGATCGCCAACTCGGCATCGCCGCGGCGAAGGCCGGGGCCGCCGTGGTGCACTGCCATGTACGCGAGCCCGAGACGGGCCTCGGCAGCCGCAAGACCGAGTACTACGCCGAGGTGGTCGAGCGCATCCGCGATGCCGACGTCGACGTGGTCATCAACC
>JANMFL010000443.1:0-4697 GCA_031377945.1 Acidimicrobiaceae bacterium | reverse complement strand
ACGACGACGATGATGACGACGAGGACGACGACTGGTTGAGAGCGCCGGCGGTCGTCGAACCGCTCGGTGTCGACGGCAACGGCCTGCTCACCGAGCGGATGATGATGGGCGACCAGGAGGTCATCATCCATCGCGACGACGTCCCCGACTCCGACATCACGGTCCACAAGGGCATCCGGGTCACGACGCCGTTGCGAACGGTCATCGACTGCGCTCCCGACATGACACAACTCGACCTGCTCGAGTGCGTGCAGGATTGCCTCGAGCGGGGCCTGTTCACCGTGGCTGACGCGTGGCAACGCCTCGCCCAGCCCGACATGGTCGGTCGCCGTGGTGCCGAGATGTTGCGGCACGTCCTGCCACCGAACGCTGCGTAGGACCCGGCAGTTGACCGGAGCGACTACGAATCCCGACGAGCGCGAGATGTGGGCCGGGGTGATCTGAGCGCGCTCACCGGCGAGCTGGCGCAGCAGCCGATGTGGCCGCAAGCTCGTGCACATCAGGTCCGCTTCGGCGCTGCCGTACGCTGACGATCGATGAGATGCATTGGTCTGCTCGGTGGGATGAGCTGGGAGTCGTCGATCGAGTACGAGCGCATCATCAACGAGGCGGTGCGTGCCCGTTTGGGCGGGGTGCACTCGGCTGACCTGGTGATCCGCTCGTTCGACTTCGCCGAGGTCGAGGCGTTGCAGCAACGCGACGACTGGGATGCCGCAGGACGGCTCCTGGCCGACGCCGCTCGCGCGCTCGCCGGGGCGGGGGCGGAGCTGCTGGTGTTGTGCACCAACACGATGCATCAGGTGTTCGAGGCGATCGAGACAGCCACCGACGTGCCGGTGCTGCACATCGTCGATGCCACTGCGGCTGCGATCAGCCGTGACGGGATCCGCAGGGTGGGCTTGCTGGGCACCCGGTACACGATGGAGCGCCCGTTCTACCGCGAGCGCATGGAGCAGTTGCACGGCATCCATGTGGAGATCCCCGACGAGAACGAACGGACGGTCATCCACGATGTGATCTACGACGAGCTGGTGCGCGGTGTGGTGCGCGACGAGTCCCGCGAGCGCTACCTCACCACCATCGACCACCTCGTCGAACGTGGCTGCCAGGGCATCATCGCCGGGTGCACCGAGATCGAGCTGCTGGTGCAACCCCAGCACGTGTCGGTCCCGTACTACGCCACGACCCGTCTCCACGCGCTCGCTGCCGTCGATGCCGCGCTGGCGCCCTGAGCCCGTGGGTTCGCAGGCACACACCGCCGCGGTGTCCGAGCCGGATGACGGGCCGCGCTGGCGGACCGTGGCGATCGCCATGGTGGTCGCCGGTGTCGCGATGCTCCCACTCATCACCCAAGGCGTCGCCCTCTACCTGTACGCGTTCCCGCTGTTCGGTGTCGGCATTCCCTACGTCCTCCAGTTCCGTTCCTCCATGACACGGGCCTGGTGGGTCACGTTCATCGCGATCACGCCGCTCAGCGTCGTGGCACTGGCGCTCGAGTGGCCCTTCAGCGGGCACGTGCTGTGGAACGTCCTCTTCCTCGCGCACGCCATGGCGGTCGTTCGCTCGCGCGTCTGGATGTGGGTCTTCGTCGGTTCCCTGGTGCACCTGGTCACCTTGAAGGCCGTCTTCCAGACGCCCCGCGACATGGTCGGCGCGGTCCTGTCGGCGGCGGTCGCCGGGGCGATCCTGCTCGTGTTGTGGCGTCGCGACGAACTGGACCCTCGCCCCACCGTCAACGCCCTGCGGCCGCCTATGGAAGCATGAACGCAAAGATGCCCGCCGGCAGTGCAGCATTCGGCGCCTGCGGCGGCTTCAACGAGGGAGACGGAAATGACGTACGAGTTCACCACCGGCGCACCGATCACCGAGGAAGAAGCGCTCGAACAGGTTGCGGCGATGGGCTGGCACGGTTTGGCATTCACCGACGTCCACGACGAGGACGAGTCACTCCACTGGCACGAGTTCGCCGCTGTCGCGTGGGTGATCTCCGGCTCGGGTTCGTTCGCCGACGAGCACGGCACGGTGACCCAGGTGCAGCCGGGATGCCGAATCAGCAACTCTGCCGGATGGCTGCACCGGACACTCGCGGGCAGCAATGTCCGTGTCGTGATCGGCACCGATCTCCCCTACAAAGCGTGGACTCCTCCGATCGACAAGGACCCCGCCGACCGTCCTGCCGCACTGGCGAAGTGACGTCGGTCGAGGAACGAGTGGAGGCAGCGTGACTCGACACGACGTGGTGATCGTAGGAGGCGGCATTGCCGGCGGGGCACTGGGTGCCATGCTCGCCAGCGCCGGTGTCGACGTGTTGGTGCTCGAGCGGGTGCGCGAGTTCAAGGACCGCGTGCGTGGCGAGTACATGCAGCCTTGGGGCGCTGCCGAGATGCTTCGCATCGGCGTCGACCAGGTGCTGCTCGACGCCGGTGGTGGCTGGTGCCGGTCGATGATCCGGTACGACGAGCTGGTCGACCCGGCCCAGGCCGAGGCGACAGCCATCGACCTGACGGCGCTCCCCGGTGGCGCACCTGGTGCATTCTGCGTCGGTCATCCGGAGGCCAGCGACGCGCTCAACGTTCACGCCGGCACCTGCGGCGCCACCGTCGTTCGCGGCGTCGATGCGGTCGAGATCACGGCGGGGCTGTCGCCGCGCGTTCGGTGGACGGTCGACGGAACGGCCGACGAGGCCGAGTGTCGGTTGATCGTCGGCGCCGACGGGCGTCAGTCGTCCGTGCGGCGGGCGCTCGGGATCGAGCTCGACGGCGTCGAGTCCCAGGTGGTGCTGGGCGGAATGCTCGTGCGCACCGACGACTGGTTCGAGGACGCGGCCATGATCGGCACGGAGGGCGACCGGCACTTCCTGGCATTCCCTCGTCCCAACGGTTACGTGCGGCTCTACGACGCGCGCATGCCCTCCGACCGCACGTCCGGACCCGACCGGGCCCGCCACATGCTCGAGGGCTTCCGTCTGTCGTGCGTGCCGAACAGCGAGACGCTTGCCACCGCGGTCCCCGCCGGTCCCTGCGGGTACTTCCAAGGGACCGACACGTGGACCGACACGCCGGCGGCCGACGGCGCGGTGCTCATCGGTGATGCCGCGGGATGGAACGACCCCATGATCGGCTGCGGGCTGAGCATCGCCCTGCGCGACGTGCGCATCGTCGGTGAGACGCTGCTGGAGAGCGACGACTGGTCGACGGACGCATTCCGCCCCTACGCCGAGGAGCGCATGGAGCGCCTCCGCCGGCTCAGGATGTCTGCCCACCTCACCACGGAACTCGAGTGCACCTTCACCCCGGAGGGCCGCGACCGACGCGAGCGGGGTGCGCAACTGATGGGCTCCGACTCGCGCATCTTCTCGATCCGGGCGTGCTCGCTGGTCGGGCCCGAGGTGTTCCCCGACGACTGCTTCACCGACGAAGCAATGGAGCTCGCGCTGGCGTACTCCTGAAGGACGGCCGTCCGCGGCTCACCAACCGAAGCGCCGACTCCCCGCGGCGGTGAACTCGCGCCATTCGTCCTCGGTCCAGTGCTCGCGCAGTTCGGTGGTGATGAAGTCGGTGGTCCAGCGGACCATGTCGATCCACGCGAACTCGGCCGACATCACCTCGGTGTAGGCCATCCCGTCGAGCAGCAACGCGACGTCTTCCATGCCGACGGTGACGACCGCGCTCTCGCTGGGGCCACGGCCGACGTCGTCGACGCCGATCGTCACGGCGAAGCGGTGCTCGAGCCGCATCAGTTCCTCGTACTCCCAGCGGGCGTGGTCGGCGCCCTCAATCACCTGGTCGCTCATGATCCCCACCAGCTGTGCGACGGCGGCCCGTGCGTCGCTGGAGAGTTCGAACGTGCGTGGCAGGTGCATGGCGTGATGGTCGCATGCACCGTCGGGGGTGGCCACTCGTGCCAGCCGGTAGTTTCCGGTCATGCTCGACCGTTGGCCCCCGTCCGGATCTGCTGCCGATGCGCTCGCCGCGCAGGTGTGGGCGCCCATCGGCGTGCCCGGTTACGCGGGCATCGACAAGGCGCGGCGGGCGACCGTGCTCACCGAACGGTTCGGTGCCGACGGGTGGCGGTACGCGCACGTGGTGCGCGGCCAGGTGGTGGGGTTCGACGAGGCGATCGCCGAGTACGAGGAGGCGTATCGACGCTTCCTGCGCGACCGGCCAGCGCTGGTGGCGCTGCTCACCACCGAGGCGGGCAACGTGTACGACGACAACCCGACGAACGTGTTCGACGACGAGTACGAGCAGCCGCACACGGCGATGAACCACTATCAGGACATCTCGGTGCGACGGGTGATCGCCGAGTTGGCCGACGACCCGTCGTGGCCGTCGGTGGTGGCCGATGGCGCGGGCGAGTCGGTCGATCTGGTCGACCTACGGACCGGCCTCACCCACCAAGCGCCGAGGGCGAAGGGTTTTCAGGGAAACGGGCTGTTGCAGATCCGCGACACCGGTTCGCCCGGGTACGCGTTGAACCCGGCGCTGGTGCCGGTGCACGATCCGCTGCTCATCACCACCCTGCCCACTCGGCAGGACTGGTATCACGCCGAGGGTTGTGCGCATCTGTCGGTCGAGGCGTTCTGGCAGATGAGCAAGGTGATCGAGGTGCGCTACGACCGGTTCCTCGCGTTGCCCGCGTACCTGCGTGACGACCCGTTGGCCGGGCTGTGAGCGAGACCCTGCTGTTCGGTCCGC
>JANMFL010000440.1:0-4727 GCA_031377945.1 Acidimicrobiaceae bacterium | reverse complement strand
AGGTGCGCTACGACCGGTTCCTCGCGTTGCCCGCGTACCTGCGTGACGACCCGTTGGCCGGGCTGTGAGCGAGACCCTGCTGTTCGGTCCGCTCAGCGTGGACCGCTACCTCGACGAGCAGCGCGACCTGCCCGGTGGCGGCGCGTTGAACATGGCATACCACTGGGCGCAGCGGGGTGTGCCGTTCCGGTTGCTCAGCCGCATCGGCGACGACCACGCCGAGCTGTTCCAGACGTTCCTTCAGCGACACGGCATCGCGGCGCTGCCGTCGCTGGTGATGCCGGGGACGTCGGCGTCGATCGACATCGTCATGCGTGCCGACCGTCAGCCGTGGATGGACAACTTCGTCGAGGGCGTGTGGGGCGGCTTCCGCGTGACGACCGACGAGGAGTCGGTCATCCGTGCCGCCGGCCGGATGCACTGCGTGCTGGTCGACGCCGTGGCCGACGAGGTCGAGCGACTCGGCGCGGCGGGCGTGCTGGACGGCGTCGAGGTGTCGGGCGACTTCCTGAGCTTCCGCCACTACACCACCGAGCGTTTTGCCAGGACGATGCAGTGGCTGACGATGGGGTTCATCGGCTGGCCCGGAGCGGCCGACGACGAGGTCGTGCGCGGCGTGCGTGACGTCGCGTTCGACCAGGGCAAGTTGGTGGTGGTGACGCTGGGCGCCGATGGCGTGCTGCTGCTCGACGGCCGACCATCGGCGCGCGAGGAGCGGTTCATCCCGGTGCAGCGAGTACCGGTGGACGGGACCACGGTCGGATGTGGCGACGCATTCATCGCCGCATTCCTGGCCCAGTGGTGGACGAGCGCGGACGTCGACGCAGCAGTCGAGGCCGGCAAGGCCGCGGGCGCGGCAGCCACCAAGTGGATGCGACCCCTGCCCGACGACGCGTTCTGATCGGCTCGACGGGCAGGCCCCACGGCGTCGATGTTCTGGGCATGCCCGGAAGTCGACGTCTGCTTCTGGGCGCGCCCGGATCGCCGATCTTGGCCGCACAGGTCTCAGCGTGCGACAGTTCGAGGCGGGCCAGGTTCGAGCCGATGCAGAGGTGAATGCCCAGCCCGAACGCGGCGTGGCGGTATCGGGCGGTCGTGGACGTCCTCGTCCTCAGCGACGAGGGGGCCATGGTGACCAGGCAGTCAGAATCGGACGCTGGCGACCATCTGCTCGAACGACTCGAGGTGCGCCGTGAACTCGTCGGTGGCGAACGCGTTGCCGCGCAGCCACACGAGCACCGTCGTGTCGCCGGCCGTGATCACCGCGATGCGCAGAATCAGATCCGGTTGCAGACCCCAGCAGTCAGCGGCGGCCATGGCCTCCCGCTGGCAACCGAGTGAGCCGTCGAGGCTGGTGTCGGTGGTCGCAGTCAGGAAGGTCACCGGATTGCCACCGATCGTCGTCTCGACGACGTCGGTGAAGTGGGCGCCGTGATCGCTCTGCGCGCGCAGGTAGGCGAGATAGTCCTCGGGTGGCGGGGTGGTGCTGGTACTGCCCGGCGCGTAGATGTCGACCGGTCGCAGCACTCTGACCTTCAGCCCGCTCTGGGCATCCTCCCAGGTGACGAGGTTCGGCTCGTCGGCATCCGCCGCCGCCTCCAGCCAGTCGGGCAAGGTGACGGTGAATGGCACCTTGAACGTCCTGGAGACGTACCACGTCGAACCTGATGGGCCGCCGGCGGTGCCAGAGGATTCGCCGTCGATCTTGTCGTAGGGAGCCAATTCGTAGAGCATCGTGTGGAAGGCGAGATCTCCGGCCGGGCACGTGTCGCCGACGATGCTCAAGCTGAGTTGATCGCCATGAAGGATGTAATCGAAGGTCATCGTGCAATCAGTGCTGAAGCTCATCGTGTGGTCGTCGATCACCTTGTAACCGCCGTGGTCGCATCCTTTCTCCGGTCCACCGTCGGCTGCGCACGTCAGGATGTAGCCGCCGGCGGAGAGCCGGATCGCGAAGATCACCGAGTTCGTCACCCAGTCCCCGGAGAAGAACGCATCGATTTCGGGCTGTGTGTACCCGGCAGCAACGGCCCCCGCCGCCAGCTGGTCAACCGTCAGGGAGGCGGTTTGATAGGTGCCCTCCGCGAGGCCCGCTGGCTCGGCAGCCGTCGTCCCCGCGACCTTGGTGTCGACAGGCGCAGCGACGGTCGTCGCACTGTCGGAGACGCCAACGGCGGATGAGCCCTCGCTCGTGCTGCAGCTCTGCGTTGCCAGTGCGATCGCGGCGCAGGCGATCGACACCTTGTTCATCGTGCGCATCAGCGCCTCCTTTTCGGTTGTGGCCGTGAAGGGGTCGGGTCAGGGTGCCGGCAGCGATTCGGAGGTCGCGCCCGCTGTCGTCGCCGCGCCGATCGCGTCCTGCAGGCACGTCGTCCATTGCTGGAGGCTGGAAGCGTCAGTGGCATAAATGTCGAAGCCGGCGTCTGCCAGACATCGCGACGTCGACGCGTTGATCACCTGCTCGAACGACGTCGAATGCGACACGGCCGCTGCGACGTCGAACTGCTCAGGAGTAGGGAGTAGCAGGTTGAGCGGTCGTCCGGAGGCGTCGTAGAACGTCACATCCGTAGCGGGCACGATTGCCACTCCCTCAACAGGACGTTGCCAGCGCGTACCGCTCTCGAACGTCAGATACTCGACCGTCGCGGGCAGGTCATGGAACAGCACCCAGCTGTCACTGTCCCCGTTGCTCCCGCAGCACACCGGATTCGTCGAGTTCGCAGTGACATCACCGAACGGCGTCATCAACATGGTGCCCTGCTGGATCCCTTGCACCCCTGGCTCCGCGTAGTCGGCAACGGTCCACTTCAGTGCGCCCGACGTGAACCCTCGCACGCGATGGGCGAACCGTGTCGAGCCGTCGTTGTTGAACCGTCCTGTCCACGCGCCAAGGGTGTCGGACGCACTCGCCGTCGCAAGTTCAACTACCAAACCTGCTTTGATCTCCGCCGGTGATCGCGTGGGCAGGGCGGTCACGGTCGCAGCCGACGTCGGGGATGTCTGTTCGACGTCGGTGTCGGGCGTCGGGCTCACGGAACGCTCTGCGCGCTGTCCGACCACCGCGACGACGGAGACGGCGACGACGACGATGACGGCCGCCGCCGCGCCGAGCGCGACTCGGTTCCATCGTGGCGTGTTCCACGTTCGTGTCTCGATGATCTCCGGACGGTCGGTGGTCAACGGCGAGTCACCAAACCCCTTGATGGGTGCAACGTCGGCATCCGCGGCCTTGCGGTCCAGCAACCCTGCGAGCCTCGACTCGAGGTCGTTCATGCCAGGTCCTTCCGTAGTTGTCGCAGTCCGCGTTCGATCCACGGACCCACCGAGCCGGGTTGGCAACCCAATGCGGCTGCGATCTCTGCGGTCGTCATCTGGTGATGGAAACGTAGGACGAGCGCTGCTCGATGGTTGAAGGGCAGCTGTTGCAGTGCCGTCCACAGCGCTTCGTCGTCGAGCTCCTCGACAGCCACCTGAGGGGTTTCGACCACGACACGATTCTGACGAGCCACTCGGCGCGCCCTGTCGCGGCACCGATTGAGCACCACCGTGTTCAGGTAGGCACCGGGCGCGTCCAGGTCATCCCATCGCCGATACACCTCGACGAACGCGTCGTGGACGAGGTCTCGTGCATCGTTGCAATCACCCACGAGCAATGTCGCCCGGCGGACCTGCCCCGCCAACTCGCCCTCGTAGAACGTGGTGAAGTTGCCGGAGGTGTCCGGCAGTGGCGGCACGATCGTCAAGGCTGCGTCGCCCTTCTTGCGCCTCGAGCGATCCGCAATCGTGATCATCCCCCAGTTCGACGTTCGAGCAGCCCGAATTGATACACCTCGACAGGTCTTCTTCCGGGCACGTGAATGATCGCAGGCATCGCGAGGCGACCGTGCCGAAGCGGCCGCTGCGGCCTGACGGGCTTCGGCCTTGGCGGCCTGGCACTACGTCACTAGCGTTCTCCGGGTCGCATCCGACGACACCGAGGAGGTCGCTCCATGCCACCGTTCACCGTCAACCCATCTCGTGTGGACCCTTACCGGAACTTCAAGTTCCGTGTCACGTGGGACGGCCGCCACGTGGCTGGTGTGTCCAAGGTGAGTGGGCTGCGCCGCTCCACCGTGCCGGTCGCGCATCGCGAGGGTGGCGACAACAGTGCCGCCCACCTCGCGCCGGGCCCCTGGAGGTACGACCCGATCACGTTCGAGCGCGGCGTCACCCACGACACCGCGTTCGAGGCGTGGGCGAACCTCGCGCACAACCTGGCAGGGGACGCTGCGATGTCGCTGAAGAACCTGCGCAAGGACGTCAGGATCGAACTGCTCGACGAGCAGGGCAACGTGGCGATCGCCTTCAACGTGTTCCGTTGCTGGGTCTCCGAGTACACGGCCATCGCAGAGCTCGACGCAAACGCCAACGCCGTGGCGATCGAGCAGCTCGTGCTGCAGAACGAGGGCTGGGAACGCGATCCTGCCATCAACGAGCCCGCAGAAACCTGAGCGCCCAGCCCACCGCGGCTTCGACCGGTGCCGGTGCACGATCCGCTGCTCATCACCACCCTGCCCACTCGGCAGGACTGGTATCACGCCGAGGGGTGTGCGCATCTGTCGGTCGAGGCGTTCTGGCAGATGAGCAAGGTGATCGAGGTGCGCTACGACCGGTTCCTCGCGTTGCCCGCGTACCTGCGTGACGACCCGTTGGCCGGGCTGTGAGCGAGACCCTGCTGTTCGGTCCGC
>JANMFL010000439.1:0-1724 GCA_031377945.1 Acidimicrobiaceae bacterium | reverse complement strand
GGTCACCTCGGGAGGAACGGCTCGAGGCGACTCGATGCGTTCGAGGTCTTCCTTCGAGCGGGCACGAGCACGCTTGACCTGCCGCTTCGACAGCCGACCCGCGGGACGGCCACCGAGCACGCGGGCGAGCGTGAACAGGATCAGGACCAGGATCATCAGCACTGCAGCGGCGCCGAAGCCGCGGGCGATGAGGGTCTCCTGGGGCGACTTGACCAGTTCGTACGCGGCGAGCGGCAGCGACACCATCGGGTTGGTGGTCGGGTTCACGTTCAGCGACGTCGCATAGCCGGCGGTCAGCAGCACCGGCGCGGTCTCGCCGATGCCGCGAGCGAGACCGAGGATGACCGACGTGGTGAGGCCCGAGCGCGCCGTCGGCAGCACCACGTGCCACACGGTTCGCCACTGCGGCGCTCCGAGTGCGGCCGACGCCTCGCGCAGGTTGCCGGGCACCAGTCGCAGCACCACGTCGGCCGAACGAATGATGATCGGGAGCATCATGATGCTCATCGCGATCGCTGCGGCGAGACCGGAGCGCTCGAAGCCGAGCACCAGGATCCACGTCGCGAAGATGAACAGACCGGCGAGGATGGACGGCAGCGCCGTCATGGCCGTCACGACCGTGCGGACCAGCGTCGCCATGCGGCTGCGCGACTCGTTGAGATACACCGCGCACGCCACGCCGAGCGGCACGGTGATGATCAGTGCGATCGCGGTCATGATGAGCGTGCCGACGATCGCGTGGAAGATGCCGCCCGACGAGAGCGGCTCCTGCGGGCCGGTGACGCTGAGATCCTCCACGTAGAAGTTGCTCGTGGTCAGCGCGTCCCAGCCGCGATAGATCACGAACACGATCACCGAGGCGAGCGCCACGAGCGCCGACAGCGCGGCGAGGGTCATCAACACCGACATCGTCCGGTCGAGCACGGCGGGCCGGTCGTCGTGCAACGACACCAGGGCGGTGTAGGTGACGAGGAAGACGGCGATCGCGACAAGGACGAAGCCGAACTTGCCGTGGAGCGGGGTGAGCGTGCCGAAGATCAGGGCCGTCGTGCAGCCCGCGCTGACCGCTGCACCGACCACGTCGAGCACGTCGCGGCGCGAGACCTTTCCGATCGCGCGACGCTGCGGTGCTGCTGCGCGCGCGGTCGGACGTTCCGGAAGGAACGTGCGGGTCATCGAGGGCACGGCGGCCGGCGTCGCGACGTGGTTCGGGCGTCGTTCATCGACCTGCCCCGTCGAGTCGAGCGTGGAGGTCATGCTTCGCTGCTCGCTCCGGACCGGGACCTGGCGATGAACCACGAGGCCGTGAAGTTGACGACGAGCGTGACTGCGAAGAGTGCAAGACCTGCAGCCATCAATGCGGACAGGCCGAAGCCGGAAGCCTCGGTGTAGCGGAGTGCGATGAGACTCGACACCGAGTTGGCGCCCGCTTCGAGGATGTGGAAGTTGATGTCGAACCGGGGCGAGATGATGAGGAGCACGGCGATGGTCTCGCCGAGCGCCCGGCCGAGCCCGAGCATCGTGCCGCCGATCATGCCGCCGGCTCCGAAGGGCAGCGTCACCACGCGGATCATTCCCCAGCGCGTCGAGCCGAGCGCGAACGCACCCTCGCGCTCGCCGGGCGGTACCTGCGAGAAGACCTCGCGCATGACGACGCACTGGATGGGCATGACCATCATCGCGACGACGATCCCGGCGATGAACGTCGATGCGGTGTACACCGA
>JANMFL010000409.1:0-7286 GCA_031377945.1 Acidimicrobiaceae bacterium | reverse complement strand
CGGTTGTGTCACTGGCGGCCGACGGCTCGTGTCCGTATGGGCGTTCACGGCTCTGCCGTCGTGGTCGTGGCGATCGCAGCGACGGCGCGTTGCCAGTCCTTCAATGCCGACGCGAAGCAGGCGTCCCACACCTGATCGGTCGCGCTGTCGACAGCGAAGATGTCGAAGGCGCTGTCCTGCAGGCACGCCGCCATCGACGTGACGAAGTCGAGATCCACTGGCAGCGGGAACGGCGCCCTGGTGGTTCCGGTGTTGGGTCGGAACGACGGGTCCATGGCGATCTGCGAACCCCATGGCACTTGGGGTGGGATCACATTCTCAGCCGCATCGAGCAGGGAGGGAGGAAGCGGCACCCGGTTCGGGCCGTCGTCAGCTGGCAGGATCACGACACCCTCCACGGGTCGCTGCCAGTAGTCGACGCCCTGCACCTCGACGACCGCGAAGGCGATGTCCGCCGGCAGGCCGTGGTACATCTGCCACTGGCGTCCCTCCGCGTCGATCCCCGTGCAACAGATCGGTTGGCGCCCCTCGCTCGCTTCGACGCCGTTCTCGGCGGCCAGGGTCGTCGACGTACCGATTCCGTCCGTCCAGACGTTGACGGTGTCGTACACGACCCATTGCACACCGCCGGCCTCGAAAGCCCGCACGTGGTGCGCGACCTCTGTTCCCGATGGTGTGTCGAGTCGGCGTGCACGTGCGAACTCCTCGGGCGCCGGGAGCGCCTTCAACGGGATCTCGGTGCCCGTCGGGTGTGCCCCGGAGACGGTGGTGACGCTCGTGCTCACGTCGGGCGGAGTGACGGGGACGGTCGGGCCGTTCGCCCTGCCACCCACGAGGGCGGCAGCGACGACGATGGCGACGATGGCGGCGGCCGCAGCGACGAGATGCCACATCGGGCGGCGGTGCTCGTCCGACAGGCGCAGGTCGCTGCGCCCTCGACTGGTGATGATGGCATCGGCACCGGGGTCGTCGAGTGGCTGCCCGTCGACCTCGGCCGCCTTGCGCGCCAACACGTCGACCAGTCGGAGTTCCAGGTCGTTCATGCCAGTGCCGCCCTCAGCTGTCGAAGCCCTCGATCGATCCACGGCCCGACCGAGCCCGGACGGCATCCCAGTGCCGTGGCGATCTCGTTCGTCGTCAGCTCGTAGTGGTAGCGGAGCACCAATGCGGCGCGATGGTTGAAGGGCAGCAGGCTCAGCGACTCCCAGAGCTCGTCGTCGTCCCTCGCGTCCTCGGCGGTTCGGAGGTCCGCGATGGCGTCGGATGGGCCGCCGCGGCGGGCGACGCTGCGTGCACGGTCCCTGCACCGGTTGAGCACCACGCGATTGAGGTACGGGCCAGGCTCCAGCAGTTCGTCCCAGCGTCGGAACACCTCGATGAACGCGTCCTGCACGAGGTCGCGTGCGTCCTGCTGGTCACCGATCAGCAGCGTGGCCCGGCGAACCTGGCCGAGCATCTCCGCGTCGTAGAACGCGGTGAATGCCGCGTCGACACCAGAAGCTTCGTCGGAGAGAGCAAGCTCCGACTTCCTGCGTCTGGGACTCCATACGGCGGTGACCATCACCAGCTACCACGTCTCGTGGCCGCAAATTGATACACCCGCAGCGAAGAGTGCAGTGCCGACTCGCTCGAGCCCTACATGGCACGGACGCCCCTCACGGCGTGCATGTCTCGTGGTAGGGCGCGAGCGTCCCGATGTACCTGTCCCATTCGTCCACCGTGAGGTTGCGGCCGGCGACTCGGCATGCTGCGGCGACCCAGCTGGCGGGGTCGAGTTCCCAGACGGCGATTCCGGCGCTCCCGCCTCCCCCTACAGCGAGCTCTGAGCCATCGGGCTGGAGAACGATGCCGCGCCGTTCGTCGAAGGGAATCGTGATCGGACCACCGATCGGTGTCGCATCGGTGACATCGATGAGCTGGACGTTGCGGTCGCCTCCGCGTACGGCGACCATCGAGCCGTCGAGACTGGCCTGAACGTCTTCGATGAACCCCCGGCTGCCATTGAGGCTGCGTACGCTCGCCAGAGTGTCGGCGTCGTACAGGGCCAGCTCGCCGCTCACGGAGGTGATCGCCAGTAGCTCGTCGGTCACGAAGAAGACACCGCGGAGATCGTCTCGCGGGCCCAAGCGAGCCAACTCGGCACCGTCGTCGGCATCGTAGAGAACCACGCCGGTGGTCGTGCTCGCCGCGAGTCGGTGCCCACGGGGGCTGCCGCTGATGTTGATCAGCGAGTCGATGGTGATGGTGGGAGCGATGCGCGTGCCGCTCGGGCGGGCGAACGTCCAGATCTCCCAGGTGTTGTCGCCGATCGGCGTCGAGACCCACGCCCTGGGTTGGCCGGGGTTGGTGATGTTCCGGTCGAGCTGCACTGTGAAGGTGTAGTCGGTGGGTGCGACCTGCCGACTGCGGAGGTGATAGTGGGCCAGCTGGAAGCCCTCTTCGGTGGGGATGACGCCAGCGATGGTCTCGTCGTCGTCCCAGAAGCCGAATTCGAGCGGGGAGAGGGGTGCGACGGTCACGCCCGTCGCTGAGTCGAGGATCACCGAGGTCCCGGGAATGAAGTCGTTGAGGAAGATGCCCGAAGCTTCAGCGGCGATGAGCTGTCGGCCATCGGGGCTGTACTGCGATGGAACCAGATCCGCGCCGATGCGGCGGGTCACCGGGCCACTGCCATCGAGCCGCCACCGAGCCACCAACGGGCTCGCAGCGCTGAACACGACCAGCTCGCTCCCGTTTCTCGTGGCCCAGGCGCTCCCGACGTTGCCGTTCTGCGCGTCGAGCTCTCGAAGACGTGATCCGCCGAGGAGGTCGCGCTCCTCGAGGCGACCGAACGAGTCGAAGCAGTAGAAGGTGGACCGCTCGGGCACGACGGTCATCTTGGAACATGCTCCAGGGGAGCTGCCCCGGGTATCCGTCGACCAGACGACCGAACGGCCCACGACGTCGATCAGGACGATTCCATAGAGGCCGCTCCCCAACAGTCGCTTGCCGTCGTCGATCGCTACGAGCGTGTTCGTGGTGTTCGTCGGCACGATGATCGGCTCGGATGTCGACTCGAGCGTGGAGGGGTCGACGAGCCGCACCTCGTCGGCGACGGATCCCACGGCGAGGGTGTGATCGTCGAGGAACGCGAGCCCTGCCGTTCGCCAGACCTCGTTGCTCAACTGCTCCGGCGGAGCGAGCCCATCGAGTTGGCCCGTCTGGCGACCTGTCGTGAGGTCGACGGCCACGACAGACCCATCCGATCCGCCCGACGCGACGAGGCGCGTTCCCGAACGATCGAGTACAGCCGTCCCCGCCGAGACGTGAGATTCGACAGGGTCGGCGACCAACGACCCGGTGGCTGCATCGAACACCGCAATCGTCGTCGTCGCGCCCCCCGACGGTTCGAGGATGCCGTCGACCTGCGCAACGCGCCTGCCGTCCGCGCTCGCGGCGAGCGAGGCCACGTGTGGAGCGGCCGGGTTGCCGGGCGTCCCGGTGAGGTCCGCGGTCCGCCGGTCGGGGATGACCGACTCGAACGGTGAGCCGGTGCGTCCGGTGTCCGGGTCGTACGGACGCAACCGATTATCACCGTCGACGATGAAGGCGCGGCCCGACGCAGGGACCACGATGCCGGCGAAATCTTCGGCTCCTCCGTCGACTCGGTGGAGGTCGAGGAATCCTGGCGAGGTTGTGAATGTCGAGAACAACGCCGACCGCGTCGACGGAGTGTCAGCGAGGCGAAATGCCTCGATCGCCAGCAGCGCGGCGGTGTCCCGACGCGTGGCCCGGACAGTACCGATCTCCCCGACGAGGGCGTCGACGCGCGCTTGACGGCTCGTGCGGTCGGCCGCCCTTCGCTGGACGACTGCGATGGCTCCCGACCCGATCGCGACGAGGAGCATTACCGCCACAGCGAGGAGGAGACGGCGTAGCCGTCGAACGGACCGCCGATCGCGCGCAGCAGCGATGTCGCGGGCGCGCTGCCCCGCCTCGATGAACGCCACTTCGGTGTCGGTGAGATCATCGCGACGAGTCGGCATCTCCTCCAGTGCGGCCTCGAGCCGAGAGCCGCGGTACAGCTCTTCACCCTCCTGGTCCGATTGATCCCACGCGCGTGCTGCGACGCTCAGATGCTGCAGCTGGGCGAGCCAGCGGCGGTCATCGGCGACCCACGAGGCAAGCCTCGACCAGTTCGTGAGCAGCGACTCGTGAGCGAGCTCGATCGTCGGTTCTCGCGTCACCGGATCATGGTCAGCGGCGAGCAGCCGCGCCTCGACGAAGCGCTCGGCGATGACCAGCACTTCCGCGGGGAGCTCGCCGTGCAAGCAGCGTCGACGAGAGTCGGGCAGACCGTCTCCGGGAGCGACCAGTCGTCCGAACAGCCGCCGCGCCTGGTTCTGCTGCGTGGGTGACAGGTCGTCGAACAGCTGCTCGGCTCGGCTCGCGGTCGCCCCGGCGATTCCTCCGATGGCGTCGTACGCGGCTGATGTGACCATCCCGTCGACGCGGCGCTCGAACAGCTCGTAGAGCGTGAACTGCAGCAGCGGAAGGCTCGCAGGGTTGGCAACGGCCTCCGTCACCATCGAGGACACGACGCCATCAGCGAACTCGACGTGAGCACGGGCGGCCGGCAACCGGATCGCTTCCTCCAACTCGGCGGCGCGCATCGGTGTGACGGGAAACGTCCCGTCGGCGATCAGCGGCCCGAGCCTCGGATGGACGAGCGGTCGGTCGTACATGTCGGCACGCAGCGTCACCACGACGCTGACCGGCGCTGCCCCTTCAGTCTCGATGCAGGAGACGACGAGGTCGATGAAGGCATCGCGTTTCTGTTCTGCCATCAACGTCCAGCACTCCTCGAACTGATCGATGAGCATCAGCAGGCCCGTGCTCGACTGTTCGGCTACGACGCCGATTGCGCCGGACAGATCTTGCGGGTCGAGCGCGACCAGCGCGATCTCGTTGAGCGCGGCGTGCAGCGCTGCCCAAGGGTTCTCGCCGGGGGTGAACCACGCGATCTGCCTCGCGCTCTCCCGGGCGATCGGCACCATTCCGGCATGGACGAGCGAGCTCTTCCCGAGTCCGGAGGCGCCGACGACCGCGACGAACCGCGAGCGCTCGACCGCGGCGCACAACGCCGCCGTCAGCTCGGCCCGGCCGAAGAAGTCGCGGGCGTCGGATTCGGCGAACGGTCGCAAGCCGCAGTACGGGTTGATGTTGGATGCGGCTCGCACGGTGAGTTCGCGGGCCGCGAGTCGGCGGTCCGAGCTCGTCCGCCGCCTGTCTCCGATCTCGAGCGTCGCGGCCGACGGTCCGACCGTTGCGCGCCAGGCGAGTACGAAGTCGGCCATCGAATCGAATCGGTCCGGGTGATTGCGGGGCAATGTTGCCCGACCGAGCACCGCGTCCACACCGGGTGCCAGCTCGGGAAGCCGGTCGAGGAGTGACGGCAGTGAGCTTCGCCACGTGCTCATCACTGCGGGCGATCCGGCGAGCAACTCCCAGACCGTCGTCGCGAGGTCGGCGATGTCGACCTGGACGCCTTCATCGGTGCCAGCAGGCGATTCGGACGCGATGCCGAAGTCGGAGACGAACATGTTGCCCTTGGTGTCGAGCAGGATGTTCGAGGGACGGAGGTCACCGTGGATCACTCCGGCCGCGTGGGCGGTGATGACCGCACTGCCGACCTGTTCCACCAGCCGGCCGACTGTGTCGAGCGACCAGCGACCGCCGCTGATCATCGACTCCTCGGCCGTACCACCGCGAAGCAGCCTGAACACCAGATACGCCCCGCCCGGCTCTCGCCAGAAGTCGTACAGGGGGACGATGTGAGGATGCTCGAGCCGGGCGATGAGTTGCGCCTCGCGCTCGAAGCGGCGTACGAATTCTGGTGAGTCGGCAAGTTCGGACCTGATCACCTTGATGGCGACGTCGCGCTCGGTTCCAGGCTGCCGCGCGGCGTACACCGTGCCGTGCGTACCCCGGCCGATCGCCTCGTGCAGGACGTAGCCGCGCAGCGGTCTGCCGGCTGCGAGCGGCGACACGTCATCGGCCAGGATCGAACGTTCCAGGCGGATCAGCATGCTCGAAGGGTCGAGGCCGCTCTGCTCGACCAGTTGTGTCCGATGGACCCGGAAGACGCGCAATGCTTCGGCCTTGCGCCCTACGGCATCGAGCGCCTGCATCAGTGCGCTGGCGATGCCGTCTCGGCCCGGGAACTCGACGAACAGTGCCTCCAGCTCGGGGATGACGATCCCCGCCTGGCCCATCGCGATGCACGCTTGGGCCCGCTCCTCCCGCGCCGCTGTGTGCAACTCTTCGAGTCGTGTGGCCTCGGCGACCGCCCACCATTCGTTGACGAACTCACCAAAGGCGCGTCCGCGCCACAGCGTGACCGCCTCGCCGTAGAGCCCCAACGCCTGATCGGGCGCAGCGGTTCGCGCCCGCTGCACGAGTTGTTCGAACTCGACGGCGTCGATCGTCGAGGCTCCGGTCCGGAGCATGTAGCCGCCGCCCTCAGTCGTGATCGAATCAGTATCGATGCACGAGCGCAGTCGTGAGATGTAGGTGAGGATCGCTCGGCTGGCGCCCATCGGAGGGTTGCCGTCCGGCCACAGTGCGTCGATCAGCCGATCCAGCGAGATCACGTGGTCTCTCGAGAGCAACAGCACCGCGAGCAGACGGCGCTGTTGCGTCCCGCCGAGCGCCAGCCTGTCCGAGCCGACACGGGCCTGGACCGCCCCGAGCACCTCGTAGCGCAATCGATCACCTCCCGTGTCGCGAATCGTACGAGATCGTCCAACGCGTCGGTTACAAGCCGGTAACAGCGAGTCGTCGGTGACTGGTGCTTCCCCTGTGCGATGTCCCCTTTCGTCTCCGGATGATCCGGCTGTTGCTGATCTGTAATCGCGGGAGCGCACGATGCCGACCTGCCCGGCCGTCGGGCGAACACGAGAGGAGAACAAGATGCGGAAGAACATCGTCATCATGGGTTGTGCCTGCATCGGGAGCGTGATGCTCGCCGGTGTCGGCGATGCGCACGCGGCAGGCAATCACCTGGGCCAGCTCGGCCAGGAGTGTGCTGCGACCTATGGCTTCGACACACTCGGTTCCGGATTCCATCAAATCGTGGTGGACAACGGCAACAACGCCGGCGGCGTGCCGGCCGACTTGATCAGGTACTGCTGAGCCGAGGACGACGCGGACCGCGCCGGTGATGATCAGGCGGGCCTTGGACACCCGCCCGACCCTTGTCGATGTCGTCCACGTCGTCAAAGGGTGGCCCGGACCGAGAGGTCCGG
>JANMFL010000376.1:0-4205 GCA_031377945.1 Acidimicrobiaceae bacterium | reverse complement strand
TGCGGACTGACCTGGTAGCTGCCGAAGGGCAGGTCGCCGACGATGAGTGCCTTTGGGTGGGCTCGCGACACCAGCCGTACGTGGTACGCCATCTCGTCGAGTTCGACGGGAATGGTGTTGGCCTCGCCCTGCACGACCATGCCGACGCTGTCGCCGACCAGGATCATGTCGATCCCTGCGAGGTCGACCAGATGGGCGAACGTGGCGTCGTACGCCGTGATCATGGTGATGCGCTCTTCGAGCGCCTTCATCCGAGCAAGGTCGGGGACAGTGACCTTCTGGCGTTCCACGTGGTCGACGCTAGCCACTGTTGCGTGCTGTTGGGAAGGCAGTGGGGCAAAGGTCCCGGTAGGAGGGGTCGTCGCCGGTGGCGTCGGCCAGCACCACGGCGTCGGTGCACGCCGCGGCGAAGCAGCGCGCGCCGGCCTCGAGGACGGCGTTGAGCCGCGTGACGCGCTCGCGGCGAAACGGTGCGGCGGGGTCGTCGGGCAGGCCGAGGGTGCCCATGTCGTCGCGTCCGCTGGCCACGCCGAAGATGGTGTCGCCGTCCAACAGGCTGTGCACCGGTCGGACCGCGCGGGCCAGGCCATCATGGGCGACCGCCGCGAACTTGGTGCACTCTGCCTTGGTGAGCGCTGCGGTCGTGGCGACCACCCCGATCGTCGTGTTCAGGGGCGGCGCCGCCGCATCGAGATGTGCGCGAAGTCGCTGGCGGTCGGCTGCCGACGGTCGGCGGAGCCGGCGACTTCCGGCATGCCAGGGCAGGCCGGTGTCGGGGTCGATCACCGATCCTGCGGCGTTCACGACGGCCAATGCAGCCACGATCACACCGTTGGGAAGGGTGATACTGGCCGTCCCGATGCCGCCCTGCAGGCCGCGAGCTCGGGCGCCTGTCCCCGCCCCGACGGAACCCACGTCGAACGCCCCGAATCGCGCGGCACGGGCGGCGCGGCGACCGAAGTCATGATCGGGGCGGCTGGCGAAGCGCCCGCCGCGTCCGAGGTCGAAGATGACGGCGCTGGGGACGAGCGGCACGACGTCGTGGTCACCGAGACCGACCCGGAACCCGATGCCCCGCTCCTCGAGGAACTCCATCACTCCACCTGCGGCAGCGAGGCCGAATGCACTCCCGCCGGTCAGGCACACGGCATGAGCGGTGTCGATGGTCGCCGTCGGGGCGAGCAGATCCGTCTCGCGGGTGCCCGGGCCACCGCCGCGCACGTCGACGCCCACGGTCGCCCCGTCGGGCAGGAGGACGACGGTGGTGCCGGTGCGCCAGCCGCGCCCGACTCGTCGGGCGTGGCCGACCTTCATGCCGGGCACGTCGGTCAGGCGCCCGTCGGAGTTCACGACTCGTGAATGCTCGACGGGCTCGCGGCCGGGGTGGCTGACGTGACCGTCGTTCGGCGGTCGCTCGTGCCGAGCGTGCGCCACACGCCGACGCCCACGATGTACAGCGGGCACGCGATCAGCAGAAAGGCGCCCGCCCGATTGCGGTCCGGCAGGTCGTAGGTCATCGCGACCACGGTGCCCAACCACAGGACGGTCATCGTGACCGTCAACGGACGGAACCGCTTGACCTGCATCGGGTGGACGAACTTCCAGTTGGTCAACTGCGTGAGCGAGAGCAGGACGCACACCGCGCCCACCACCCACGGCCCCGCATCCAGCAGATAGAGCGTGGGAACGACCATGTTCCACTCGCAGGGGAAGCCGTTGAAGAAGTGGTCGTCGCTCATCTGGTCGGTGCGCGACATCCACAACGCCGACATGAACAGCACGAACGCGCCGATGACGAGCGACCAGCCCTCCGGCAGCATGCCGAACTGGTGCAGGAACACGACCGGGATGACGATGCACGTGACGAAGTCGACGATGAGGTCGAGCGTGTAGCCGTCGATGCGCGGCACGTTCTCCTTCACGCTCCAGGCCCGGGCCACCGGTCCGTCGATACCGTCGAGCACCATTGCGATCGCCAGCCACAGGATGGCCTGTTTGGCCTTCCCGTCGGCGACCGCGATCAGTCCGAACATTCCGCACACGGCACCGAGCGCAGTGAAGCAGTGGACCAGATAGCCCTTCGCCACCGGGTGGTTGAGCACTCGCGCGGGTTGGATCTGCTCAGTTGCCATCGAGGTGGAATCAGTCACGGGAAGTGTCCGCCCTTTCGCCGAAATGCTATCGCTTCCACGGGTAGCGTTCCGGTCGTGCCGGCAGGTCTGACTCACCGAATGCGCGCCGCGGGTCACCGGGTGGGAGGCGAATGGGTCCGCCGGACGTGGGCCTGGTTGGGCCGCGTGGGCGCCATCGGCCCCGACACGGCCGCGGGCCGCCGGTTCGGCCGGTTCGGCCGGGGGAGCATCATCTGTTTTCCCGCCAACACCATCTTCAACGAGCGCTACATCCACCTCGGCGAGCAGACGATGATCGGCCCGCAGGCCACGCTCTCGGCGGGCATGGTGCCCGGGCAGGAGTGCCTCAGCGACCCCGTGGTGCGCATCGGTTCGCGTTGCCTCATCGGGAAGGGCACCGGCATCGTGGGTCACTTCAGCATCGAGATCGGCGACGACGTGTGGACCGGTCATCACGTGTACATCACCGATCAGAACCACGGGTACGAGGACATCGACCTGCCCATCTCGTCGCAGACGCAGCCCGAGCGCCCAGTGAGCATCGGCGACGGATCGTGGCTGGGGCACGGCACCGTGGTGTTGCCCGGCGCGCGCATCGGCAAGCACGTCACGATCGGTGCGAACTCGGTCGTGTCGGGCGAGATCCCCGACTACAGCGTTGCGGTGGGCTCGCCGGCCAAGGTGGTGCGCCGGTACGTCGAGGGCGAGGGCTGGGTTCGCGTCGGCTGACGCATGTCACCCGGCCTGGTCCGGCGGTTCGGCCGATCAGGTGTTGACCTCGCCGCCGAGTTCACCGGGTGGTGAGCACTCGGGGACTTCGTTGCCCTTCACGCCGGCAGTGAAGTCGAGCACGACGTTCGTGACCGGGCCGCCGCCGACGACGGTCTCGGTGTAGGGAACCAGATTGCCGTTCGCGAGGTTCTCGGCGTAGCGGCGGCGGTCGGCGATGATCAGGCGGTAGTTCTCGTCGAACACCTGCAGTCGGATCTGGTCCTTCTCGTTGTTCACCGGGATGGCAACGATCTGGTCGAGCATCTTCTCGACGATGTCGGTGGCCTGGGTGACGATCGCGGCGCGCTGGGCCATCTGCTCGATCGTGGGGTTCTCGATGAATCCGCCCGTGGTGTCCTCGAGCGCGTTGCGTTCGTCCTGTGCCGCCTTGCAGATCGGCTGTGCGGTGGCCCGCCACGACGGGTCCTGAATCTGGTAGACGCCCTCCTCGCTGGCGAAGAAGAAGTAATAGATCCACATCGCCGCCATCAGGGCGCAGAGGGCGGCGAGCAGGACCTTCACCCAGGTTCGGCCGCGGGGCGGTGCGGGGGAGTCGAGGACGGGAACGTTCATGACGATGCCTTCGGCGGGCGATAGCAGATGGCCAATTGGGTCAGGGCGCCGCCGACGCCAAGGATGCCCGCGATCACGGCTCCCCACCAATTCGTGAAATGGATGCCGAGGGCATGGTCGAGCGACCATTCGCCTGGTCCGGCGAGTGCGACGACGAACGCCACGACGGCGATGGACGCGCAGTACTCCCAACCCTGGTTGGGGCGGAACACGAAGAAGCCGGCCGTCCAATGAACCGTCCAGATGGCGACGATCATGAGCGCGACCATCCCCGCGGCTGCGAACGGGGTGAGCAGCCCGGCGGCGAACATCAGGCCTGCACCGATCTCGGTGGCGGCTGCCAGCCGGGCCTGCCACATCGGCCACTTCATGCCGATCGAACCGAACCAGCCGGCGGTGCCCTTCAAGCCGTTGCCACCGAAGATCTTGTTGGAGCCGTGGGCGACGAGGAACAGGCCGAAGACGAGCCGCAGGATGAGCATGGCGAGGTTGGCTTGGAACACGCCCCGAGGTTACCCAGGCGATGTCAGCGCGCGCCCTGCAGGGCGGGCCATCCGCCGAAAGTCGCTCTCGCAACGTGTCTTCGCGCTGATAGACAGGATGCCCGTGACGACCGAGGCCGTGATCCCTCTTCCCGAGGGCCGGTTCGCGCAGGCGGTGTACCTGCTGAAGGGTTTGCTCCGGCACCAGAAACGCACGTTCTTCATCGCCGTCGGCGGCGCGTCGGTG
>JANMFL010000347.1:0-24239 GCA_031377945.1 Acidimicrobiaceae bacterium | reverse complement strand
AAGTGCGCCGAGGGCGCCGTGCCCAGGATCTGGAGTGACCATCTCATCGGCCGACCCGAGAACCGGATGACCGGGGTCAGCTTCACCTACGGCGGGTACCACCGCATCGGCAAGCGGGCCACGAACGGTGCCGGCGGCTACACCATCCATCGCGCCGAGCACTGGCTGTTCGACGGCACCGGCCTGGGCTACGGCGACGTGCTGGGCGCGGCGAGCACCATCGTCGGGTACGAGTGCGACGGCTGCGAGTTCACCTACGTCGACGGTTTGCCGTTCCCGACGGGCGGCGATGGCACACCGAACGACTTCCAGATCCTGGGCACGGCGCCCTCGGCGCACTTCACGCGCACGACGGCCGCCCGTCCGCCGAAGCCCGACGAGCCGTCCGAAGTCGAGTTCATCGCCTCACGGGTGTTCGGCGAGCGCGGCCACGAGTACCGAATCGCCCACGGTCAGGCCGTGTTGGGCACGTACACCGCACCGTCGGGCGGCATCGTGGTCACCAGCGGCTGCACCGACTGGGCGCACGGCCTGACCGGCCGCGACCCGCAGGTCGAGCAGATCACCCGCAACGTCCTGGACCAGCTGGGTTGAGCCGGTCTGGGCTGATCAGCCGGTGACGCTGATGAGGATGCCCGTCACCACGATCCGGTAACTCAGGCTGGTGGGGGTGCCATCGCTCTTCGAGCAGGCGATCAGCTGGGCGGTCACCGGTGGGTACGGGGTGGCCATGTTGGTGATGTTCGCGAAGGTGGGCGTGGTGACGCCGACGCGCGTGACGCGGTAGTTGTACCAGCGGCCGTCGGCGCCCTTCAACGAGAAGATCTGCCCGGGCTTCATGGTGTTCAGGTAGCGGAAGATGCCACCCTTCGACGTGCGGTGGGCGAAGAGCACCGTGTTGCCCCGCTTGGCCAACGTCGACCAGCCCTTCCATGCCGCGGCGATGCCCTTGTCGGCGATGCGGGTCATGTCGGCCGAGGTGTTGGTGGTACTGGTCTGCACCGACGCGAGGTGCGCACCTGCGGCGTCGGACCACTTCACCGCGACGACGGCGGTGGGCTTGATCGCACGGTTCTTCACCGCTGCGAGGCGGGCCGTCGGGCGGGATCCGAGGAAGTAGCCCTCGAGGTCGACGACGAGGTGTGCGCCCTTGTTGACGGTGATGGCCACGCCGCGACTACTGCCGCGCCCCATGAAGTGTGTCGCGACCCTGAAGCGCGCGGTGTCGAGCCGGGCGGCGGGCATCGCGGCCGTGTTCACCCCGGCGGGGCGGGTGACGACGGTGCCGGCATCCCAGCTGTCGCTGGCGTACAGGTTGGCGGCGAAGCTCTGTGTGGGGAGTGCAGTGGTGACCACCTTGAACTCGAACGTCGACGGGCCGAACGGCGCGAGCGGAGCGATCAGTCGTGTGTCGAGGCGCCGAATCGGGTTGATCGGTACGAACTGACCGTCGATCGACACCGGGTGGCTGAGGCCGGTGTAGTAGCCGACGACGTCGACCGTGACGTGGCCGCCGTTGGTACTGAACAGTTGCACGAGCGAGTTGACGCCGTTGAGTGGCACGATCGTCTGGTTCGAGCGTGTCTGCGCGTCGGCGTCGAGGAAGACGTCGATGGTTGCCGGTCGGCGGGCGCCGTTGGCGTACGCGGTCCAGTACCCCTTGTGCGAACGCTCGACGCTGAGTGCGAGGACGGCACCGGTGGCGTTCGCCGGCACACCGGCCGGGGCGAGGTTCAGGGTGCGCGTGCCCTTCGCGGCGACGGCGAGCGAGGTGGCGACGCGGTGTGTGCCCGACAGCGGGACGAAGCGACCCTCGGCCGTGGGCCCGCTGACGGGTGCGTAGGCACCGACGACGTCGACCCACAGGTCGGTGGTGACGGTCGTGCGGATGTCGAACGTGCCGGCCGCTCCGAGCTTCACCGTCACCGTGTTCGACCGGGTCTGGCGCGGCCCGGTGAGCACCACGTTGAGCGGCAGGAGCCGGTCGGCGGGGGGTGTCATGCCGGTGGGGTACGCGCCGACCACTCCGGCTCCCCGGCTAGCGACCGCGGTGATGGTCACGACGACCGCAGTGGCGTTCGAGGGAATACCGCCCACGGCGGCGGCCTTCACCCGAATGGTGTGGGCGTCGATCTTCCGGTACCCGAAGCGCGAGGCCAGCCGGGTGTCGGCCAGTCGCACGTGCTCGACCGGCACGTACTTCGACGTCCCGGCCGGGGACGCGGCGTCGACGACCTGCGTGCCGCCGAGCGACGGCACCAGCGTGGTGACCACGAGCGCGAAGAGAACCATGAGGACAGGACTGCGCCGCCAGCGCACGAATTGCATTCGGCGACCCTACCGTTCCCTCAGCCCAGGTCGAAGATCACCTTGCTGTAGCCGAACACCGCCACGGGCTGGCCGTCGGCTCCGGACACCGAGGCGCTCAACGGCATCAGGACGGCTGCTTCGTCGATGTACACCACGCCATCCGGGCCCACGCGCACGGCCAACACGTCGCCGTCGAGGTCGGTGACCGAGGTCAGCCCCGCGAGCTGGTCGTAGCGGTACACACCCACCAGCACGTGGCGGGCGATCAACCGGTCGACTTCTTCTTGGTCGGCCAACATGTTGCGCACGATGTCCTGGGGGAGCGCCTGGAACCTGCGCTCCGACGGCGCCAGCACGGTGATGGGACGTCCGGCGATGCGTTCCCACACGTCGGATTCCGTCCATGCGGCGCGCAGGGTCTCGTACCCGGTGGCGCTGAGCACGTCGGCGACCAGCCGGACACGGGCGTCGGGAGGGAGGTCGACGGCCGTGGCGATGGTGGTGGCGACGCTGGTGGGTGTCCCGAAGCTCTCGGCGGGGATGAGCGGGAGCAGCGTGTCGTCAGGACGGCTCGCGGCCGCCACACCGCAGGCCGACATCGTCAACGCCAGCATGATCGCCATCGCACTGTGGTGGAGCTGACGGGGTGTGCGACGGGGTGTCATGCAGGGCTGTTACCCCGACGGCGATGCAGTCAACCGTGGACGGAGCGTGGTCGTAGGACGTTCGTTCCTTCAAGAAATCAGAGCGTCCGGCTCAAGTTGCGGTGTCAACGACCGACATCTTCATCACGGGAAGACGGGAAATGACAGGAGGGGTGACCGATGTCCGAGCAGCGTTCGCAGGTGGGATGGCCGATGCGCGCGGCGTCGGCACTCTCGCTCGGTGCCCTTGCGGCCTGCAGCGCCCTGCGCGCCGATGCCGCGGCACAGCCCAAGGAGGCCATCGCCACCGCCGTTGCCGCGTCGGCCGGATGGACACGCGCCGTGGTCAGCGAGCACTACCTCGTCGTCGTCAACGTGCTGCCCGGTGAGGCGATGTTCACCGAGGCCGAACACATGGAGCTGCACCCGACCGAGGGTGAGTTGATCATCGACGGCCAGGGCAACGCGCTGGGTGCACACGTCCGCCATGTCGAGGCACACGTCTACGACCGTGCCACTGGCATGGTCGTCACCGACGCGGTGCCGACGATCACGATCACCAACCGCACCACGGGCGAGGTGACCGAGGTGGAGCCGACGCTGATGCAGGACGTGAACATCGGTGTCCTCGACCGCCACTACGGCAACAACGTGATGATCATGCCCGACAGCGACCTGCAGGTACGGGTGACCTTGGTCGACGAACAGGTGTCGGTCGATGGTCACCTCGACTGATCCCGCTACGGACCGCCGCTCGTTCTCGCGCGTCGTGCAGGACGTGCCGGTCGGTCGAAAGCTGTTCACCGGCTTCGCCGCGTTGACGGTGGTGCTGGGCCTCGTCGTGACGTGCCTGTTCTTCACGGTGTCACGCCTCGGCGATGCGAACGACGCCATCGTCGATGTCGCTGCGCGTCGGTCCGAGTTGGCCGACCATCTTCGTTTCGCGGCCGCCGACCTTCGCGGCTCGCAGCAGGCGTACGTGCTGAACGGCCCGGATGCTCGCGCCAACTTCGATCAGGCCGCGAGTCGCTTCGAGGAGACGCTCACACAGGTGCGCGGAGTGGTCGACGATCCGGTGGAGGCGACGCTCGTTCGCAAGATCGCAACGGGCTACCAGACGTTCCTGTCCACCGACCAGATGATCTGGGTGGCGATGCAGGACGGTGATGCGACCTTGGCCCGCAACCTGACCATCGGCGCCGAGAGCCTGGCGTTCGGCTTCCTGGCCGAGGACGCCGAGAAGCTGGCCGAGCGCGCTGACGAGGACCGCCAGGCCGCCGAGGAGGCGTTCAGCGCCACCTCGCAGCGCGCCCGCGACCTGGGTGTGGCGTTGAGCCTGGCGGCGTTGGTCGTGATGGGTCTGGCCAGCTGGCTGATCACCCGGCTCATTCGCAATCCGCTGCACCGTGTGCAGATGGCCGCCGAGCGGGCGGCGGACGGCGACCTGACCGCCGAAGCCGACGTGGACAGCGACGACGAGACCGGCCGCTTGGCCCGTGCGTTCAATGCGATGCTCGGCAAGTTGCGGCATCGCGAAGCGTTGTTGCTGGCCGACCATCGCCGCCAGGAGATGCAGACCCGTGTCTATCGGGCACTCGAGATGGCCGACGACGAGGCTTCGGCGCTCGACGTGGTCGGCCGCTCGTTGAGCGAGGCGCTGCCGGGTCGCCCGGCCGAGTTGCTGCTCGCCGACAACAGCAAGGCGAACCTCGAGCAGGCGATCGTGGCCGGCCCCGACCCCGATGGTCCCGGCTGCCCCGTGACGTCGCCGTACTCGTGCGTGGCCGTGCGCAGTGGCGCGCCGGTGACGTTCGCATCGAGCTCGGCGATCGATGCCTGCCCGCACCTGCGCGATCGTGGCGGCGATCCGTGCTCCGCGGTGTGCGTGCCGGTGACGTTCATGGGTCGGGCGATGGGGGTGTTGCACGCGGTGGGTGCCGACGGCATGCCGCCCGATGCCGACGAAGTGGATGCCGTCGCGTCGTTGTCGTCGCAGGCCGGCGCACGCATCGGGATGCTGCGCACCATGGCGCGCACGTCGCTGCAGGCCTCGACCGACTCGTTGACCGGTCTGATGAACCGGCGCACGTTCCAGTCGCGGATTCGGGCCATGCGTCGCACCGACGTGCCGTTCTCGTTGGTGATGGCCGACCTCGATCACTTCAAGCGGCTCAACGACACGCACGGCCACGAGATGGGCGATCGTGCGTTGACGACGTTCTGTGCGGTCGCGACCGACGTGCTCCGCCAGGGCGATCTGTTCGCGCGTTGGGGCGGCGAGGAGTTCGCGTTCGCGATCGTCGGCGCCAGCGCCGATTCGGCCGGCGAGGTGCTCGATCGTGTGCGGCTGGAGTTGTCGGCGCGGTTGTCGACGAGTGACGTTCCGGGGTTCACGGCGAGCTTCGGTGTGGTGGACACGGCGACGTGCACGTCGCTGGACGAGGCGGTGCGGCTGGCCGACGATGCACTGTACGAGGCGAAGGCCGAGGGCCGCAATCGGGTGGTGGTGGCGACCGAATCCACTCGTCGCGTGGCCGAGCGTGTGCTGTCGAGCGGCGGCATCGGGGTGCTGGCCAGCCTGGCCCACGACGACGACCCCTCTGATTGATCTGGCCGATTGATCTGGCCGATTGATCGGGCTGACGAGCGTCAGTTCCGGAACGCGTCGACCTTGGCGTGTGCCACTCCGAGGCTGCGCGGGTGTCCGGTCAAGGCTTCCAGGAAGTCGTCCCGTTCGAGCGCGATCAATCGAGTCGGCGACACGGCCACCACCGTGGCCGCACGGGGTTCGTCGCGAATCAGCGCCATCTCGCCGAACGACGCTCCCGGCAGCAGCGTGCGGATCAGCTGGCCGTCCTTCCACACCTCGAGCGCACCACCGGTGACGATGTAGAAGCGGTCGCCCTCATCGCCCTGGCGCACCGTGGGAACACCGGGCTCGGCGCTCACCTCGACCGCCACGCGCGCCAACCGCTCGAGCGCCGGCGACGGCAGTGGCGACAGAATGGGGTCCGCCGACAGTGCATCCACCACCCGTTCGTCGACCTCGGCGGAGTGCTCGCCGAGACGTCGGAGCGCGACGACGCCCCCGATGATCAGTACGCCGACCAGTGTGGCGGCGGTCAGCAGCGCGCGGGCGAGGTCGAAACGTGCCACGAGGATGGCGAAGCCGGCGGATCCCGCTGCCATCGCCGTCATGTGCAGACCTTCGGCGATGCCGAAGACGCGGCAGGTGACGCTGGAGGTGACTCGCCGTTGCACGGCCAGCGCTGCAGCCAGATGCAGCAGTGCGGTGCCTCCGCCGATGGCCATGAACAGCGTCGCCGAGCCGCCGACACCGACCGTGAGTGAGAGCGCGGCGACGCCGGCGCAGACGATCGCCCCGGCTCGAAGAATGGGCAGTGCCGCTGCGGGCGAGCGGAGCGCCGTGCCCGACGATGCCGCGGCGACCATCGCCCCCACTCCGAACGCGGCGTTGAACACCCCGGCCTTCCCGCCGCCACTGTCGAACCGGATCTCGGCGTACGTCACGAACAACACGTCCGCGATCCCCTGCACCAGGGCGGCACAGGCGATGACGAACATGAACACCCGCAAATGCGATGAGTGTCGAAGTGCGGCGAACCCGCCGAACACCTGCGGGAGGAGGTCGCGTGCCTCGACGTCGATCGGCGGCACCCCAGTGCGAACCGTCCGAGCGGAGAGTGCGAGCAGTGCCGCGCCGGTGGTGGCGATGGCGCCGGCCACGAACACCGCGCCGGGCGATGCCAGATACATCAGCAGTCCAGCGACCAGCGGGCCGACGAGTGCGCCCACCCGCTCGACGGTGGCGGTGACGGCGTTGGCGGAGACCAACTCGGCCGGGGTGCGCGTGGCGTTGGGCAACAGGGTGAGCATCACCGGTCGGCTGAACGTGACCGCGGTGGTGGCGATGATGGCAGCGCCGTAGACCGACGACGCGTTGCCATGGGCCATTGCGACGGCGACTCCGATGTTCGCCAGGGCTTGGACCGAGTAGCCGACGGCGAGCGCTCGTCGAGGAGCGAAGCGATCACCGGCGTACGCGGCGAAGGGTGCCAGCAGCGCGCCCGGGAGCAGCACGACGAGCGCCACGGCACCCACTTCGCGCGGCCCGCCGCGTTCGAGTGCGAAGACCAACAACGCCAGCCATGTGGCGTGCTCGGCGAACGCGAAGCCGAGATAGCCGACCTCGAACCGAGACAGCTCTGGGTTCTGGAATGTGGCCGCGAGCGCGGAGACGCTCCGGGACCAGGTCGCGAAGGTCACCTGCTCATCGAAGTCCTGGTCGGGCCGGTTGTCCGTCGGACACCCGACACCTGAGCAGTTCGGTATGTCTGGAGTGTCGGCCAGCTGACATACGTTCACCGTAAACCGTGGAATCGTCGCCGGGATGCAGACACTCTGGATTCCGACCACGTGTAACGAGATCGACGCCGCGTGGTTGAACGCGGTGCTGTCCGACGAGGTGCGCGATGGCGGCAGGGTCGTGTCGGTGCAGGCCGAGATCATCGGTGAAGGGGTGGGGCTGCTCGGTGAGCTCGCCCGGCTGACGGTGGCGTACGAAGGGGCCGGCCCCAACGCGGTGACGTCGATGATCTCGAAGCTGCCGACCCCGAACGACGGCATGCGCCACATCGGCAACGTGTTCGGCTTCTACAAGAAGGAGTTCGGGTTCTACGACCAGGTGGCCCACCGGGTGACGATCAACATCCCCACCGCCTACGTGAACATGGGCGACCACGACAAGGCCATGTACGTGCTGCTGATGGAGGACATGGCGCCGCGTCGTTGCGGCAACCAGCTCGAGAGCTGCTCGTGGAACGACGCGACGGTGGCCTTGCGCGAGCTGGCGAGGTTCCACGCGACGTGGTGGGAACACCCCGAGCTCGAGTCGTTCAGCGAATGGCTGCCCGGTCCCGGCAGCGACTACCTGCAGATGACCAAGCAGGTGTACCTGGGCGGTCTGCCGAAGCTGCGCGAGAAATTCGGCTACTTGGTGAGCGACTCGGTGATCTCGCTGGCCGAGCGAATGGCGTTGCAGTGGGACGACGCGCTCGCCAACGGTGGCATGCGCGCGCCGCACACGTTCATCCACGGTGACTTCCGACTCGACAACATGATGTTCCTCGATCACGAGGGTGGCACCGACCTGACGCTGCTCGACTGGCAGTTGCCGTTCCGGGCCAACCCGATGTGGGACGTCACCTACTTCCTCGCGGGCAACTTCGAGCCGGCATGGCGTCGTCGGCATCAGACCGAGATGATCGGGGTGTACCACGATGCGCTCGTCGCCGAGGGTGTCACCGGCTACACCCGCAGCCAATGCTGGCAGGACTACCGGGCAGCCGGACTGGTGCTGCTGTCGTACATCGTGAACCTGGCCGGCGACGTCGACCTCGACAGCTTCAACGAGCGCGGTCGCGAGCTGGGTGAGATGCTCTTCCGCCGCTACGCCACGGCGATCGACGACCTCGACTCGGGGTCGTTCCTCTCTTAGAGCGTGTGTCCCATTTCGACCGGGCGCGTCGCGCATAGCGGCAGCTCTGCTCGCTCGATCTGGGGCGAAATCGTCTCGGAAACCGAGACGATCGAGCCCCAGAAGCAGATTTGGAACGAATCAGCCCCAGAAACCAGGGAGCGCCGTTTGCCCGGTGTGTGCGTTCTGGTCACGGCATTCGGGGCCACGAAACAGGACACACGCTCTTGGCTCACAGGGGGAGGCTGCGGGCGCGGATCACGCCGTCCCACACCCACCCGATGGGCGGGGTCACCTTGGTGACGGTGAAGGCGAGCGTGCCGTGGCGCGTGGCGACCTTGCTGGTGAAGCCGACCTTGCCGTACGAGTTCGTGGCCGCAATGATCGTGGTGCCGGTGACCACACCGCTCCACCGTCCGGTGACCTTGGCGTTGCGGACGACGCGACCGAGGGCGTCCTTCACGGTGACGGTGACCCGGCCGGCCATCGTGCCGCTGACCTTGGTGATCGTGACGGTGGCGGTCAACCGCACCGGTGCCTTCACCGAGATGATGAACGACTTCACCGTCGGTTGGCCGAGCGGGTCGGTGACGGTGAGCGACGCGGTGTACCGGCCGGCCACCTTGTACGTGTACGACGGGTTGGCGAGTGTGGACGAGCGCCCGTCACCGAAGCGCCACAGGTACGTCAGCGCGCCGGCCTCGGGGTCGTACGTTCCGGCCGACGAGAACTTCACGGTGGTCGGCGCGAAGCCCGTGGCGGTGCTCACGGCGGCGACGATTCGTGGCGAGAGGTTCGGGTTCACCTGGACCGACAGCGTGGCGGCATCGCTGAGACCGAGGTCGTTGGCGACGGTCAGTCGAACGGTGTAGGCGCCTGCCGCGGTGAACACCTTCGCCGGACTCTGCTCGGTGCTGGCGGTGCCATCGCCGAAGTCCCAGTCGTAGGTCAGGGGGCGGGCCTGCGGGTCGGCGCTGTCGGCGCCACTGAAGACGATGGCGGCCGGGGCGACGGCGAGCGCGGTCGATGCGCCGGCGACCGCGACGGGAGCGGCCGGGTCGGGCGGCGCTTCGACGGTGATCGTGGTGGAGGCGACGGTGGACAGGCCGCCCGGGTCCTTCACGGTGACGGCGGCGGTGTAGCTGCCGACCGTGGCGTACACGTGGTCGAACTGCGTCGTGGTCACGAAGCCGCCGGAGGTGGTGCCGTCACCGAAGTCCCACGAGTAGGTCAACGCGTCGCCGTCGGCGTCGCTGGCCGTCACCGTGAGGCCGATGGTGGCGGGGTTGAGCGCTGTGGTCGTCGACGGCGTGAGGGTGGCGGTCGGTGCGTGGGGGACCACCACCGCGGGGTTGGTGCCGGTGACGCTCAGCGAGTAGCCGCCGATGCTGGCGTAGTCGCTGTAGCCGGTGGTCGACGGGTCGAGGCTGCCGACGCCGTCGATGCTGATGGTGTACGACCCGGCGGCACCGTTGTAGGTGACGGAGGCCGTGGCGACGCCGGCCGGGTCGGCCGATGCGACGACCGTGCCGCCCGCGTTGCGGATGGTGATCGAGGCGTCGAGCGTCGGGTTCGGTGCGCGGTTCGTCACGGTGGCGGTGAACGAACCACCGGTGGCGATCGAGAAGCTGTCGACGTCGGTGCGGGTGGCGATCACGCCACCCGTCGACGTCGGTAGGGCGCCGAGCGCGACGGGAGACGCCGGGCTGCCCTCCGAATCGGTGACGGACGGGGCGTTCGTTGCGATGATCGCGACGTCGTCCTCGTTGTTGTTGGCGTAGAGGTACTCGCCCTTCGACCACTGCGTGGTCGTCTTGTTGTACCCGACACCCATGACCGGCGCCCACGCGCCCTGCCCGTAGTAGTAGCCGGTGGCGGCCGGGGTGCCGCTGGGGGCGGCGTTGGCGCCGTCGTGCTTGAGGCCGAAGGAGTGGCCGGCCTCGTGCGAAGCGGCGTCGCCCATCCACTTGCCGACGTTCGAGACGCCGGTCGAGAACACGAACGCCGGGGTGTCCGAGTTCCAGCTGAACGAGCCGAGGTAGGCGACGCCGCCGGCGTTGCCGTACCAGGTGTTCGGACCGATGACGACCCGGATGCCGTAGTCGACGTCGCTCACGGTCGTGCGGCGCAGGGCCTCGACGCCCGGATCCTTGGTGGTCACGTTCACGTCGAACGCGGCGTACGTCTCGGCGACCGATGCCCAGGCGACGGCGATGCGGTTCAGGTCGTCCTGGCTGAAGGTGGCGGCGTCGGCGTCGGCCGAGAACGCCGGCGTGGTGATGGTCGCGCCGTAGCTGCTGTTCCACGCCGTGCCCGCGGTGACGTGGCCGTTGAAGTCGAGGTAGATCGTCTTGGTCGACGCCGGCCGCGACGACAGGTTGAACGCCTGGGCCTCGGTCATGCCGGCGGTGGTCGACGTGCCCCAGTAGCCCGTGGGGTCGGCCGTCGGTGCGTCGAACGGCGGACCGACGACGGCGTCCTCGACGTACAGCAGGCGGTCGCCGGGGTCGACCTGCAGCGTGTCGTCGGAAAGCAGTTCGTCGGTGAGTTCGGTCGCCGTCACGTCGTGGGCGGCGGCCACCTCGTCGAGCTGGTCCCCGAGTGCCTCGATGGCGGCGGGGCCCGACACGCTGGGGTCGCCCGAGGCGAGGACGGGCGTGGGGTCGGCGGCTGCCGCGGCGTCGGTCTGGCTGACGGGAATGGTCAGACCGACGAGCAACAACCCGACGGTGGCGAAGCGCGGCAGATGCCGCTTGCCGTCGTGCTGTCCGCTGTTGCGGGGCTTCGTCCTCACGCCCTGTGTCCTCGCTCGGTGAACGGACACATGCCGTGCGTCCGGTCATGGTTTCATCGGCGCGAACTGCCAGGTGGGTGAGCAGGTTCGTCGTTTCTTGACGTTCGCCGGCGGGTCTACGATCCGCTGGTGGGTTTCGACGACCCTGAGGCGATCTACGCGGCGAATCGGGAGCGCGTGGAGGACGAGATCCGGCTCGTGCGTTCGGCGGGTGGCCGGTTGCACGACCGCGAGCAGCAACGACTGGACCTGTACGACCAGATCGTCGAGTCGCGCAAGCAGGTGCTGTTCTTCGACCCTGCCGGCGACGGCCGTATCTCGGTCGTGGAGGGCGACCTGCGGACCGCGACGAACGTGGCGGTGACGGTCCCTGGCATTTCGAACGACATCGAGCGCTACTCGAACCTGATGAGCGCTGCCGAACGGCTGCAGCGGGAGGCGGAGGACGCTGCGGTGATCAGCTGGCTCGGCTACGACGCCCCGGTGGGTGTGGGGCTGCGGCTGGTGCGCATGGTCCGCGAGATCGCCGACGACGAGCTCGCTCGTCAGGGCGCCGGCGAGCTGTGCCAGTTCGTGACCGGGCTACGGGCCACCCGTCCCGACGCGAGCATCACCGTCATCGGCCACAGCTACGGATCGTTGGTGGTGGGCCTGGCGGCCCGGACCGGTCTGGAGGTGAACCGTGTGGTGTTCCTCGGTTCGCCCGGCGTCGGGGCAGAGCACGTGACCGAGTTCCTGCTACCCGACGGCGCCGTCGTCTATGCGGCGTGTACGAGCGCGTTGCAGGAGACGGGCCTGAAGGGCATCAAGATCGGCAGTTTCGATCCGGGTGCGTTGTTCGACGACTACGTCACCGACATCGGTGAGTACCTGAAGCCGTTCGGTGCCGTCCCCACCGACCCTGCATTCGGGGCGCGCGTGGTCGACGTCGGCCCGGGCTCGACCCCGTGGGGTTCGCACTCGGAGTACTTCGATGCCGGCACGCGCTCGTTGGCCGTGCTGGCCAGGATCATCAGGGGCCTTGAGCCCGACTGAGAGTACGGTTCAGACATGTCTGACAATCTGGCGGAGTGGTGGAATTCGCCCGTCGAGGTGGCATCTCGCGTGTGGTGGGTGGGCGCTGTGCGTCCCGACGAGACCTTCCAGTGCCATGCGTACCTCGTCGAGGCGGGCGATCAGTCGGTGCTCATCGATCCTGGATCGGCCGATGCGATCGACGACGTCCTGGCGAAGGTGCAACAGGTGGTGCCGCTCGAGTCGATCCGTTGGGTGGTCTGCCATCACAGCGATCCCGACATCGCGGCCGGCCTGCCCCAACTGCGGGAGCGGCTGTCCCGCCCCGACGTCGAACTGGTCACCGAGTGGCGCGCGCAGACGCTGCTGCACCACTACCACGCAGGGTTTCCGTACTACCGGGTGGAGGAGCACGGTTGGCAACTGCCGTTGGACGGCGATCGAACGATGCGGTTCGCGCTCACGCCGTATCTGCACTTTCCCGGCGCGATGTGCAGTTGGGACGAGTCGACCGGGGTGCTGTTCAGTTCCGACCTGTTCGGTGGCTTCACCGACGGCAGCCGGCTCTTCGCCCAGGACATGGGCTACTTCGAGGCGATGCGACCGTTCCATGAGCACTACATGCCCAGCCGCGACATCCTGGCCGCCGGACTCGACCGGTTGCGCCGTTCGTTCTCGCCGATCACCATGATCGCTCCACAGCACGGCTGCGTCATCCCCGAGCCGCTCGTCGATGAGATGTTCACTCGGCTCGCCGAGCTCGAGTGCGGCATCTACCTGATGGCGCGCGACGACGTCGACATCGCTCGACTGATGCGGGTCGCGTCCACGGTGCGCCGCATGACCGAGGCCCTGGTGATGGCCCACGACCTTCCTGAACTGGCCCGGATCGCCCAACGGGTGCTGCCCGAGTTGTTGCCGGTCGACACGATCGAGATCCTTGCGGACACCGACGACGAGGGCACGCTGCGGTTCGCGAGCGACGACGACTTCGTGGGCACGCCCGCCGAGGTGCCTGAGCCGTCGCCGACGTCGTTGGTCCTGCCGCTCGGCGGCGACGGCACCCGGGCGACCGTGCACATCGTGCTCACCGAACCGGTGGTCATCACTCGCGAGATGGAGGCGATGTTCCAGCGCCTCGCGCCGGCGCTGCGCGTCGCCCTGAACCGCCACCTCGAACAGCGCCAGATGTTGAACGAGAGCTCGGCGTGGGAGGAGTCCGCGTCGCACGACCCCCTCACCGGCCTCTTCAACCGGGCGGCACTCGATCGGTTGGCGCGAGCGGAAGCGCTGTTCGGTGTGCTGATGATCGACATCGACCACTTCAAGCGGGTCAACGACGAGCATGGCCACCCGGTCGGCGACCTCGTGCTGCGCGAGGTCGCGACCGCGTGCCGCGCGGCGCTGCGCTCCACTGACCGGCTGTTCCGCTACGGCGGGGAGGAGATGTTGGCGCTGATCGACAGCACGGACCGCGACGAGATCGCCGCTGCCGCCGAGCGGGTGCGGCACACGGTCGCCGACCTCGCGTTCCCCGATGCGCCAGGTCTCGATCAGGTCACCGTGTCGATCGGAGTGGCGAAGCACGAGCACGGCCAGTCGGTGGGCGAGTCGATCAACGACGCCGACCGCAGCCTGTACCTGGCCAAGAACGAGGGCCGGAATCGGGTCGTCGCCACCTGGAGAGAGACCTGACCATGTGCACGCGTGTGTTGTGGAACAGCAACTCGGTGGCGGTCGTCGCTGGCCGCTCGATGGATTGGCCGACCACCACCGAGCCGAGGTTGGTGGTCTGGCCGCGTGGCGTCAGCCGTGACGGTGGTCTGGTCGCAGGAAAGCGGATCGACATTCCGAACCCGCTGATGTGGACGTCGTCGTACGGCAGCGTGGTGACGTCGATCTACGGCGTCGGATCGATCGACGGTCTGAACGAGCGTGGTCTGGCGGCGCACGCGCTGTACCTGGGGGCGTGCGACTTCGGCACACCCGGCCCCGACACTGCGGCGGTGCACGGTGGCTATTGGCTGCAGGCGCCCCTCGATCTGTGCGCCACGGTCGCCGAGGCCGTCGAGTTGTTGCAGGGGCTTGGTGTGGTGCCCGTCGAGATCCACGGCCACCGTTCGAACCTGCACCTCGCGCTGGAGGACTCGAGCGGCGATTCGGCGATCGTCGAATTCGTCGACGGCCATGTCACCATCCATCACGGCCGCGAGCACGTGGTGATGACGAACGATCCGCCGTATGTCGAACAGTTGGAATTGCTCGCTGCGCAGGATTTCTCGAAGCCGGATCGCGACATGCCCCTGCCCGGCAACGTGAACGCTCGCGACCGTTTCCAACGTGCGGCCTACTACCGCGCCCTGCTGCCCGAGCCGAAGAACGTGCGCGAAGCGGTGTCGGGTGTGTTGGCCATCGTGCGCAACTGCTCGGTGCCGTTCGGCGCCCCGTACGGCGAGTTCGGTGTGTACAACACCGAGTACCGCACCGTCGCCGACGTCACCCACGGCCGCTATTTCCTCGAACTCACCACCAGTCCCAACGTGCTGTGGGTGGACGTGGCGAATCTCGACCTGTCGCCCGGCGCCCCGGTGCGGGTACTCGACCCCGACGATCTGAACCTGTCCGGCGAAGTGTCGGCCCAGTTCGAATCGTTGGACCAGCCGCCGTACTGATCAGGTCGCGTAGCGTCGTGCCGATGCCAGGGGACGCGGCTCGTACGGGAGTGCCTCCGCGAGCCTCAGCGCCTCGACCAGACGGCGACCCTGCTCGGCCGGATCGAGGACGAAGTCGAACTTCACCGAGTAGCCGAGCGCATCGATGATACGCGAGGCATTGGCCAGACTTGGCTGACGTCGACCCTGTTCGTAGGCGCTGATCACCGATCGCGGGATTCCGGTGGCGGCTGCCACGTCGGCCTGTGTGCGCCCGGCGCGTCGCCTCAGCGTGGCAAGCGTGTCACCCGTGATCATGCGCACAAACGTAGCGAGCACCTTCGGTCAGGTCGCGTAGCGTCGCTGCATGACGGAAACCGGGATCGCCCTTGCCGTGGTGGGCACCGCGTATCACACGCCCACGCCGCATCGGTTGGAGGTGTTGGCCGATGTGGTGATCGCGGTCGACGGCAACGGCACGATCGTCGGTATCCACGCCGAGGGGTCGCCCGAGGGTGACGACGCGGTGCGACGGGCGGCCGAGGTGCGGCGGCTCTCGCCGTCGCAGCGGCTGCTGCCGGGGCTGTTGGACTTGCACATTCACGCGCCGCAGTGGCCGCAGCTGGGCACCGGCCTGGACCTACCGCTCGAGCGCTGGTTGTTCGAGTACACGTTCCCGCTCGAGGCCCGCTTCGCCGACGAAGGCTTCGCCCGAGACGTGTGGTCGCACATGGTGCCCACGTTGCTGGCACACGGCACGACGACGGCGGTCTACTTCGCGTCGGTGCACGAGCCGGCGACGTTGGCACTGGCCGAGCAGTGCGTGCGCAGCGGGCAGCGGGCGTTCGTCGGTCGGGTGGCGATGGATCACCCCGAGGGCACACCCGACTGGTATCGCGACGACTCTGCGGCCGAGGGCGTGGCGGCGTCGAGGCGTTCGATCGATGCGATCCGGGCGTTGGGCAGCGAGCTGGTGCAGCCGATCGTGACGCCCCGGTTCGTGCCGGCCTGCACCGACGAGCTGCTCCGCGGGTTGGGCGAGCTCGCCGCCGAGACGGGTGCGTTGGTGCAGACGCACTGCTCGGAGAGCGATTGGGAACACGGTGCGGTGTTCGAGCGGTGCGGCGTGACCGACACGCACGCGCTGCAGTCGTTCGGACTGATGCGCAAGGGCACGGTGCTGGCGCACGGCAACCACCTGGGCGACGACGACCTGGCCACCATCCGCACCGCCGACGCCGGCGTGGCGCACTGCCCGCTCAGCAATGTGTACTTCGCCAACGCCGTGCTACCGGCCCGCCGCGTCATGGATGCCGGTGTGAAGCTGGGCCTGGGCACCGACATCGCCGGGGGAGCCGAGCCCGGACTGCTGCACCAGTGCGCGATCGCGATCGACAGCTCGCGGGTGTTGCACGACGCGGGTGTGCCCGACTCGAAGCTCGACGCAGTGGCGGCGTTCCACCTGGGCACTGCCGGCGGCGCGGATGTGTTGGGCTTGAACGTCGGCCGGTTCCAACCCGGTCAGCAGTTCGACGCCATCGTCGTCGACACCGAGTCGCCAGGCTCGGCTCTTCGTGCCTGGGCGGGCATCGACGACCACGACCGGGTGTTCGAGAAGATCGTCCGTCTCGCCCGCCCTGCGGACATCGATACGGTGTGGGTGGCAGGGCGTCGGCGGTAGCGGGCTGGGAGATGACCATGACGGATTCCTCGACGGACGAGATGGCCTGGCGGTGCCACGCGAACTGCATCGAGTACGCGCGCGACATTGCTCGCATGTCGCGTTTCAACGGTGCGATCGAAGAACGCGACGGCGTGCTGCTGTTCGCGTCCGGCTCGGACTTCCCCGTGCTCGTGAACGGTGCCTACCGGCTGGATCCCGACGTCGACGCCGACAGGGTCATCGATCTGGCCGACGCATGGTTCGGTGAGCGCGGCCGGGGTTGGTCGATGTGTACGTCGAGTTGGAAGGGGGCCGACCAGGACCTGGCCGACGCGGCGCTGCGGCGCGGCCTGTTTCCGACGGCGGACACCCCGGGCATGGTGTGCGAGGCGCGGCTGCCCGATGCGCCGACACCCGCCGGTGTGGAGCTGAGGGTGCTGACCAGCGAAGAAGATCAGGTGGCCTTCACGGCGATGTTGGACGAGGCGTACACCTCGCTCGGGTTGCCGACCGGGGTGTTCCCGATGGTGATGGCGCAACCGTCGCGGCCGCAGCCGGCCCATGTGGTGGCGGTCGGCGCGTTCGACGCAGGTGCCCTGCTGTCGGGCGCCGTCGTGATGTTCAGCCACGGGATCGCCGGCGTCTACGGCGTCGGCACCGCGGAGGCGGCCCGTGGCCGAGGACTCGCGGCGTGCGTGACCCGGACCGTCACCAACATCGGGTTCGACGGTGGCGCACCGTACGTGACGCTGCAGGCGACCTCGATGGGCGAACCCATCTACACGCGGCTGGGCTACCGGGAGCTGTATCGCTTCGTCAACTACTCCCGCTTCGTCTGAGAAATGGATACTCAGGTATCCATTTCACGTCATACGGATACGCTGCTATCCTTTCAGGTGACGCAGAGGAGCCGCGGTGCCTCGTACCCATCTTTCATCCACGCTCGACGCGGTGCGCGTGCTCGGCCAGCAGATCGGCGCGGCTCGACGCACGCAACGGCGAACCAGTGAGGAGGTCGCCGAGCGGGCGGGCATCACGCGCGTCACGCTTCGCCGGATCGAGCGCGGCGACCCAGAGGTGGCGATCGGGCTGTACTTCGAGGTGGCGATGGTGCTGTCCGTGCCGCTGTTCGGTGCAGAGGGTCGCGAACTCGCCGAGCTCGCCGCTCGTGGAGCGCGCGAACTCGCGCTGATGCCCCAACGGATTCGCCAACGGGCAATGACGGTCGACGATGACTTCTGAGCGCGCCTTCGTGTGGGCGTGGCTGCCGACGGCGACGCAACCGGTGGTCGTCGGCGCCATCGATCCGGTCGACGGTGAGCTGGTGTTCACCTACGGGCAGTCCTACCTGGGTCGAGCCGATGCGATGCCGCTCGACCCGGATGGTCTGCCGTTGCGCGCTGGGCCGCAACGTCCACCGCTGGGGCTCGATGCGCACGGCGTCATCCGCGATGCTGCGCCCGATGCGTGGGGTCAGCAGGTCATCTTGCGGCGACGCCTCGGTGTCGCCGCGGTCGATACGGCCGAGCTGCCATTGCTCACCTACCTGCTCGAGTCGGGCTCGAACCGGATCGGCGCGCTCGACATACAGCACGCGTCGGGCGCGTACGAACCTCGCTCGACGCATGGATCGCTCGAGGAACTGGTCGAGGCGGGCGACCGTATGGCGCGCGGGTTGCCGTTCTCGCCGGAACTCGACGACGCGCTCACCTACGGTTCAGCGGTCGGTGGTGCTCGGCCGAAGGCGTTGCTCGTCGACGGCGGGCGGGAGTACATCGCCAAGTTCTCGGTGTCCACCGACGTCTATCCGTGGATGCAGGCCGAAGCGGTCGGGATGGAACTCGCGCGCCGTTGCGGGGTGTCGGTGGCTCCGACCCGACTGATGCCGTCGGCCGGGCGTGACGTGTTGCTCGTCGAACGGTTCGATCGACCTGGCGGCGGGACGCGCCGCCACATGCTCAGCGCGCTCACACTGTTCGGGTTGCACGAGATGGCGGCCCGTCATGGGACGTACGTCGAGCTGGCCGAGCGCATTCGGCTCGGGTTCACGCAGCCGTCGGCGACGCTGCACGAGTTGTTCCGGCGTGTGGTGGTGAACGTCCTGCTCGGGAACACCGACGATCACCCGCGCAACCACGCCGCATTCTGGGACGGCACGCAGCTCGAGCTCACCCCAGCCTTCGATGTGTGCCCGCAGCCGCGCAACACCGGCGAGGCGTCGCTCGCGATGGCGTTCGGGGCAGCCGGTGAGCGCCGCTGCCGGCTGGATGCGTGCGTTCGCGCTGCCGGGGTCTTCGGCCTGTCGACTGCGGAGGCCCGCCTGATGGTCGACGAAAGCACGGCCACGGTGCGGGAGCAGTACGACGACGTCTGCCTCGCGGTTGGTGTGTCCGGTCTGACCCGCGATCTTCTGTGGGGACGCGCGGTGTGCAACCCCTCGATCTTCTACGCCGACGACTGATCGCGTCGGGGTCGGCCGACGGACGCAGGTCAGGGGCTGTAGGCGAGTTCGATGGCGTAGATGAGCGTGTTGAGGTGGTCGAGGTGACCGCGGATGGTGGGCCATCCGATCTCGGTGCCGTCGGGTCGGTACGTGTGCCAGCGTCCCTTGGCGTCGCGAAGCGTGATGGTGCCGTTGTTCTTCAGCGGGTTGTGGTGGCCGCAACCTGGTCCGCCGTTGCGGACGTTGGTGAGCCCGCCGCGGGCGAAGGGTATGAGGTGGTCGGCTTCGCAGTGGTGGCCGGGTATTCGGCACCCGATGTAGGTGCAGAACATGGCGGCTGCGAGCACGGCTTCGCGCTGGGGGCCGGTGAAGAGGCGTTGGCGGCGGCCCATGTCGAGCACGACGCCGTCGGCGGCGAGCACCTTGCGGCGAACCTGTCCGACCAGTGACGCGGCGACCGCGGCCCGGGGGTCGATGACGCGGTCTTGGCGGTCGTGGCATCGGCGGTTGGGGGCGTGTGACGGCGGGATGGGGTCGGGGTTGCCGCCGAGCATCTGTTCGAGTTGGTGTTCGAATGTGGCTTGGTCGATGTTGATGTCGATGGTGACCGCCGCGCCGGTGCCGTCGGGACCGCCGGCGGCGATGTGGAAGATGCGTTGGAGGGCGTCGAAACGCCGTTGGCCTGCGGTGCGTTCCATGAGGCCGGCGTGCATGTCGGCGCCGTGGATGGCGGAGAGGATGTCCCACTCGGTCTGCCACTCGATGTTGGCGTAGTGGGCGAGCACCTCGTCGAAGATGACCCCGTCGTACGAGGGGCCGGCGGCGTCGAGATAGGCGCGTTCGCCGGCGAAGCCCACGTGGGCGCGCCGGTCGAGCACGGCCCGGTCGTGTCGCTGGCGGGCGCCGTCGGTGTCGGCGAGCTCTTCCCAGTGACGCAACAGCACGGACAACTCCTCGAACGTCAGCTCGGCGGCGCCGGCGGTGAACAGTTCGTCGGCCTCGGCCAGATGATCGCGGACCCGCGGGTTCGACCCGACCTTGGCGACGGCGTGCATGGCGTCGACGCTGATGGCCCCCGACAGCGCCGTCTCGGCGAACTGCGGGAGCCGCTTGAACACTCTGGCCAGCTTGGTGAACCGAGCCGTTTCGGAGGGCGACCAGTTGTTCGTGGCCCGGCCCCAGGCGGCCACGTTCTTGTGACCGTCGGCGAGGTAGCCGAGTGTGTCGTCGACCCGCTGGACCATGAGGGCCGACGCAGCCTCGACCTGGCGACGCACCACCTCGAGCACGTGCGCGTGACGCTCGACGTCGGCCGGTGGCATGACCACCAGCTCCTCGACGGACGGCACGTGCAACTCCATGCCTTCAGTGAAGCAAAGGGGTGTTACATGGTTCCGCGGCGGCACCGACCAGCGGCGGAACGAGTCGGTCGGCTACGGCACGACCAGCGACGCGGGGACGAACCCAAGGAAGTCGCCATCGAGCAGGAACGGCGGCGAGCCGTCGGTGGGTACCAGGTAGTAGTCGACGGTGACCGGTGACGATCGCGCCACCACCACGACAGCGGACTCGTCGGGTGCCATCGCTGCGATGCTCAGGGTGGAACCCAGGGCCGAGGTTTCTTCGATCGTGTTCACCAGACGTTCCTGATGCGGCGAGCGCGCGGCGTACAGGTCGAAGACGCGGCCGAGCCGATCTCGCTCGGCCAACACCCACAGTGTCCGACTGTCCGAGCCGAAGGTGCTGGAGATCAGTGACGACCGCGCGATGTCGGCCGCGTCGATCCACGTGGTCTTCCCGGCAGGGTCCTCGACGACCACCGCGGAGGTCACCGTATGCGTACCGCCCTCGCCTGGGAGTCCGCACTCGTCACTCGCCCACGGGCCGAAGAGGAGGCGGTTCATCGGGCCGGCGAGTTCGGGGATGGTCGAGGTTTCCGGCCCTCCGTCCACAGGGATGATCCTCAGCGTCGAGGTGTCGATCTCGTCGCCGGTGAAGCACGTGTTCGGCGTCGGTCCGGCCAAGATGCCCTTGCCGTCGGCGGTCCAGGTCGGTGGGTAGCTGAACGGTGGCGTCGTGCTGGGCAACCGGGTCACGGCGCCGGTCGCGGGGTCGATGACGACTGCAGTTTCGCCGAGCTCCAACGACGCGTACTGGGTTCCGTCGGGGCTCCAGGTTCCCCTCGACGTGTGTCCGCCGGGCCACCCCGCCAGATCGACGAACCTGCGGGTCCCCTCGGGATCGCGCAGGTCGAAGAACCAGAACCCTTCCGAGACGCCCCCGCTCTGGGCCACCCAGCCTGCCGACGAGACGTCGAAGACCTCGGTCTCGCGCGGCTCGAGGGGTCCTTCGGGGAGCGGGCGCACGGTGCGGTCGGGCGCGACCGCGAACAGGTGCAGGTGCCCCGTCTGACGTCTGCGCACCAACGCGGAGTAGCTCGACTCGGTGGGTTCGACCACGGTGCTCGGCGTCGGGCTGATGACCGGCAGCTTCGTCCGGTCGTTGCTGCGGACCTCGCGCACGATCACGACGGCGACGATCAGCGCGGCGGCCACGCCGACCGCGGCGGCGATCCGCCAGCGACGCCGGGCGGCCACGACGTCTTCCAGGCTGATGACCGTCGCCGATCGGGCGATGCCGAAGTCGTCCCAGGCCGAGTCGGTGTCGGCCGATGCGCGAACCTCGGCGCGAAGCGCGGCTGCTTCACGGCGGATCGCCAGGTCGAGGTCGTCCATGGGTGCATCGTCGATGGTCATGACTCCGCCTCCTCCGAGCGGTGCGCGGCGAGAGTGGGCGCCAGGGTGGTTCGTGCTCGCATGAGTGAGGTCTTCACCGTGCCGGCTGAGACGCCGAGCACGTCGGCCACGTCGGCGACCGACAGGTCGTCGACGTAGTGCAGTGCCACGACGGCGCGTTGCAGCTTCGGGAGTTCGCGCACTGCGTTCCAGAACGCCGTCGACGGCATGATGGGCGATTCGACGAACGGCGACGGTGAGACGAGTGCCAGGGCGCGCTGTTCGTTGCCTCGACGGCGGTGCACGTCGGTGCACAGGTTCACGAGCACTCGACGTGTCCAGCCGCCCGGGCGTTCCAGCCGAGCGATCTTCGCCCAGGCGTTGAACGTGCGCAGCAGTGCCTCTTGTACCAATTCCCGGGCGACCTCACGATCGCCGACCATCGCCGCTGCGGTGGCCAGCAGGCGCGGGTGTTCCCGGCGGAAGAACGACTCGAAGTCCTCGAGTTCGTCGGAACGGTGGTCCGTGGATGGACCGGGCATCTGCACATCATGCACACGAACGAAAGGGCCGTTCGGTTGACAGGTAAACCTGTTCGTCCGGTCGCCCGTGTGATGTGTGTGAATGTCGGGGAGGTGACCGAGCAGAGTTTCGAGGCGTTCTTTCGGCAGGAGCATCGCAAACTCGTCGCGCTCGGCGCCGCGATGACGGGAAGCGTCGAGCTGGGCAAGGACCTCGCCCAGGACGCGCTCGGCAAGGCGTTTCAACAGTGGCCGAAGATCGGCCGCTACGACAGCGCCGGCGCGTGGGCGCGGCGGGTGCTCATCAACCTGGTCATCGACTCGAACCGTCGGCGAGGCAGCGAGCGGTCCGCGCTGCAGCGGGTGGTCACCGACGATGCGCTGCTGCCGGCGGATGCACCCTCCGACGACTTCTGGCGGGCGGTGCGGGCGCTGCCCGACCGGCAGCGCGCCGTCGTGACATTGCACTATCTGGAGGACATGGCGGTGGCCGACGTGGCAAGGGTGCTGGACATCGCGGAGGGCACCGTGAAGGCGACGCTGAGCAAGGCCCGCGCGACGCTGTCGCGCACGTTGGCGGGGGTGGATGCATCGTGACGACCGACCTGGATCTCCGAGGCCGCGCTGCGGCGACGGCGTTGCGCGACCTGGTGGACCTGACGGTCGACGAAGCGACGACGACGGACGCGCTGATCGCAGCGATGGGCGGCGGCGTGGTGGTGCGTGCGCTCGACGGTCGGGCGACGCACCACCGTGGACACCGTGGTCGCCGTGTCGTGATGGCTGTCGTCGCTGCCGCGGCCGTCGTGGTCGCGGTGCTGTTCCTCGTCCGCGATCACCCTCCGCAGCCGCCGATCGTGCCGTCGCCGACCACCGTGCCGGCGGTCGTGCCCACCACCGTCGCGGTCACCACGACCACCGTCGACGAGGCGACGCTCGGGGCGTTGCCCACTGTCGGCCCCGCGTTCGGCTTCAGCCCCTACCCGCCCCAGGTCGCGCTGCTGAACGACGGTCGGGTCTTCCGCATCCTGGGCAGCTTCGGTGGGCCGACGCCCATGGAGGCGCTCGACCCGGACACTGGGCGACTCGATTCGCTCGGCCCCACGGTGGTCGCGAGGAACGGTGCAGCGTTCGTGGAGTTGCCGGGGCTGCGTCTGTTGATCGTCGGTGGTGACTACCTCCCGGCCGATTCGAGCGGAACGAGCAGCCCGGCACCACGGCCGACCGCGGAGATCCTGGATCTCGTCACCGGTGTGAGTACCTCGATCGGCGACGTTCCCGGGCTCGATGTGAACCCGTCGGTGGTGGCGACACAGCTGGACGACGGCACGGTGCTGGTGATCTTCGGTGGTGAAGTCGCGATGGTGTTCGACCCTGTGACGAACACGTTCGCGCCGACGAAGTCGCAGCCGAGCCCGGTGGACACGGGACCGCTGCCACCGTCGCCTGCCCTGGGCGTCGTCACCGGGCTGTTCCCGATGGGCGACGGACGCGTGCTGGTGCTCTCGGCGAGCCCGACGGTGTACGACTCGGTGGCGGGCACGTTCACCGACTTGCCTGCGCCCCCCGACGTTGCGTTCATGTCGGCAATGGTGCCACTGGCCGACGGACGCTTGATGCTGGTCTACGGCGGGTGTTCCGAGACTCCGACGCTCGACGCACAGGGCTTGAGCGAGGGTTACCAGCCGGTGCAAACGCTGGTGTTCGACCCGGCCACGCTTCAGTTCTCCGACGGGCCGAATCTTCCCCATTGCGTCACCAGTGCCGCGCTGCTGCCGTCGGGCCGTGTGTTCGTTGCCGGGTACTGGTGGAAGGACACGAGCGAGGTCACCTGGTCGGGCGTGTTCGATGTGGCGACAAGTGAGACGCGCCGCACGCCGGCGCCGAATCGCGAGTACGGAACGGCCGTCACGTTGCGCGACGGCCGGGTGTTGCTGGTCGGCGGCAAGGGCGAGATCTGGGCGGAC
>JANMFL010000123.1:0-1779 GCA_031377945.1 Acidimicrobiaceae bacterium | reverse complement strand
GTCGTCATCATCGTCGTCGTAGTCGTCCTCGTACATGCAGTCGCACGACATCAACTGGCCTCGACAGATGGGGCAACGCTGCAGGTCGCAGCCCGGGTGGTGGTAGCCGCCGCGCTGCACACCACAGTCACCGCAACGCGGCCCGCCCTGCCGGTCGTACGGGCCCTTGCCGTACGGCCACAGAGGGACTTGTCGACCTCCATGGTTCAGCGCGTTCGCGGTGCACGAGTCGGCAGTGGTCATCTCTCGATCGCAGAAGTAGCAGGTGGCCATCATCAAGCCTCCTGCGAGGTGGGGACGGCCAGTGCCGCGATTGGTCGACGGGTGAACGTGTGCGACATGGGTCGCCTCCGTGGTTCGAGTTCGCTGCGGAGCCACGACCCGTGGGTGGGTTCCGTTCGTGGAAGCGAGCGCTTCGATCCGTCTGCAGCCTGGTGAGGCACACCGACACGGCGGAACCTATCGGCGCTCCGGCCCGCGCGGACACCCCGATTCGTCGACCTACCATCGGGTTCCCCGAGCGAAACGAGTCCCCCGATGACCGATGACGACCGGACCTGCACCCACCTCGACGCGATCGCCGACGTGCAACCCTCGAGCGACGGCTGCGAGGACTGCCTACGCATGGGCGGCCAATGGGTGCACCTGCGGATGTGCACGAGCTGCGGTCACATCGGCTGCTGCGACAGCTCGCCCAACCGACACGCAACCGCTCACTTCCACGCGAACGCCGACCACCCACTCATCCGCTCGTACGAACCGGGCGAGGACTGGTGCTGGTGCTACGTCGACGAGCTCGCCTTCGAAACCGGCGACGACGAGCCCTCGCCCAGCCACCCCTGACGCGTGCACCAGGAACTTACGTTCGCGCCGGTGGGGCCAGACTGTGGTCGATGGACGTGTACCTGGAGACCGAACGCATGGTGCTCCGTGAGTTCACCGCCGACGATCTGGAGTTGATCGTCGCACTGGACGGCGAGCCCGGCGTGAAGCGGTACATCGACAACGATGCACCCGTCGACCGGGACGAGCTGACCGAGCGCTTGGAATGGTGGCTCGGATACGACGGGCGAACCGTCGGCTACGGCTTCTGGGCAGCCTTCGAGCGGTCGACCGGGACGTTCCTCGGCTGGTTCCATCTTCGCCCCGACGAGGACGCCGGGCCACTCGAGCCGGAGCTCGGTTACCGGCTGCATCGTGCGGCCTGGGGCCGAGGCTTCGCCACCGAGGGATCGCTGGCGCTGATCGACCATGCCTTCTCGGCGTTGGACGCCGAGCGGGTCTGCGCCAGCACCATGGCCGTGAACATCGGTTCCCGCCGGGTGATGGAGAAGGCGGGGATGTGCTTCGTCCGAGCATTCGGCATCGACTGGATGGACGACGTCCCCGGCCAGGAGGAGGGCGGCGTCGAGTACGCCATCGGTCGCGGCGAGTGGTCGATGCATCGCACCTCGATCCGCGGGGATCAGGACTCGTCGACCGAGACCGAAGGCGCGAGGTCGAGCGAGGCGTAGAGCAGTTCGGCCACGGACCGTTCGCCGTCGCGCACCGCATCGAGGATGCGGCGACGCATGTTCCTACGCCCCCGGCCGGCGAAACCCTGTCACACCCCTCGTGCACGATGGCGGCATGGATCTCGCGGCACTGCGCAGCATCATCGGAGGGGCACCGTTGGTCGACCTTGCTGTGTGCCGCCAGGAGCTCGATCACATCCGAGTCATCCGCAGCGCGCTCGACACCCGCGAGATGCAGATCATCGCGAGACTCGACGAGATCGCC
>JANMFL010000116.1:0-1920 GCA_031377945.1 Acidimicrobiaceae bacterium | reverse complement strand
CCCGTGTTCCACGTGCGGAAGCTCATCCAGTGGCCGGCACCGTGCATGAACGGGGGAGCGAGCAGTGCCTTCAACCCGCCGGTGGCCTCGGCCAGCACCGCGTCGAGGGTCTCGCCCCGGCTGCCACCGAAGCATTCGACGTTCGCGTCGCCGTTGCGCCACAGCACGCCCTTGGGCATGCCCGTGGTGCCTCCGGTGTACAGGATGTACAGGTCGTCGGGGCTCCACTCCACGGCCGGCTTCTCGGCCGACGCTGCAGCGAGCGCGTCCTCGTACCAGACGGCGCCCGGGATCAGTTCGTGGCCACTCTCGTCGGGCACCTGGAGGATGACCTTCACGTTGGGCAGATCCGGAAGCACCTCGCCGAGCGTGGGTGCGAACTGGCTGTGGACGACGATGGCCGAGGCGTTCGAATCGAGCAACAGGTAGCGCAGTTCCTCGGCGACGTAGCGGTAGTTCACGTTGAACGGAGCGACTCGCGCCTTGAACGAGCCGAGCATCGCCTCGAGGTACTCGTTGCCGTTGTGCAGGTAGATCGCCAGGTGGTCCTGCCCGCTCTCGTGGCCCTGCAGGTGCTCGCGCTCGGTGTGGCAACCCAACCCGCAGCCGACGAGGTGATTGGCCAGTCGACGGGTGCGTTCCGTGATGGCGGCCCAGGTGAGTCGCCGATCGCGGAACACCAAGCACACCTCGTCGGGCCGGGTCGCGGCGATGGCTTCGTGGACTTCCGCAACCGAGAACTGGGCCGTCATGGGTCGGCAACCTAGACCAGCGCCCCTGACCCGATCCTCATCGGACTCGGTGTCGCGTGCGAGGGGTACAGTCCGGTCATGAGCGCTCGCACCCCGCATCCCCTCGGTCCCGCGACCGACACCCGCGACCTGTCGAAGAACGTGTTCGGTGTCTTCATGCCACAGGGGTGGAAGATGGAGCTCTCGGGCATCGAGGGTGCCGAGGCGAAGTGGCAGAAGGCGGTGGACGTCGCGGTGCTCGCCGAGGACCTCGGCTACGACTCGATCTGGGTGTACGACCACTTCCACAACGTGCCTCGTCCCGCCCACGAGGCGGTGTTCGAGGCGTGGACCACGATGGCGGCCATCAGCCAGCGCACGTCGCGCGTCCGCCTCGGTCAGATGGTCGGCTGCAACAGCTATCGCGAGCCGTCGGTGCTGGCGAAGATCACGAGCACCATCGACGTCATCAGCGGCGGTCGGCTCGACTGGGGCATCGGCGCCGGCTGGTACGAACACGAGTACAAGGGGTACGGCTTCGACTTCCCGGCGCCGAAGGACCGCATCGGCATGCTGCGCGAATCGGTCCAGATCGTGAAGAGCATGTGGACCGAGCCCGACACCACGTTCGACGGCACCTACTACCAACTGCACGGCGCGCAGTGCGACCCGAAGCCGTTGCAGTCGCCGCATCCGCCCATCTGGATCGGCGGCGGGGGAGAGCAACTGACGCTGCGCGTCGTCGCCCGACATGCCGACTGCAGCAACTTCGGCGGCAGACCCGACGAGTGGGCGCGCAAGCGCGAGATCCTGAAGGGCCACTGCGCAGCCGTCGGGCGCGACGAGGACACGATCCGCAAGACCTGGTCGCCGGAAGTGTTCGTGCGCAGCACCGAGGCCGAGATCGCGGCCGCCGGAAGCCGAAGCTTCTGGGGCGAGGCGCTCGAGAGTTGGAGCGACGGCAACCTGGTCGGTACCCCCGAGCAGGTGTCCGAGAAGATCCAGCGCTACATCGAGCTGGGATGCACCGGATTCATCCCGTGGTGCAGCGACTACCCCGACACCGAGACGATGGAACTCTTCGCCAGAGAAGTGATCCCCAACTTCCGCTGACCCGTCACGCAGAACTTAAGAGCGTCAGCGGATAGGGCTCCAGCGGTTGCGCCAGTCGATGAGCTTGATGACGATC
>JANMFL010000107.1:0-8064 GCA_031377945.1 Acidimicrobiaceae bacterium | reverse complement strand
GCGCGGTGAGGCGGTCATAGATGGGCGTCGTATGCAGGGGACGGGCCGCCGGCAGCTCCTCGTTGGGGAACGTGATCCGGAAGCGCCGCGAGTAGTTCTCCTTCACCTTCGCGTTGGTGAAGGCGAGCGTGGCGTAGTCGCCGTAGCGGGCGACGTCCATGGCCCAGATGTCGGCGCCCGGGTCGCCGTGCACCATCCAGTTGGCCAGCGACAGGCCCACGCCACCACCCTGCGACAGGCCTGCCATGACGGCGTTGGCCATCCACATGCCCTTCATGCCCTTGATCGGGCCGACCAGCGGGTTGCCGTCGGGGCTGAAGGTGAACGGTCCGTTGACGAAGCGCTGGATGCCGGCGCGGCCGACAGCGGGGAAGTGCTCGAACGCCCGCTCGAGCTCGGGCGAGATGCGGTCGAGGTCGTGGGGGAGCAGTTGGGAGACGAAGTCCCACGGCGTCTGCTTGGCCGACCACACCCGGTTGTCCTGCTCGTACGTGCCGAGGAGGATGCTCTGGCCCTCCTGACGGGCGTAGATCTCGCCGGCGAAGTCGATCATGTGTGGCAGCTCACGACCGTGCGTCTGGTTGTACTCGACGACCTCGGGCATCGGCTCGGTCATCAGGTAGTGGTGCTCCATGGCCAGGACCGGCAGCTCGAGGCCACACATGCGACCCACCTCGCGGGCCCACAGACCGCCCGCGTTCACGACGTGTTCGGCGTGGATGACGCCCTTCTCATCGCCGCTCGCCGGATCGTAGGTGTGCACGTTCCAGGTGCCGTCGGCTCGCTGCTCGAGCTTGTTCACCCAGGTGTGCTGGTACACCTCGGCGCCGCGGCTGCGGGCGCAGATGGTGTAGGCGTTGGTGACGCCGGTGGGGTCGACGCTGCCCTCGTCCTCGTCGAACAAGGCGCCGACGAAGTACTTCTCCTCCAGCAGCGGGTTGATCTCCTTGGCCTCCTTCATGGAGACGATCTCCATGTGCATGCCCAGGTAACGGCCGCGAGCCTGAGCCATGCGCAGCCAGTCGAGCCGCTCGGGGGTGTCGGCCAGCTGCAGCCCGCCGGGCAGGTGGATACCGCAGTTCTGGCCGCTCTCGGCTTCGATCTCCTTGTACAGGTTCACCGTGTACTGCTGCAGCCGGGCCACGTTCGGGTCGCCGTTCAACGTGTGCATGCCACCGGCGGCGTGCCACGTGCTGCCCGACGTGAGCGTCGCCTTCTCGACGAGCACGACGTCGGTCCACCCTGCCTTGGTGAGGTGGTAGAGCACGCTGGCTCCGACGACGCCGCCACCGATGACGACGACCTGTGCCGATGACTTCATTGCTGTCCCCTTGTTGAAATGCAGGTTGTGGAGTGGCAAGCAGGCGCTTGCTCAGAAATCGGTGGGCACGCCGCCCTCGGCGACGCGCCGATCGACGAAGGCGCGCAGTTCGGCCTTCGTCTCGGGATCCATTGCGGGTGGTTGATACGCGTCGAGATACTGCCCGACCAGGCGCTTTGCCTTCTGGTCGGCCGTCGGTCGGCCGGCCTCTTCCCAGCTCTCGTAGTTGCGCCAGTCGCTGAGAATGGGCCGGTAGAAGGCGTCGCGGAACCGGTCCTGGGTGTGCTGCGTGCCGAAGAAGTGGCCACCGGGGCCCACCTCGGCGATCGTGTCGACCGCCAGCGTGGCTTCGTCGACCACGACCGGCTCGAGCATCTTCGCGACCATCTGCAGCAGGTCGGCGTCGAGCAGCATCTTCTCGAGGCTGGCGTGCAGCCCGCCTTCCATCCAGCCCGCACCGTGCATGAGGAAGTTGACGCCGCCCATGATGGCGCCCCACAACGAGAAGACGCTCTCGTATGCGGCCTGCATGTCGAGCGCGTTGGCGGCGCAGACGTTCGAGCTGCGGAACGGGATGCCGTAACGACGGGCCAGTTGGCCGCCGACCATCGCGGTGCGGACGTACTCGGGAGTACCGAATGCCGGCGAGCCCGACTGCATGTCGACGTTCGAGGTGAAGCCGCCGTACATGACGGGCGCGCCGGGGTTCACGATCTGCGCCAGGGTGATGGCGCCGAGGGCCTCGGCGTTCTGCTGGGCGAGCGCGCCGGCCAGTGTGATCGGCGCCATCGCTCCGGCCAGTGTGAACGGGGTGACGACGACGGCCTGGTTGTGCTGAGCGAACTCGATGATGCCCTGCGCCATCGGGATGTCGAGCTTCAACGGTGAGTTCGTGTTCACCACCGTGATGAGCGACGTCTCGCGGTCCATGGTCGTCTGGTCGATGCCGCGAGCGATGCGCACCATCTCAATGCAGTCGCGGTTGCGCTGGCGCCCGAGGCTGTAGCAGTGCAGGCCCTTGTCGGTCATGGTGAGGATGTCGTACGACGCCTCGAGGTGGCGGATCGACGAGTGGATGTCGATCGGCTCGACCGGATAGCCGGCGATGTAGTGGATGATGTCGAGCTGCTGGGCCAGCTTGAGGAAGTCGCGGAATCCCTCGCGGTCGCCCGCCCGGCGCACACCGTTGCGGTCCATGAAGTGCGGCGTGCTGGCGACGGTGCCGAACGTGATCCACCGGCCGCCGACGCGCATGTTCCGGGCCGGATTCCAGCTGTGCAGCGTGAACTCCGAAGGCGCGAGCGCGACGGATCGCTCGACGAGCTCGCGGGAGAAACGCACGCGCATCGTCGACTCGTCGACGTCGGCTCCGGCCTCGCGCATGATGCTGCGCGACTCGGGGTCGTTGAACTCCATGCCGACGCGCTCGAGCACCTGCAGCGACGCGTCGTGGATGCTCTCGATCTCGTCGGCGGAGACGACTTCGGTGTGGTTCAGCCGCATGTACGGCTGGCGGTACGGGATCTGCTCCGGCAGACGCTGTCCGCGGCTCTCGGCGCTGCGCTCGCGGCCCCCACGTCGGCGTCCGGTGTTGAGGTCCCCAGCGATCTCGGTCACGGCGAGCGACACTACACGCGGCAAGGGCCATTCCTTGTACGGTTGTCACGAGAATCGACACGTGGGATGTCGCGTGAGCAGTGCAGAGGGGCGTGCCGTGGCGGTCATCACCGGAATCGAGATCACTCACCACCAGTTGCCGCTCGATCCACCGTTCCCGGCGAGCTGGGACCCCCAGCCCCGCACTCGTTTCCCCGTGACGGTCGTCCGAGTCCGCGACAGCGACGGCCGCGTCGGCATCGGTTCCGGCGACGTCATGTACGGCTTCGCCGATCAGGCGCGCTGGTTCATCGGCCAGGACGTCGCCGCGCTCGAACAGCACGCGGCGCGGCTCTCGAACATCGAGTTCCACGCCGGACGGCCCTGGCCGCTCGACGTCGCCCTGTGGGATCTCGCTGGTCAGGCCGCCGGTGCGCCCGTGTGGCAGTTGCTCGGCGGTACGTCGCCGCGCCTGCGGTTGTACGCCTCGACCGCAGTGCACCGGCCTGTGGGCCAGATGGTGGAGGTGGCCCGGCGGATGGTCGACCTCGGTTTCGGTGCGATGAAGGTTCGCTTCGGCCGACCGTCGATCGACGACGACCTCGCCGTCGTCGCCGCCGTGCGCGAGGCCGTGGGGGGCGCCCTGACGTTGATGGTCGACTGCAACCAGGGTTGGCGCATGCCGTGGGACACCGCGGCACCGTGGGACCTGGAGACTGCGTGGGCGGTGGCCCGCCGTCTGCTCGATCACGACGTGTACTGGATGGAGGAGCCGCTGCATCGGGGTGACCTCCGCGGCATGACCGAGCTCCGGTCGCGGGTGCGCGACCATGGCTCGATGCGCATTGCCGGTGGTGAGATGACGCGCGAACCCTACGAGTTCCGCGAGCTGCTCGAGCGTGGATGTCTCGACGTCTTCCAGCCCGATGCCGTCTGCACACATGGCATCAGTGGGCTCTCCCGGTTGGCGCACGACGTGCAGGCGGCCGGCATGCTGTTCACGCCGCACACGTGGGGCAACGGCATCGGGGTGCTCGCCAACCTGCACCTGGCGGCGGGCACGGTCGGACACGAGGGCTCGCAGTGGGTCGAGTGGCCGTTCGATCCGCCGGAATGGACGCCCGCTCGCCGCGACTACCCACTGGTCACGCCGCTGGTGGCCGAGGAGGGTTGGGTGACCCTGTCCGACGAGCCAGGACTGGGCATCCATCTCGACGAGGCCGTCCTCGCCCGAACTGCCAGCGATCGGGCCACGTTCCAGTGATCGGACCGAGGAACCACAGATCGGACCAAGAAGGGGAGCGTCGATGAGCACGATCGCATCGGTGAAGGCGACCGCCGTCAACGTGCCCATGGTGGCGCCGTACAGGTTCTCGTTCGGCCGTCTGGGGAGTTTCACGACCACCATCGTCGAGGTCACCGACTCCGACGGTGTGGTCGGGCTCGGCGAGTCGCCCCACGGCGACCAGGTCGCGCTGGTCCACGAGTTCGGTTCGCGGCTGGTGGGCCTGTCGCCCGATGCGCTGAACGAGGCAGAGGCCCGCTGCGTCGAGCGCACCGGTTTCAGCCTGTGGGACGACGCGGCTGCCGAGCGGCGCGCGTTCGGCGCGATCGAGATGGCCCTGTGGGACGTCCGTTCCCGGCGTGCGAGCGTGCCGTTGGTCGACCTGCTCGGTGGACGGGTCCGCGACGAGATTCAGTTCACCGAGTACTTCGCACTGCGCGATGGGATCGAATCCACGCCCGCCGACGTGGTGGCGTACTGCGTGCGAATGGCCGAACAGTTCGACAGTCCGCTGTTCGAAGGCAAGCTCGGCGTGCTCCCGGTGGAGGCCGAGATGGCAATGGTGGCCGACCTGGTCCGTGAACTCGGCCCCGGGCGCGTGCACCGGCTCGATGCGAACGGCGCCTACACCGTGCCCACGGCGCGACAGGTGTGTCGCCGTCTCGCCGACCTCGGCGTTGGCTGGTTGGAGGACCCGTGCCGCTCGCTCGACGAGGCGCAGCGACTGCGCGACGACGGCGTACCGGTGTCGTTCAGCACCCACGAGGCGGCTCTGGTTCGTGCCGCTCGATCGGGCGTGCCCGACGGCATCTGCGTCGACATCGCCGAGCTGGGTGGCTATCGGCGGGCGCAGGACTTCCTGCGCGCGTGCGACGCGCTGGGCATCGACTTCTGGTGTTACAGCGGCGACGCCGGGGTGATGACCGCCGCGTATCTGCACCTCACGGCTGCCGAAGCGTCGATGATCCGCCCGCATCAGTCGTTGTTCCGGTTCACCGCCGACGTGGTGCTCGAGCAGGGTCACTTCTCGCCGCGCGGCGGCGTGCTCCCCGTTCCCGAGGGTCCCGGCCTCGGTGTCACCATCGACCAGATCTCGCTGGAACGGCTGTCCCGGCATTACGCTCAGGTGGGCGCCATGGGCGGGGCCGGCACCGGCTACCGCGAGGAGTACCGGCGCCAATGACATGCCATCAGTGACATGCCATCAGTGAGAGTGACCATCAGTGAGAATGACCATCAGTGAGACGAAGGGAGCGATGGTGTCCGAAGGGCGGACCAGACAATCGATCGAATGGCCCACCGTGTTGGTGTTGCTCGGGTTCGGTCTCGCCTATCTGTCCGTCGTTCTCTTCCACGGGGCCATCCCGTGGCCCGTGCAACTGATCGTCCTGGTACCGCTCGGCGGTCTGTGGATGTCGCTCGGACACGAACTGCTCCACGGGCACCCGACGAAGTGGACGTGGCTGAACAGCCTCATCGGTGGCGTGCCACTGTCGTTCTGGATCCCGTTCCCGAGATACAAGGCGTTGCACGTCAAGCACCACCGGTCCGACCTCACCGACCCCGACGACGACCCCGAGTCGTTCTACGTCCGTCCGACGGCCTGGCAGCAGGCCGGCCCGCTGCGGCGGCGTTGGTTCCTGTTCCTGCGCACGGCGCCGGGGCGGCTCACCGTCGGCGTGCCGCGAGGCATCGTTCGCTTCTGGGCGAGGGAACTGCGTCGCTGGCGAGAGCCGCATCTGGCCGTGCAGTGGGTCGTGCATCTCGCTCTGTGCGTGGCGCTCGGCTGGTGGTTGTTCGGCGTCCTGGGCGTGAACCCGTGGGTGTACGTGTTCGGTTTCGTGCTCGGCGGTGCCGCGTGCACCCAGTTGCGCTCGTTCGCCGAGCACTGTGCTGTCGCCACTGGCACCCGCTCTGCGGTGGTCAAGGCTGGGCCGGCGATGTCGTTGTTGTTCCTGAACAACAACCTGCACCACACCCACCACGCCGACCCCGACTTGGCGTGGTACGGCATCCCGGCCCGACATCGCGAGCTCGGTTCCGACGAACTGGCCGAGCGGGGCGCCGGCCTGTACGAGCACGGCTACTGGGAGGTGCTGCGCACCTACTTCTTCACACCCTTCTGCCAGCCCGACCACCCTCTGTCGCCGGGGTCTCGCCCTTACGGCAGCACCGGCATCTCGTGACCGACCGCTTCCGCTCGATCTGACAGGATGCGACGATGATCGCTCACCTCGGGATGTATCCGTTCGCGCACCTGCGCGGCGCCTACGACGACCTGTGGGCGGCCATTCGCAGCCGGCTCGGCGATGGTCCCGATCAGCTCGATCGCGACATCGATCCGCACACGGCGTGGCATGCGTCCGATCTGTTGCTCGGCCAGACGTGCGGGTGGCCGCTCATCCAGGAGCTCGCCGACGAAGTGACCGTCGTCGGTGCGTTCGACGTGAGGGTGCCCTTCGCCGCCGCCGGCTGCTACCGGTCCGTGATCGTCGCCTCGAAGCCGATCGGCCTCGACGAGTGGAAGGCCGACCCAGCGACGGTCGTCGCTCGAAACGGCGACGACAGCCTCTCGGGGTGGGTCAGCCTGCAATGGGCGTGGGGTGGAGTACCCGGCAATGTCCTCACCACCGGGGGTCACGTGTCGAGTCTGCGTGCGGTGGCTTCCGGTGAGGCCCAGGTGGCGTCCATCGATGCGATGAGCTTCGAATTCGCAGCCGAGAGCGAACCGGTCACGGTGGGCCGAGTGCACGCCATCGGGCACGGCCCCGTCGTGGGCACGCTGCCGCTGATCATGTCGGCCTCGGTCGCCCAACGTCTCGACGAGGTGCGCAGCGCGCTCGCCGCCGCCGTGGCCGACCCCGCGATGTCCGCGGTGTGCGCCAGGCTCAGGATCCGCGGGTTCGTGCCGTGCGGGTTCGAGCACTACGCGTCGCTGCCGGAGCTCCTGCCAGCGCGCTGAGGTCGCGGGCCTGGCGGCTCACTGCGTCGCGCGTTCGCTGCAGCGCGGCACCCGTCAAGCGATACGACGGGCCGACGACACTGAGCGCGGCGACGATGTCGCCGCTGGCATCGCGCACGGGCGCAGAGACGGCGGTGACACCAGGCTCGACGGCGTCGACCCGTACCGCGGTGCCGTCGACGTCGACGTGCCCTGCCAGCGCCGCGCCGACCGCCGTGCCCCGGCGGGCGACCCGTTGTCCGAGCCAGCTGACGTGGCGCACCGCGTGGGTGCCCGACTCGACCGCCGCATACTCGGCGTGGCGCGCGTCGAACGGCTCGGCCAGGTACGCCGACTCGCCGGTGAGCTCGGACAGCGCGGCCAGGACCGGTTCGGCCAGACGGGGGAGCGCGGCCCGACTCGCCAAGGTGCGAGCAATCCGCAACAGTTCGCCGCCCGGCACGAAGCGGCCCTCTTCGTCGCGTGCCGCGAAACCGGCTGACTCGAGTGAGCGGAGCTGGCGCAGTGCCGTGGACGGGGTGAGCTCGACGGCTCGTGCGGCGTCGGCGAGCGCGATGCCGGTGGGGTGATCCGCCACCACGCGCAACAGCGCCAGGCCTCGGTCGGTGGCACGCGGCCGACCGTTCGTAGGGGCATCCGACATGTTGCGCAGTATGGCATGGTGTTGCATAAGATGAAACACATGCAGCCTGCTGTCGTCTCGCGGTCCGTGCTCGTCGACGGGCGTGGCCTGTCCCTCGTCGACGTGGTGTCGGTGGCGCGCGACGGTGCCGCGGCAACGCTGGGCGACCAGGCCCGGGCCGCGATGGAACGCAGCGCCGCATTGGTCGATGGATACGTGGACGGCGACCAACCCGTGTACGGCGTCACCACTGGGTTCGGGTCGCTCGCCAACACGGT
>JANMFL010000104.1:0-5624 GCA_031377945.1 Acidimicrobiaceae bacterium | reverse complement strand
ATGAAGGTCTACGCACACGCCCTGCCTGAATCGGTGAGAACCGTCACCGACAAGATCGGGCGTCGCGCTCAGCCCACCGCCGAGTCCAGCTGACCTTCGGATCGTGGGGTGCGGTACCGTTGCGTCGATGTGTCATTCCACATACAATTCGTGACATGGCGACATGGTCCGCACTTGCCGAACTGAACCATCCAGGCGATTCGATTCGCGAGCGTCGCACCGAGTTGGGTTGGACACAGGCCGAGCTTGCGAAGCGAACTGGCATCCCCCAGGCCGACATCTCGCGCATCGAGAACGGCCTGCTCGACGCCCGCTGGTCCACCATCCAGCGGATCTCCACCGCGCTCGCCACCACCGAACAGCCACGCCGACGAAGCCTCGCCAACGGTGGCAAGGTCACCGAAATCCCGGCTACGCCACGCACGCGGTGGCAGCCGAAGCAGCGCACGACTGAGATCGCCCGCGAGAAGAAGTGATCCTTCGCGACGCGACGGCCGCCGACGCAGGCGCGCTGGAGTCGTTCGACCTCGGCGAGCAACCATCGGTGTGGCTCGATGAGGTCGCCGAGATCGTCGCTGGTCTGGTTCGGTGGCAACGCGACGAAGACCACGCCGAGCTGGACCGGCGAGTGATCGTCGCCGAGGTCGGCGGTGCGATCGTCGCGGTGACCGCGCACGAGCGCCTGGAGCACGACACGCTCGGCCCACTTGCCGACCACCGCTACGTGATGTTGGTCGCGGTCCGTGCTGATCATCAACGGAGCGGCATCGGCACTGTGCTGCTCGAGTCGGTGCTGGCCGAGATGCAGCGGCAAGGCGTGCTCACCGCGAGCTGGCTCGTGCACCCTGCCAACCTCGCCTCTGCTGCGTTCAGCCGCACTGGCTTCCCGGATGCCGACGAGACCTACCCTCCAGAAGACCGGCCGTACGCCAGGTTCACACTTCGGCTCTGATGCAGCGCCTGTGACTTCCGACACAGGGTTCGTGTTGTCCTGTACCACCCTGTACCGCCCTGTACCGCCACGTACCTTCCGGGGGCCTGTTGTCGTTTTCGGGTTCGCCACTTGTTGCCGGAGCCACCAAAATCAGATAATCTGATCGCATGCCTGAGGTGAGCGCCACCGAAGCGTCTCGGAGCTTCGCCGACATTCTCGACGGCGTCGAGCATCGCGGCGAGCGCTACACGATCGTCCGTCGCGGCCGAGTGGTGGCACGACTCGAGCCGGCGAAGGCGCCGTCCGGCGCCGACGCCAAGGCCCTGGTCCGACGACATCGCGTCGATGCAGATTGGTCTCGAGAAGTCGCCGAGCTGCGGAGCGAACTGGTCATCGAGGAGCGGTTCTGACTGCGCTCTTGCTCGACACCAATGTGCTCATCGAGGCAGAGCGAGCCACCCTCGACCTCGATGCGCTCATCGCCGACGACGATGAGCCCGCCATTGCTGCGATCACCATCGCCGAGTTGGGCGTGGGTGTCGAGATCTCCACTGGCAAGCGTCGACAGGCGCGACGAGCATTCCTCGAGGACATCGTGGCGAGCTTGCCCATCCTCGAATACGACCTCGACGTGGCACGAGTGCACTCCGGGTTGCTCTTGGCCGTCCGCAAGAGCGGTCGGCCAAGAGGAGCGCACGACCTCATCATCGCTGCGACTGCGAAGTCCGCCGGCCGCACCGTGGTCACGGCGGACGCCCACGGATTCGAAGAACTTCCTGGGGTCAAGGTCCGGCGACCGGTCTGAGCCGCGGACGCCGTCGATGTAGCACGGATGTATCGATCCGGCTGATGCCCGATCATGTCGCCGGATCGCATCGATCAGGTGCATGAGCGCCTCAGCATGTGGGATCGCCCTCGTCGCCGAGTCGACGCAGCAATTCAAGAACTGCTCTCGACCGGCCGCGCGGAACGGGGTGGACGGGCGACGCAGCCATACGGGAGCGGCCGAAAGTCACCGCCTCGGGCCGTTTCGACGATCATTGACACAGTTCTGGATGTGTCTTGGATGACGGTGGGCGGTCCGTTGGACCTACATCCTGTTGACTGCTGGTCGTGGGTCCCCCGCATCCCACGAAGGAGCAATCACCATGAACCGAAAGCTGATCACCGGCCTCACGGTCGCCAGTGTCGCCGGAACCGGTGGCGTCGCATTCGCCACCATGACCGCCAGCACTCAACCGGCCTCGGCCGCCCCCACGCCGCTCGCCATTGCCGCCGAGACGACGGTCGCAGCCGCACCTCGGGCCTACAGCTTCCAGGCCGGCGCCGCCGGCCAGGTGAACCTCACCGCCGCCGATGGCACCCTGACGGTGGACTCCACGGTCCCGTCGGCCGGCTGGCTGGTGCTCTCGTACACCGGTCCCGGCACGCACGTCGAAGTGCAGCTCGGCGACGGCACCCAGATCGTCACCTTCGCCGCCGACCTCGTCAACGGCGAGGTCGAAGCCGGCATCACGTCCACCCCGGCCCCCACCGTCCCGACGGTGCCCGCCACCGACCCGGCCACCACCCCGGCGCCCGCTCCCGCACCTGCCGTGCCGGTCGTGGTGCTGCAGCCCACGGCGCAGTCGCCGGCCAAGTCGCACACCAGCTCGCCCTCCAGCGGCGGCGGCGAGGAAGAGAACGAGAGCGACGACCGCAGCGACGAAGGCGAGTCCGGCGATGACTGACCCGCAGCAGGCGGCACGGATCGCCGCCATGCGTGCCCGTCGTGGCCAGGCGCCCGTCGAGATCCCGACGAGCACCACGAGCACCACGGCCGCCGCGGCCGCCACGGTTCGCGAGACCACGACCGTCGCCGCGACCGCCACGTGGGCCCCGCCCAGCATCGCCGCACCGACGGCGCCGACGGCGCCGATCGTGCCGGTGGCCGCATCCCGCGTGGCGGCCACCGGTGCAGTTCGCCGCTCGAACCGCCGCCGTCATGCCGCTGCCGCATCGCGCATCGTCGCCACCGGTCTGGCGACGTCGAGCGTGTTCGCACTCATCGGCGTGATGGGTGCCGCCGCCCGACCCAACACTCCGTCGGCCGACACCCCCACCGTCACCGTCACCGACCCGGCGGTCACCACACCGGTCACCCCGGCCGCACCGACCACCGCCCCGGTCGAAACCGTGGTGCTCACCCTGCCGCCCACGCAGAGCACGGTGCCCGCTGCTGCACCCGCCCCCGCTGCTGCGCCCGCCCCCGCAGCGTCGCAGGGCAAGGCCCCTGCGCCGAAGCCGGCCAGCGCTCCCGCGCCGAAGCCCGCTGCCCCGGCGCCCAAGCCCGTCGCGGCCCCGGCCCCCGCACCGGCACCGGCACCGGCTCCCGCAGCCACCACCAAGTCCAGTAAGTGATCGAAGGTGGCAGCATGGGACACACCATGCAGCAACCGGTCGAACGAGCCTTCCGTGTGATGGGGTGCTCGTCGCACGTGGTCATCCACGGCGGCGACGAGCACCTCCTCGACATCGCCGAGGCTCGATTGCGCGAGCTCGAGTCGTGGTGGAGTCGGTTTCGCGACGACAGCGACATCACCATCGCCAACCGGTCGGCCGGCCTACCCGTCGTCGTCCACCCCGACACGCTCGCCGTGGTCAGTCGAGCGCTCGACGCGTGGCGGCAGACCGAGGGGCACTTCGACATCACGGTTCTGCCCGCATTGCTCGACGTCGGCTACACCCACAGCGCGGTCGACCAGTCGGCCGCGCCGTCCGTTCCGGGTTCACGGGTCGGCATGAGTGCCTGGGTGCGCGTCGACTACGACCGCTCCACGCTCACCGTTCCCGCCCAGTCGGCCATCGACCTCGGTGGCATCGGCAAGGGCTTCGCTGCCGACATCGTCGCCGAGGAGCTGATCGAGCAGGGCGCCACCGGCGCACTCGTCAACGTCGGCGGCGACCTGCGAACCGCTGGCCACCCCGTCGACGACGAAAGCTGGTACCTCGGCATCGAGGACCCTCTCCGGCCACCGGAGCACCTCGCGTTCCTGCGCCTGCAGGAAGGCGGCATCGCCACGTCGGGCACCACGATTCGCACCTGGACCGACGCCCAGGGGCGAACCGTCCACCACCTCATCGACCCTGCCACTGGCCGGCCCGCCGACCACAAGGTGCTCACGGCCACCGTGCTCGCCGCCGATGCCGCGACGGCCGAGGCCTTCGCCACGGCGGCGATGATGATGCCCGCCAGCAAGGCCGTGGCGATGCTCGATCGGCTCGAGCTCGCCGGACTGGTGGTCGACACTGCGGGCCAGTCGTTCCGCAGCGGAACGTTCGCCGCGTTCGAGCCGCCGCCCGCGGCCGGCTGATCCGAACCTCGTCGACAACGTTCGCCCTGTCACCGACCGAATCCTCTCTGTGTCAAGTAGCGGTTTCGAGCGGTGTCGGGGCGCGCGCGTTCGACCGCCGTCACCGGCGGGCGTAACGTCGTGGTGGGTCCGGGAGTGACCTCGCCGAAGAACTGACCGTTGGGATGTGAGGTCAGTCGCGCTGGCTTCGAGACGCTCCCGTTTGTCCTCCCGGGCACTCTGTCAGTTGCCGGCGCGTCGAGCGTCGATCAGCAGTTGCCGGTAGGCGGCGTTGCTGATCTGACGCTTCAACGCCCGGATCCCTTCACGCTTCGTTTTGCCTGCAGCGACCTTGCGCTCGAAGTACGCGCGACCTTCGGAGTGCGGTTGGCGGAGTTGGCAGATGGCGGCCATGTGCAACGCGTGGTTCAGGTTCCGGTTACCTCGCTGCGACAACCGGTGCACTGTGCGCCCACCCGACGAGAACTCGACCGGTGCGGTTCCGTTGTACGCGGCGTAGTGGTCACGGTTCGCGAACCGACGGATGTCGCCGGTGTAGCCGATCAACATCGCGGCGATGATCGGCCCGACCCCGGAACAGGTCGGTGAGCGTCGTGCCCGACGCACGGACTGCGATCTCGATCCGCTTGTGCGACACCTTCAGCTGCGCGTCGAGCGACCGGATCTCTGCGAGCAACTCAGCAGCAAGGTCGAATCGGATCTGCTCCACCGGTGAGGCCGGTGACAGGCGGGCGAGGAACCCGTCGACGTCAGAAGCGTTGATTTCCTTGGCGATGCCGCCAGGAGCGAGCTCGACCAGCAGTGCATGCATCCGACACACGACTTGTGTGCGCCGGTCACCGATGTCCGTGTTGCGCTTCGCCAGCAGCCGCAACACTTCGGCGTGCCCGACCGCCTGGACCTCGCGTAGGTCGTCATGGCGAAGGGCCGTCAGCGCGACTGAGCGGGCGTCGTTTGGGTCGGTCTTGTTCGACTTCGTGCTGCCCAACACTCGCGTTCGCGCCGCGAGCGTGGCCGGCACGTTGACGACGCGTTCACCTGCCGCGACGAGCTGCTGCGACAGCAAGTAGCCGAGCCCGTCAGCGCCCTCGACCGCCCACACTCGTTGCTCGAACGGTTCGGCCCACGCCAACAGCCGCTGCGTCTGCGTTCGTGTCGCCCGGACCGACAACTGCGCGAGTTCGACCTCGCGTTCATCGACCGCGAACGCGTGATGCGACGCCTTGTGCGGATCAATCCCAATGACCACTTCCATGAGCCCTCCTCGGGTCTGCGTTGCTGATGGAACCGCGGCGGGCACTCCTACTTTGGGACTTGGTGCTCGTTCCTCTCTCGAG
>JANMFL010000101.1:0-12443 GCA_031377945.1 Acidimicrobiaceae bacterium | reverse complement strand
TCGGTGTTGACGAACCCGACCGCCGTGGCCACGCCCTTGCCGAGGTAGCGGCTGCCGCCGTCACGCAGTTCGACCGCTTCGTGCTCGCCGGTGGACGCCCCTGACGGGACCGCCGCCCGGCCCCGCGCACCACTGGCGAGGACGACGTCGACCTCCACAGTGGGGTTGCCTCGCGAATCGAGGATTTCACGGCCGACGACGCTGACGATCTCACTCATGGTGACCACGGTATCCGCACACCGGTGTCCCTACGCCGGAGACAGCCGACGACGTTCAAGTCGCCGCTGTCAGCAGCCGATACAACGACCGTGACGGAGTCCATGCAGCAGACCACCTTTCCGCCCCCGACGCAGGGTGGTCAGCCGGTGCGCCCGATGTGGAACCCCGTCGAAGAGGCGCACCGCCGGGCCGAGTTGGAAGCGGCGGCGGTCGAGCACGCGACACCCAAACGCAAGCGCGGCAAGGTCGTCGAGCCGCCGCCGGATCCGACCGTCACCCAGCAGATCCGGGCCATCGCCGCCGAGATGCCCGTTCGCGACCACAAGGCCGCTGGCGAGTTCCGGGCGGTCATGGTGCCGCGGGCGATCACCGTCACCGGCTTCTTCCTGTTCTTCGCGTTCCCCGCGATGTTCCTGTACCTGAACCACATCGGCCATGCGCCGTTGATGGACGGCACGTTCGAACCCGACGAGTACGCCAAGCGCGTCTCGCTGGTCGTACTCGGGGGCGGGGCGTTCTGCATGCTCATCGGGTGGTTGTGGTGGGGGGTTGCCGCAGCCCTGAACTCGCGCCATCAGGCGAAGTGGTCGGTGTCGCCGTGGTACGTGCCGCTCACGTATGTCGCCGTCGGCGGTGCGGCGGTGCTCGCCGGCATGTCGCCGCGCTGGCTCGACGACCAAGCGATCTATGCCCGTGCGTGCGCGCTCGCGTTCGGTGTCGTGATGTTCTTCAGCACCCTCGGCACGTACCGAACGACAGCGGAAGCCGTCGGGTCGGAGACCAAGTTCTGGACGCGTCTCATCGTCGTGCCGTGGGTCGTGTTCATCGCAGGTGGGGTCACCTGGTGGTTCTGGCACTACCTGCCCAGCCAGGCCGTGCTCGGTTCGTACGTGGCGTTGCAGTTGGTGCAGGGCCTCTACGGGCTGTGGATGTACCAGGCCATGCTCGCCTACGACAAGGCCTGTGCCGGCACGCGCCAGATGCGTCAGGACAATCAAGACTTCGCGAAGTTCTTCAAGCCGGGACGCTGAGATCCGATGAGTTTGATGTGAGTGCTGTCACACCGCTTCATGGGGGCTCGATGCTCCCTGTTCGCCCGCTCCGGGCGGCATTGCTGGCGTTCATCGGTGCCCTGGCACTGGTCGAAGCCGGTGCGGGCCTGATCGTCGGTCAGGCGTGGCGTCTGCACGAAGGCGATGCGTTGTCGGCCACTGAGCGTGCCGACCTGGCGCACATGCTCGAACGATTGCGGGTGATGGAGAACGTCGTCGTGGCCGGTGCGTTGGCCACCACCCTGCTGTGGTCGCTGGTGGCGATCTACAACGCCACGATGGGTGCTCGTGGTGGCCTGAGGGCGAGCGCGCTCGCCGCTGCCGCCTGCGTCAGTGCGCCGGTCTTGTTCCTCGCCTTCCGTGCCGCGGAGGCCGACAAGGGCAACGGCCGTCTGATCATGGTCGGCGCACAGGCGCTGGCGTTGTATCTGCCCTTCTGGGCGCTCGGTCGGGTGGCCGAGGGTGTCGGCGGACGCAGCGTGCCGTTCATGCGCTGGTACCTCGCACTGGCGGCGTCGTTCGTGGTCCACGATCTGTTCACTGCGCCGCTCGATCTGGCCAACCCGCAGCAGGCCGACGACTTCGGTCGCACCGCGATGATGTTCCTCGTGAATGCGCTCGTCGTCGCGGTGATGGGCGTGATGGCCGCCGAGGCCACGCGGGCCCTGGATCGGGCCACTGCAGAGCGCTCGCTGACCCACCGTCTGCTGCACGACGACGCCAACCGTCGTGAGCGCCCGGGGGCGATCACCTTCGAACCGACGCCGGCTGCGCAGGCGACCATCCCGTCGCTCCCGCCGCCTGCGCCAACCGGCCCGGCAAAGCCCGGACCTGCATCGCCCGGACCTGCATCGCCGGTCGCCGCCCCGGTCCTAGCGCCCGCGATGTCGTCGGTTGCGACGCTCACGCCGCCCCATCCTCAGCCTGCGGTGGGTGCGCCCATGCCGCCGCCGATCGTGCCGGTCGCCTTCCCCGCGCCGCCGCCCGCGCTGCTCAACGCCCCAGCCGTCGACCCAGTCACCACCACGGCGACGCCGCCGGTCGCCGCGCCGGCCCCTGCAGCGGTCCCTCCCGTTGCGATTCCGGCGTTGCAGCCGTTGACCTCGATGAGCGAACTGCGCCCGTCGACGCCGATCAGCGTGCCCGTGATCGTCGTGCCCGAGATCGTTGTGTCGGACGACGCCGGGTCGACGGATGCTCCCGTGCCGGATGACGCGTCCCCGGTCGAGCAGCGGGCCGAGCCGCGGATCGAACCGGTCCCCGCGGCGATGCCGTCGATGTTCCAGCCGCTCACCCGTCCCGGCGCTTGACCTCGTCCCACAGCGCGTCCAACGCAGCCAGTCCGGCGCTGTGCAGGTCGATGCTGCGCTCGGTGGCCATGAGCTCGACCTGTTCGAAGCGGGCGCGGAACTTGTTGGTGGCAGCACGCAGGGCCGCCTCGGGTTCGACCCCGAGGTGCCGGGCGACGTTCACCACGGCGAACAACAGGTCGCCGAGTTCCTCGCGCACCTTGACCGGGTCGCCGGCCGCGGCGCGGACCTCGTCGGCCTCTTCGGCGATCTTCGGGAGTGCGCCGTCGACGTCGGGCCAGTCGAACCCGAGCTTCGCTGCTGTGCGTTGCACGGCGTCGGCGTAGCTGAGCGAGGGCAGCGACACCGGCACGCCTTCGAACACCGATGAACGCTGCTTCTCGGTGCGCTTGATGGCATCCCAGTTCGACAACACGGTGTCGGTGTCGTCGGCGACGACATCGCCGAACACATGAGGGTGCCGCCGCACGAGCTTGTCGTGCACACCGCGCGCGACGTCGGCCATGGTGAACCGACCTTCCTGCTCGGCGATCGTCGCGTGGAACTCGATCTGGTAGAGCAGGTCGCCGAGTTCCTCGACCAGTGCTTCGTCGGTGTCGGGGTCGTCGGGGTCGAGGGCTGCGAGTGCGTCGACCACTTCGTACGTCTCCTCGAGCAGGTACCGCACGAGTGAGGTGTGCGTCTGCTCCTGGTCCCATGGACATTGTTCGCGCAGCGTTCGGGCCAGCTGGTGGAAGCGGACCAACTCGGCAGCGACCGGCGCGGCGAGCAGCGGGATGTACACCGAGGTGAGGTGGTCGGCCTGGACGGCGCGATCGAGATCGGCCCACGTGGTGTGGGTGATCAGTTCGTCGGGCGTACCGAGGCGCTGCAGCACGACGACGGGCTCGTCGCCCGAGGCGTCCTCGACGGCGAGCTTGATGTCGCTGAGCACCCAGTTGGCGTGCGTGTGGGCCACCAGCAGCGGCCCCGGGTTCCCCGCCGCGGCGGTGGCGAAGTCGTGGCCATCGACCAGGGTGACGCCGGCCTCCACAGGATCGACACCGAGGCGCGCGTACACGAGGTCGAGGAAGCTCATCGCCGGCTGCACGTCGCACGTGATACGCGGATCGGCACGTAGCGCGCGAACAGTTCGTTCGAGGACGAGCGGCGAACCGGGCACGGCGTAGAGCACGGTGCCGTGCTCGATCGCAGCCGCGACGAGTCGTTCGGCGATCTCGGCGTAGACGTCGGCGAACGTGTCGGCCTGTTCGTACACCTCGTCGAAGGTGATGGCGGCCGGAACGAGCGAGGCCGACGGATGACGTGCCGTGCGCAGATAACGGTGGGTGATCCGCTCGACGAGGTGGAGTGTGTGCTGGGTGACGTACTCGGGGCCTCCGGGACCGAGGCCCACCACGACCACCGTCGGCGTGTTCACCCGGTGACCAGCGCCACCACGGAGGCGCTCGACGGCTCCCAGCGCCCGAAGCGCTTGTCGACGTAGATCTCGGCGTCGCGCAGCTGTGCGTTGAACTCCTCGGCGACCTTCTTCTGCACGTCGGGCGAGATGCTCAGCTGCTCGTTCGGCGTCAGTGTGTCGAACGCCCGGATGACCACGATGGCCTGACCGTTGCCGAGCTGCACCAACACCGGCTCGCCCGGCAGCGCTTCGCCCATCTGGGTGACGACGTCGGGGTTGAGCTGTGCGGGGTCGACACAGGTGGTGCCGTCCTGGAACGTGAGCACGCCACCCGAGCTGACGAAGGCCGGATCGCTGGAGTACTTCGTGGCGGCGTCGGCCAGTGACAGCCCCGACGTCATCGCCGCGATGACCTCGTTGGGGTCCGTGTCGGCCGCGATGGGCACTGCGCCGAGGCAGACCTTCGGGCTCCCGCCGAGACCCTTCGCGTAGGTCTCGCCAGCTGTCGGAAGGAACGGCGCGGCGAGCTCGATGGCGGCGGCCGAGGCCTCCGACTGCAATGTCGCGGGGTCGGTGATGGTGCTCATGTCGTGGCCGACGGCCGCGACCTGGAGCCACTGTGTCATCGTGGTGCGGCTGGCCTCGCCGTTGGCGGCGCCGGTGGCGGCGGGCACGAGCGACTGCAGCTGCACCCCGGACAACTCGATCCCGTTGGCGGAGGCGACGACGTCGCTGCCCGGCGACGACGGCGACGAGCACGCGGACAGTGCGACGACCGCGACGAGGCCGGCGGCCAGTGCCGCGCAGTGGCTGGCTCGACGACCGGTGGAAAGTGAAGTGGTGCGACGGATCACGAAGCCAGACGCTACCGCTCAGGGGGAGCGGTCCTCCCAGTCGACCCAGTGCACGTCGTACGCCTGGGTGTACGCCTTCACCGCCTGTCCGGTGGTGCGGGCCGTGTGATCGGGCATGGCGTCGTGGAAGACCCGATACCGGTCGACACGTTCGTGCACGGTGCCCTTCAGCTCGGCGAACCGCAGTTCGATGCCGCGGCCGTTCAGGTCTGCGAGCAGCTCTTCGAGCATCTCTGCCGCAGTGGCGTCGACATCGGTGATCGGCTCGGCCGTGACGATGACGCACTGCACCGGGTCGCGTTCCTGGCGCCCGGCGATGCGACGGAGCAGATCGTCGGTGAAGTAGTGCGCGTTCGCGAAGAACAGCGGCGCGTCGAAGCGGTAGAGCAGCAGACCCGGGACGCGATTGCCTTCCGGGTGACGGGCGAGGTCGTGATATCCCTTCAGTCCGTCGACACGTACCAGTTCCGCGGTGTAGGGCTTCCATGCGAGGCGGAGGAAGTTCAGGATCGACAACGAGATGGCGACCACCACACCGCTGATCGGGCCGAGCACGGCCACCGCGAGCATCGCCGAGATCGCGAGCACGAACTCGCTGCGTCGCACGCGGTACAGGTGGGCCATCGCCGGGAGGTCGATGAGCGTCAACGCGGCTGCGATGACGATGGCGGCGAGGGTGGCGTCGGGCATGTGGCGGAACACACTCGGAAACGCCACGGCGATGACGATCATCGCGAGGGCGGCGACGACGCCGGTGAGTTGGGTGCGCGATCCCGCGGCTTCCGCCACCGGGGTGCGCGAACTGCTCGAGCTGATCGGAAACCCCTGGAAGAGTCCTGCGCCGATGTTCGCCAGGCCGAGGGCGACCAGCTCGCTGTTGTTGTCGACGCGTTCGTGGCGCCGCGCCGCCATCGAGCGCGACAGCACGCTGGTGTCGGCGAACGCCACCAGCGCGAGCCCCAGCGCTGCGCCGAGCAGGTCCTGCATGCTGCTCCAGCCGAGGTGCGGCCAGCGCGGCGTCGGGAACCCGGACGGGAGGTCGCCGACGACCGGCACACCGCGGCGTTCCAGGTCGAGCGCGAGGGAGGCCACGATGCCGACAGCGACCGCGATGAGCGTGGCCGGCAGCCGCTTCGAGACGCTGCGGAGCACGAGGATGATCGCCAGGCTGCCGACGCCGATGGCGAACGCCCACCCGTTGAACGCGCCGTCCTGGAGCCCCTGCGCGAAGGCGCGCAGTTGACGGAAGACCGATTCGCCGCTGATCGAGAAGCCACAGAGCTTGGCGGACTGGCTGACGATGATGGTGATGGCGATGCCGTGCAGGTAGCCGTACCGGACGGGTGCGGACAGCAGTTCGGCGATGAAACCGAATCGCACCAGGCCGGCGACCACGCAGATGACGCCGGCCATGATGGCGAGCATGGCCGCGGTGGTGACTGCGTCGGCGGGCGCGACCACCAGCGCCGGAATGATCGCGGCAGCGACGAGTGGCGTGAGTGCCGAGTCCGGGCCGAGCACGAGGATGCGCGAGGGCCCGAACAGTGCATAGACGAACAGCGGGATGATCGACGCGTAGAGCCCGTTGACCGGCGGCAGGCCCGAGGCAGATGCGTACGCCATGCCGGCCGGCGCGAGCAACCCGGTGAGCACCAGGCCCGCAGCGATGTCGCGGCTCAGCCAGGCGCGCTCGTACCGGCGGACCTGCTCGATGCCAGGAACCCAGCGCGCCACTCCCGTCAGTTCATCTGCGCGCCTCCGTTCGTTCATCGGGCCAACATTGCCACGGCCGACCCGCTCGGCGGCGTGACGTGGACGACGGAACTAGCTGCGGCTGACGAGGGGCAGGTCGCCCACGGCGCGTACGTCGGCCATCAGTCGTTCGACGTCGGCGAAGAATTCGTTGGTCGGGTCGAAGGCCAGCTTCGTGCTGTCGAGCAACGTGTCACCGGCATCGGTTTGCACGGTGAGCATCGTGTCGGCGCCATCGACGCACGAATTGCAGGTGCCCGGCCCCACGGCGGCGGCCAGCGTCTCGACATCGAGGTCGGCGACCGACGCGAGCCACGCCGCGACCTGCGCGGCGGGAATGCTGCCGGTCACCTCCGCCGGGCTGTCCTCGCCCGTGCGTGAGATCTCGACGGTGCCGTCGCTCCAGACCCTGTACGTGGGACAGTTCGGGCCCATCACGACGCAGCCACCGTCGTCCGCCCATGTGAGCGCCACGAACGGTGCGGGGACAGCGGTCGAGGGCACAGCGGTCGAGGACACGGCAGTCGTGTCGACTTGGTTGGTGCCGCCAGGGTTCCCTCCGGCGACGCGGTCGTCGCCGCACGCAGCGAGCGAGGCCAGTACGACCGTGGTCACGGTGAGCAGGCGGATGTCGAGACGCATGCTCCTCCGACGTCGAGTGCGATGGGCGCGGTTCCCGCAGTGATCAGCCCGTTGCCAGGAACTCCTGCAGGCGAAGTGTCTCGGCATCGGTCCAGCCGTCGGGCGGCGCCACGGCGGCCCAGCCGGCGACGAAGGAGATGCTGTAGTCGTGGCCATAGCCGGGTGCTGCGCCGAAGCCGGCCGCGAGGTCGGCCACACCGGCGGCCCAGGTGACCACCGGGAACCAGTGGGCACGGTCGGGGACGTCGTAGCCGGTGGGGTCCTGAATCCACTCGGGCTCCGAGAGCAGCATGTCGAAGCTCCAGAACGTCACCGGGTCGGACGGGTGCTGGATGTACAGGATGCGGGTCCCTGTCCACTCGGGGTCGGCGGGGACGATCTCGTCGATGCGGTTGGCGAAGCGGACGTGCTCGCCCTCCCGGTACGCCGGGCGCCACGCCGTCGACCCGGCGTCTCGGCCGCTGACCAGCTGTTGCCAGATGCGGTTGGAGTTCGTGGGGCCCGTGAACAGAAGGCCGTCGGTGCGGGCGACCATGTTGGCCACGCTGCTCCGCGCGTCGTGGCCGACGAACGCGGCCTCGGCTCCCATCGACCCCAGGGACTGACCGAACACCACGAGCTTCGGACGGGACGATTCGGGTAGTTCGTTCCATCGCGTCGACACGGCATTGAACAACTCGCTGCCCGCCGCCTGGGCGACGTCGGTGTCGACGAGGAACGAGATCCAACTGGGAAGGAACGAGTACTGGATGGCAACCATCGCGGTGTCGCCGCCGTACAGCATCTCGACAGCGCGCGCCGCGTCGGGGTCCACCCAACCGGTGCCGGTGACGGTGGTGACGATCAGGACGGATCGGTCAAAGCCGCCGGCGCGTTCGAGGTCCTGCAGCGCCAGCGAGGCGCGGCCCTCGGCGTCGTCGGCCGACTGGAGGCCGGCATAGATGCGGATGGGGCGCTGCACCTCGGTGCTGCTGGCGCCCGCCGCGGCGAACGCCAGCAGATCCGACTCGGGGGTGGCGCGGGCCACGAACGTTCGTCCCTGGCTGCCGAGTGTGTCCCACGCGATGAGTGAGTCGGGACTGCCCGAGACCGTCGGGTCCTGGGGCTGTACGACGCCGTCCTCGGTGCCGTTGTCGACCTCGCCGAACTGGTTGCGCGCCCACGAGTCGAAGCCTTCGAACGCACTGCTGGCCACCCACCGCACGGCCAGGACGACGATGATGATCGTCACCCAGGTGGCCGCGGTGTGCGGCAGGTGCCGGTTGATCCATCGGTTCAGGGCGCGGATGCCGCGCCACACGACACGGCCGATCAGGACGAGGAACGCCGTGAGGACGATGGTGAGCAGCACGAGCGGGATGAGGGCCGTCGCTGACAGGTGCTCCATGTTCATCAGGTCGCGGTGGTCGTTCTGCCACGGCACCCACACGCCGAGCCCGGCGACGAGCACGACGACCGCGGCGATGGCCAACGTCAGCCACGCAATGCGCCGGACACGGACGGGCACCACGGTCCGGAATCGGGCGAGGAGGTGGTGGAAACACCAGCCGACGAACGTGCCGATGACGAGGGCGATGCCGATGCACACGGCGCTGACGGCGGCCTGCGATGTGGCCGTCCGCGGCATCAGTGTGGGCGACAGCGACTCCCACCAGAAGAGCAATGCGAACGCCAGCGCCCCCCACGTGGGCCGCCGGAACAGGCTGGTGCGCCAGCTGGGGCGGTCACCGCGTGCGCCGTCGTCGATCGTGCTGGTGCTGGTGCTGGTGCTGGAGCTGTCGCTGGTGCTGTCAGCGATCGGAGTGGTGCTGTCGGCGTCGAGGACGTCGACCGTCGGGGCATCGGCCATCGCCCGAACTTAGCCCAGGGGTGTCCGAGCTCCGCCGGACGCCACGATCAGGCGATGGCGGTGCCGAAGGCGCGGCCGATGCCGTAGGTGACGGCCGACGTGGCGATGACGATCAGCAGTTGCCGCGTTGCGCCGACGGCCAGTGGGCGGTCCGCCGAATGGCTGACCCACGCGCCGACACCCGCGCTGGCGATGGCGGTCGCGACGACCGAGGCGACGACGGCAGCGGTGCCTTCGGTGATGAACCAGGGGATGAGCGGCACCGCCGCACCAGCCGTGAACAATGCCAGCGAGCTGAACGCCGCCGTCGCCGGCGAGCCGAGCTCGTGGGGGTCCAGACCGAACACCGTCGTCGAGCAGAAGTCGAGGAACTGGCGCTCGTCGAGTGGCAGTTCCGTCGCCACGCGCTGGGCCGTGTCGCGGGCGAACCCGGACTGGACCAGGTGGTCCGTGAGCTCGTCGAGGATCAGTTTCGGGTTCCGCCTGATGAGCGCCCGGAGCTCGACGAGCATGCCCTGATACAACTCGACCTGGCTACGGACGCTGACCCATTCACCGGCTGCCATCGAGAACGCACCCGCGATGAGGCTGGCGAACCCTGCGATTCGAACGTCGCCCGCAGTGGCCATGGCGCCGGCGACGGCGAGGATGAGGCACACGTTGGTGACGAGGCCGTCGTTCACGCCGAGCACCGCGGCCCGGGCGCCGCCGCGGGTGACAGCGCGCACCTTGGCGCGGAGCTCTGCTGCGTCTCGGGCGTCGTCGCGGACTCGCGGTTCGATCGGTTCGGTGAACGGCCGTTCGGTCATCCGTTGCCGGCCGCGCCGAGCTCGACCAGATCGGCGACCACCTGTTCGGCGTGGCCGGCGACGTCGGTGACGTCGTAGGCGCGCGCGATGGCGCCCTGTGGGTCGATGAGGTAGCTGTGGCGTCGGGGGTAACTGGAGTACTGGTCGTCGGCGCCGCGGGTGACCTCGTACGCGCCGCCGACCCGTCGATCGGTGTCGCTCAACAGGCGAAAGGGGAACTCCTGGGCCTCGGCGAACGCGAGGTTCTCGGCCGAGGTGTCGAACGATGCGCCGAGGATGACGGCGTTCAGCTCGTCGAAGCGTTGGGCGCTGTCACGCAGGCCCTGACCCTGGACCGTTCAACCGGGAGTGGCGGCCTTGGGGTACCACCACAGCAGTACCCAGGTGCCGCGCAGATCGGCCAGGTGGACAACGACGCCGTGCTGGTCGGGCAACGAGAAGTCGGGGGCGGCGGTGCCGCGGGCGAGCATGGTTCGACCTTACCGCTCGTCAGACGACGAGTTCGGTGGCGATGCCGTCAGGATCGCCGGCGAACCGCGCGATCTGGAGGTGATGGAGCCCGGTGGCCGCGCTCCAGGTGTGCAGCTCGCCGTCGCGGGTGGCGAGGCGGGCAACGGGAATGTCGATGTGGAACGCCGCAGTGGCTGCTGCGGCCACCTCGACGCGCGCGAAGCCGATCAGCCGCCGCGGTGCCTGGACGTCGGGCAGGCGGACGTACACCTGGACGACGTCGGCACCATGGCGGTCGCCGGTGTTGTGGACGTGCCCCGACACTCGGATCGTGTCCGCCTCGACATCGGCCGTCGCGTCGACCAGCTGGAACGTCGTGTACGACAGGCCGAAGCCGAACGGGAATGCGGGACGGATGCCATCGCGCTCGGCGCGCCACCATCCGTGCCAGCGGTCGTAGGTGAAGGTGGTCGCATCGCGGTCGAAGGCGGGGAGGTCGGCCTCGTCGGCCGGCACCGTGAACGGCAGGCGCGCCGACGGGCACGTCGCCCCGACGAGCACGTCGGCGAGCCCCGGGCCGGCCTCGCTACCGCCGTACCAGGCCTGCACGACAGCGGGCACGTCGTCGACCCACTCCGTGGCGATGACGGCACTGCCGGCCTGGACGACGACGACGGTACGAGGGTTCGCCGCCGCTACGGCTCGCACGAGCGCCACGTCGTGCGGCAGGAGGCGCAACGAATCGCGGTCGCCGCCGCGGCTGAACATGCGCGGACGGTCGGCCATTCGCGGCGGCTTGGTGGTGCCGGGCAGTTGCTCGAGGCTCGCCTGGAAACGGTCGACCACGTCGGGTTCGTCGCCGGGCGGGAACAGGGCCATCAACGACGCGTCCGTCTCGCCGATGTACTCGCCCTCGTCGAGGTACGTGTAGCCGACCACCACGATCGCGACGTCGGCCGCGGCGGCGGTGGCCGCTGCGGTCGCCAGGTCCGTTCCGTCGTCGTGCACCACGTCGGCGACCGCATCGCGCAACCCGTCGAGCACGGTGCGGCACGACAGGTCCCACACGTCGCTCGAACCGCCGTCGCCGATGTTCACGGTGTCGGCGAGCCGGCCGATCACCGCCACGCGTCCGGCAGGGTCGAGTGGCAACACGGGCGTGCCGTCGATCGATTCGTTGCGCAGCAGCACCACGGACCGTGCCGCGGCCTCGCGAGCGAGTGCGCGGTGCTCGGCGGAACCGATCGCGTCGAGGGTAGTACCGGCTTCCAGAATGTGGTCGAAGCGCAGCAGCGTCGCGATGGTGCGTGTGACGCTGCGGTCGATGTCGTCCCACGTGATCTCACCGCGTTCGATGGCGGCGGGGAGGTGCTGTTGGCGGACCATCCGATACGGCATCTCGATGTCGAGGCCCGCTGCCACCGATGTGGCCGCGTCGCGCAGGCCGAGGATCCAGTCGCTGATGACGAAGCCCTCGAACCCCCACTCGTCGCGCAGCACTTCGGTCAGCAGCTGGTGGCTCTGGCCGCACCACTCGCCGTTCACGCTGTTGTAGGCCGACATCACCGATGCCACCCCTTCGTCGACGACGCGGCGGAAGTGGGGGAGGTAGACCTCGTGCAGCGCGACGTCGTCGACCTGGATGTCGACACTGAAGCGGGCGTTCTCCATCGAGTTGCAGGCGAAGTGCTTCACGCACGCCATCACGTGTCGCTGCAACCCGCGGGTGAGTGCCGCGCCGAACTCGCCGACGTGGTGAGGGTCTTCGCCGTAGGTCTCCTGCGCTCGCCCCCAGGCCGGGTGGCGGAGCAGGTTGATGCACACCGCTCCCGTCAGGTTGGCACCGATGGCGCGCAACTCGCTGCCGATGGCGTCGCCGATGCGTTCCTCGAGGTCGATGTCCCACGTCGATCCCCGCGCCATCGACACGGGGAAGGCCGTGCTGTTGCCCACCACGGCGCCGCGCGGGCCATCGGAGAAGCGGATGCCCGGAAACCCGACACGCTCGAGCTCCGCGCCCGTGAACACCGACTTGTGGTAGCCGTCGTCGCTCAGGAACTTCAGGCCCGCCCATGTGGGTGCGTCGCCGTCCAGGCACCACAGC
>JANMFL010000067.1:0-3891 GCA_031377945.1 Acidimicrobiaceae bacterium | reverse complement strand
GCGGAGCCCTTGCCCAACGAGCCCGTGGTGAGCAGGTTGACAGTGGCGTCGCTCACCTGCACGGCGGCCCCATCGACGAGATCAGGGTGATCCGGGTGGGGCGAGCACGGGTCGGCGGCGGTGGCCGCTGCGGCGATGGTGAACGTCCCGGTCAGGAGTCGTCCCACCGGGGCGCCCGTCCCGAAGCTGCGGGCGCTGTCGGAGGAGCACCCGGCCAGGGCCGCGACGGCAAGCGCCGCCGCGGCCCAGGACATGGTGCGAAGTTACCGCCGCATCATGCCCGCACGGTGACAGCCGCAACGGACGAGCCGCCGCGAGATGCCACGACGTTGATCGTCGATGCAGCCGGTACGGTCGAACCGCGGACGTTCAGCGTCCAGGCGCCGAGAGCATCGACGCTGATCACGGCGATGACCGTGCCAGCACCGACGACACTGCCGGTACGCACCGTGACGGTGTTGGCACCGGGGAAGCTGGCGGTGCCGCTGCCCCGCCATTCGCCCTTCGAGATGCGGAACTGCGTGCCGGCGGCGATGGTGACGATGCCGGGGATGGCGTTCACCACGACGTCCTTGGTCGAGCTCAGCGGGCCGTTCGTCACCGTCAGACGGAACGTGAGGCTCACGTACGCCGCCGGGAAGGTGAACGTCGGCTTCGACGTGTTCGCTCCGAGCAGTTGCACCGTCGGCGAGCCGGCGACCTGCGCCCACGAGTAGGTGAGCGCATTGGTCGACGTCGAGCCGTCGAGCAGCACGCTGCCGCCCTGGGTGGCACTGATGGTGGCCGCCGCCACCTTGGCGACCGGGGCGACCGGCGTGTCCACCGTGAAGGTGGGTCCACCGACGCTGGGGCCCTGGGCGTTCGTCACCGAGACCGGTCCGGTCGTCGCTCCGATGGGAACGGCCGTCTGGACGGTCGTGTCGTTGACCACGGTCAGCGTCGCCTGGTTGGTGCCGTTGAACGACACCGACGTGGCGCCGACGAAGCCGGTACCGGTGATGGTGACCGAAGCACCGACGAGCGCATGCGTCGGCGTGATCGCCGTGACCGTCGGAACGACCGGCGGGGGCGGCGGCGGCACCGTGACGTCGAACGTCGCCGCACTGATGACCGAGCCGTTCGCGTTGACCACCCGGATCGTCTGTGCCCCGGCGGTGAGGCCGAGGGGGACGGTCGCCGTCAGCGTCGTCGCGTTCACCACGGTGAAGGCCGGCGAAGCAGTGCTGCCGAAGAAGACACCGGTCGTGCCGGTGAAGTTCGTGCCGGTGATCGTCACCGTCGAGCCGGTGTCGCCGGTGAGCGGCGAGAACGACGTGAGGGTGGGTGCCAACGGATCGACCGTGACCGTGAAGTTCGTCGGCGCAGTCAACGGACCACTCGGCAACGTGACCACGACCTGACCGACGCCGGAGGCTCCGGCCGGGACGGTCACGTCGATGCGAGCATCGTTGATCACGTTGAACAGGGCAGCCACGCCGTTCACCGTCACGCCGGTGGCCGCACCGATGGCGAGCCCGCCGATGTGCAGCGTCGTGCCGACCTGGCCCGAAGCGGGATCGATGCCCAACAGCGCCGGGCCGCTCTGTGTCAGCAGCGCCGTGGGCGTGATGCCCTGCGACGCCGGCCCCTGAGTGGGAAGGGCCAGGACCGAGGCGTTGCCGCCGAACATGATGGCCGCCGCGTTGGGGATGAAGCTGAGGATGCGGTCAGCGGTGCTCGACAGCGGGGCGCTGGTGAAGGCGGCGTCGATGTAGGGCGCCGTCGGCACGGCGCCACCGGCGACGATGGCGCCTCCGGCGAGCAGACGCGGGTCCTGTTCCGAGAACGGGAACGGGACGAGCGGCTGCGGGGTGGACTCGCACTTGGCGACGTGTGTCGTCGGGTCGATGGCCTGGCAGCCGCCGGGGCTGAGGCGCCGGTCGAGGTCCCACGGGATGCCTTCGAACGCGAACGGCTGGTTCGCCAGGTCGAGGTTGAACTCGAGCGCCTCGGGGAAGTTGATGCCCCCGAGGTTGGCGCCGAACGGGAAGAGGTACTGACCGTTGGTCGACTCGGCACCACTGATGTCGATGGACTTCAGCGAACCGCCGACGTCGGCGACCTTCTTGCCGGTGCGGAAGTGAATCTCGTGCGGCACCGGGCTGAGGATGCCGAACTCGTTCGCTGAGCTGTTGCCACCGGGGCACACCGCGGTGCCGAACCGCGGGTCGGCGTTGATGTGTGAGCAGGGCGACAGCTTCGGGCTGGTCGGCTGGGCCAGGAAGTCGCTGTCGTACTTGATCTTGAACAGGCCGACACCGAATCCGGTGCAGCCTCCGCCGGCCGCGTTGCAGCCGTTGGTCGAGGCCAGTGGCATTTCGTGCTGCTGGTTGAGCTCGGGGTCGTAGTGGATGGACCAGCCCATGATGTCGGGGTTCGGGTCGGAGGCGAAGCCGATGAACAGGGCGCGTGCGCGCTGGTTCTGGAACCCGGCGACGTCGATGAACGCCTCTTCGAGGAACATGTAGTCGGGCTGGTTCGCCGCGGCCGACGTCTGGAGTCCGAACGACACCGTCGTCGAGTGCGACGACAGGAACGTGACGCCGCCGATCGTCTCGAAGTTGCCTTCGGCGGTGACGGGGTCGCCGAGTTGCAGCGGCGCCATGAGGCGCGAGTCGCCGGCAACTCGACCTGCACGGTTGATCACCGGGCAGAACCGGTCACCGACGCCGTTCGCGTCGGAGCCGGGGTTGGCGCCCACGTCGGGCAGCGTCGCGCTTGCGCCACGCGGCAGAGTGCTGGCGATGCACAGCGGGTAGCCCGAGGTGAACGCGTTCGTGTAGTTGTCGGGGTCGAGTGCGAAGCGCGGGTCGGCGCTGCAGTTCGACGCTCCGGCGAGGCAACCGAGGCCCTGCTGGATGGTGTGTCGCGAGTTGGGGTCGTTCAGACGCACCATCACGCCGGTGGTGGCGTCGCCAGGGTTGCCGTTCACCCGGAAGTAGCCGTCCGTGTGGTTGATGTAGGTGACGTTGCCGGTGACGGCCTCGACGCCCTTCTCGAGCAGCACGTCGCCGGCGATGATGTCGCCCGAGGCGACCCGGTTGGCCGAGATCGTGACGAGCGCACCGGTGCCCGACACGTTGCACGTGTCGGTCTTCGCCAGTCCGGTCTGACCCACGGCTCGACACACGCCGGGTGCCTGGGCGAAGAGCTGCTGCAGGGTGAGCCGGTTGGCCGGCAGGTCGAGCAACAGGTTGCGGGGGATGATCACGTTCTGGCCCCCGACGACCAGTTGGCCACCGGCGTACACGTCGCCGGGGGTGTTCAGGAAGATGCGCTCGACCTCGCCACTGATCGTGCCCGCCCCGGCGACGGCCGAGGTGGTGGTCGGTGCGACCGCGAGGATGGGAAGTCCGCTGGCGAGGACCGCCAGGGTGAGGACGATGGCACGCCGTGGCGTCCTCCGTCGGTGGTGCTGCTCCAGCAACATGTGTGCCCTTTCAACGTCGTTTCGGGGGCAATGACGCGAAGCAGTGGCGTCGGCGCACGCGTCAGGGCTGCAACCCGACCGTGTTCCGACGTGATCGACGACCACGGCCGAAGCCGTGGGGTCGTTCGCCCGCTGTATGTTCCCGCCTTACCCGTCTACGACGAACGTCCGAGATCTCCCGCCCTCATCCCTTCGTCAGGTCTCAGTCAATGGGACGAATGGTGCTACGTCAATTCCGTCAAAGGTCGCCGGACCTCGTGGCCCGTTGTGCCGCCACTTCGGGCATCGATGTACGACTTTGGTCGGAGGACCTCCAATCATCGGGCCAAATATCGCGCGTGACGTGGTGATCTGCGCGCACCACGCAAGGTGAACGTTGCTCACGCAACGTGTCGGTCGTGGGTTCTCGAGGGGCCTTGTCG
>JANMFL010000031.1:0-21864 GCA_031377945.1 Acidimicrobiaceae bacterium | reverse complement strand
GCTGTTAAAAAGGCTCAATCATTAAAAACACATATGTGCATCGCCGTGGTTGATTCAGGCGCAAATCTCAAGGCGTTCCATCGGATGGACGACGCTTGGGTTGGTTCAATCGATATCGCAATCAAAAAGGCAAAGACGGCGGTTTATTTTGGCATGCCGACAGGCCAAATTGGCAAGCTGTCACAGCCCGGCGCACCCTTGTTTGGAATTGAGCACTCGAACGACGGCTTAATCACATTTCCAGGTGGCCTGCCTATCGTTGATAAAGATGGTGTGTTGGTCGGCGCAATCGGCGTATCGGGCAGCGCAGTCGAAAACGACCATGCCGTGGCCCTTGCTGGTGCCACGACGATAGGGGTCTCCGACGTGCCCGATCACCCTTGGCGGACCTGATCGCGAAATAATGCAGCACACACGGCCAACGGCCCGAGCGGGCGTAATTTGCCCGCTCGGCATCATACAACGTAAGGGACAGAAATACCCTACAGAAGAAAGTCGTTCACGGTGAGCGGGGTCGTGTGATTTTCCAGCAAGACTTCGAAATCAACTCCTAGGTTGTTGTCGGTGTTAGCTTGGATCAAGGTAGACTCGGCCACGCCATTTCCATCAAGATCAACAAACTGATAGCGCACCTGCCCTGCCGCCAATACGGCACCAGGCGAACCATCGCTAAAGGCTGCGTTGCCGATAAACGTAAAGCTCTGCCCATCGCTCCCGCCACCGCCAACAGTGCTGTTGGCATCGATCGCGCTAAAATCAATCGTGTCGCCGGTTGCAAAATTGATCAAGACGTCGCGATTGGCAACACCCACGCCCGTATGCCCGTCGTCGAACACGAAGTGGTCGTTGCCAAGACCGCCATCAAGTCCACCATCAAGCACGTCGGCGCCCTGGCCACCGATTAGCGTGTCGTCGTCCGCTCCACCGAGGAGCCGGTCGCGCCCATTGCCCCCGATCAGCAGGTCGTTCCCACCGGCTCCTGCCAGCGTGTCCGGCCCGTCGCCGCCGACAAGGCGGTTCGCGCTGGCATTGCCTGTGATCGTGTCAGCGTACGGCGTACCGGTGATGTTCTCAACGCCGGTGAGGGTGTCGCTACCGCCGCCCCCGGTCGCCGTGCCGGCCGCGAGGTCCACCGCAATGGCGCTGCCTGCGTCGGGATAAAAGACGGTGTCGCCCGGCCCGTTGCCGTCGGGCGGTCCGTCGATGCAGATCGTGTCGATGGTCACAGACCTGACGCCGCGCACCTCGAGCACCAAGGCGCGGGCAGCCTCGGGGTCGTCGAGCTGCTCGGCACAGAGGATGCGGCCGTCCTGGAACACGAAGTCGACCGTGGCCGGAATGCCGGCGTCGGCCAGCACCCGTCGCGATTCTTCCTCCAGCCCCGACTGGATGCGCGGCTTCATCACGAGCGCGCCGACGACGAACAACGTGGCCAACGCTCCTGCGCCCTGCTGCAGCACCGCGCGCTTCGACCGCGGATCGTGCGGCTTCGACGGATCCGCCATCGTCAGCGACTTTCCACGCGGCCGTTCGACATCGTGACCACACTACGGTGGAGACAATGGCTCAGACACGACGCGACTTTCTCCTCGCCGCCGGCAGCGTGGTCCTGCTGGTCGCATGCGGCAACGACGACAACCCCGGCAACCCCGGTGGCGGCGCCACGACCGGCTCCTCCCCAAGTCCCGGAGGAACCGACACGACACCCAGCACCGGCTCGACACCCGGTACCGGCTCGGCGCCGTCGGGGTTCGCCGTGGTCCAACGCTTTCCGAACTCGCCGACGTTCACCCCGGGCGAGGTGCGGTTGCCCATCTCGTTGAGCGACGGCCAGAACCTCGCCACCACCGGGCCGGACCAGATCAAGGGTCAGATCCAGAAGGACGACGGCACCGTGGTCACCGATGTCGTCGCCGTGTTGCGCAACGTCGAGATCGCCGTGCCGTACTGGGAGATCCGCGCCAACCTCACCGACCCCGGCACCTACGTGCTGCGCCTCGAGGGCGACGACGGCTACGGCGCCAGCTTCCAGATGTTCACTCCCCAACAGGTGTCGACGCCGATCACCGGTGCGCCGTTGCCGCCGTTCGACACACCGACCGTCGACGACCACCGGGGCGTCGAACCGTACTGCTCGCTCACACCCGAACCGTGCCCCCTTCACGAAGTGACGCTCACCGACGCGTTGCAGTCGGGCAAGCCGGTCGTCTACATGATCGGGACGCCGGCGCACTGCCAGACCGGCACGTGCGCGCCGGGACTCGAGTTCCTGGTCGACGAGCACGACCGACTGGGCGATGCCGTCGTGATGGTCCACGCCGACGTCTACGCCGACGATGCGGCGACGAAGATCGCACCCGCGGTCGAGGCGCTGCAGGTGGACTACGAGCCGATCATCTACTTCGCCGACGCCTCAGGGGTGATCGTCGATCGCCTCGACGGCGTGTGGGACCGCTCCGAACTCCGCGAGCGGATGGACCTCTTCCTCAGCTGAAGGACGAGCCGCAACCGCAGGTGCGGGTGGCGTTGGGGTTCGTGATGGCGAACCCGGCAGCGTTCAGGCCGTCCTTGTAGTCGAGCGTTGCTCCTTCGAGCAGCTGCGCCGAGGCGGCATCGACCACGACCTGCACCGGGCCGTCGGTCGGGCCGAACACGGCCTTCTCGTCGTCGGACGCGAAGTCGCCGTCGAAGAACATCTCGTACGAGAAACCGCTGCAACCACCGGGGCGCACGGCGACGCGGAGTGCCAGGTCGGTGGCGCCTTCGGCCTCGAGCAGCTCCTTGACCTTCAGGGCGGCGGTGTCGGTGAGGGTGATCACGGCATTCCTCCTGGGAACGACAACCCGGAAAACCGGGATCGGGGATCGATCTGGGCAGTGTACCCACGAATTACCGTAGCATTCACTTCGTGATTCCCGTCGACGTCCCCACCCGCGACGAGGTGTTCGCGCTGCTCGCGGCCGTCATCGACCCCGAGTTGGGCGCCGACATCGTCACCCTGGGCATGGTTCCCGACGTGGTCGTGCAGCCCGACGGCCGCGTGGTCGTCACGGTGAAGCTCACCATCGGCGGCTGCCCGTTGCGTGCCCAGATCAAGAAAGACGTCGAGAGCCGGGTCGCCGTCCACCCCGGTGTCACCGACGTGCACATCGAGTGGGGCGAGATGAACAGCGAAGAGCGCAGCGACGTGATGCTCAAGGCCCGCTGGAACGCCCGCGAGAACGCGCCCGACACCGAGATACCGGTGGCCTGCCGCGTGCTCGCCGTCGCGAGCGGCAAGGGCGGCGTGGGCAAGAGCTCGGTCACCGTCAACCTGGCCGCGGCTGTCGCCGCGCAGGGGTTCACCGTGGGGGTGCTCGACGCCGACATCTGGGGCTTCTCGGTGCCGCGCCTGCTGGGCATCGACGAGCCGCTCGAGGCGCTCCCCGTGGAGGGCAGCGACAAGCCGAAGATCATCCCCAACGAGATCACCGTCGGTCGTGGTCTCACCCAGGGAACGCTGAAGGTCGTCAGCACCGGCTTCCTCGTCGGCGAGGACACCGCGCTCATGTGGCGTGGTCTGATGCTGACGAAGGCCGTCGAGCAGTTCCTGCGCGACGTGCACTGGGGTGCGCTCGACTACCTGTTCATCGACATGCCGCCGGGCACCGGCGACGTGCAGATGGGCCTGGCGCGCATGCTCCCGCGCACCGATCTGCTCATCGTCACCACGCCCGCGCTGGCCGCGCAGAAGGTGGCGGCGCGTGCGGCCGACATGGCTCGTCGCAGTTTCCTGCGGGTCAGCGGCGTCATCGAGAACATGAGCTCGTTCACCTGCGAGCACGGGCAGTCGTACGCGCTGTTCGGTGAGGGCGGTGGCCGAGCGCTGGCCGACCAGATCGGCGTCCCGCTGCTGGGACAGGTGCCGCTCGAAGCGTCGGTGTCCGCCGGCGGCGACGCGGGAACGCCGGTCTCGCTCGACGGCGTCGGCGCCGCGGCCGACGTGTTCCGCAGCATCGCGAGGCGAATCGTCGACGACATCGCCCCGCCCACGAACATGGCCGGTTGCAGCGCCCGCATGCTGAACCTCGTCACCGAGGCGCTCGCCGCGAAGGACGCCGCAACCGCAGCTCAGGCCAACGAGTCGTAGTCGTCGTCGCCCGGCATCGAGACGCCGGCCATGCGACCGTCGACCATCTTGATCTTCGGCAAGATGCACGGCGGTGTGCCGACGGCTCTCGACGCTGCCAGGACCGACCTGACATCGGCATGCTCGTGCAGGAACGTCAGGTTGGTGATGGTGGGGGGCATCAGCTGCAGCTCTCCGCGCTCCCATTGGGCGAGCGCGTCGGCGGGACGCACCCACATGCTCGCAACGGTCTCGTTGTCGTCGTGGTGCGACGTCTGTCCGACCGGGCTGGCCGCGACGAAGAAGCGAGTGTCGAAGCGACGGGTGGTCTCGCCCTTGGGGGTGATCCAGTGGCTCATCCACGGCAGCGAGTCGGTGAGCAGGTGCAGCCCGTGCTCGGCAGCCAGGGCACGCACGTCGACGGTGCCGGCGTACACCGCGTCGCGATGGGCGAGCGCAGGGTGACCGTCATCGACCATGTTGCCGTCGGCGTCGGCGGCGAGCAGCACACCGCACTCCTCGTAGCACTCACGAATGGCCGCGACGACGAACGCTTCGTCGCCCTCACCGTCGGCGGGATCGACGCGCCCGCCGGGGAACACGTACATGCCGCCGGCGAACGCGGCGGCGTTCGTGCGCCGCAACATGAACACCTCCAGGCTGCCGTCGGTGTCGCGCAGCAACATCACCGTCGCTGCGGGCCTGATGGGAACCTCACCGGTGATCTCGTCAGCCATACGTCTGGCACCGTATCCGTCGCCTAGCCTGCAGAGCGTGCTGGTGTGGATGGACCTCGAGATGACCGGGCTGGACCCGGCGAAGAACGTGATCGTCGAGATCGCGACCATCGTCACCGATGACGAGTTGAACATCGTCGCCGAGGGTCCCGATCTGGTGGTGCACGCCACCGAAGAACAGCTTGCGCTGATGGAACCCGTCGTCGTCGAGATGCACACCAAGAGCGGTCTGCTCGACCAGATCCGCGCGTCGACCATCACGCTCGAGGACGCCGGAGCGCAGACGCTCGAGTTCATCAAGCAGTGGGTGCCCCAGCCGCGTTCGGTGCCGCTGTGCGGCAACAGCATCGGGATGGACCGCCGCTTCCTCGATGCGTACCTGCCCGAGATCGAGCTGTACCTGCACTACCGCAGCGTCGACGTCAGCAGCGTGAAGGAACTCGTTCGCCGCTGGTACCCCTCGGTGCTCAACCACCTCCGCCAGAAGCAGGGCACGCACCGTGCGCTCGACGACATCCGCGAGAGCGTCGCCGAACTGCGCCACTACCGCGAGCACATCTTCGTCCCCCTCGGGACGCCGGAGGCCGCAGCAGCCGCTGCTGCGCGCGACGCGGCCGCACCACCTCAGGCCGTGTCCGACTCCACCGACACCGCCGCGAACTGACGCCCGGCTCCAACGAGCCAGCCGTCGAATCCGCCTGGATGGTCGCGCACCAGCCACGTCACGTCGTTGTCGCGTTCGATCGGGTCGCCGTGCTCGACGACGACGGTCAGCGGGGCGCGTCGATCGCGCCGTTCGGCGAGCGCCTGCTCGACCGGCGCCAGGTACACCGCGTTGTTGACGTGCTCGAGCACGTCGAAGTCCGTGAACCGCAACGGCCACGGCGCCGAGGCGACATCGATGGCGGAACCTGTCGGCGCCATGGCGAGTATCGGCTTCGACGACACGGTCCGACCGCCCGCCGACGGGCCGAACACGTCGAGGAACGCGCGGGGCAAACGCGCCGGTCGCATGGTCACGCCGTCGAGGTGCACCCACAGCGTCGACGACTCGACATGGCCGCCGCGCGCGCCACGCACCGCGATGCGCCGCTCGGCCCAGGCAGCACCGAACCCGGCGCACCACGTCGTCAGATCGAGCGGCTCGAGATACACGGGGAACTGATGAACGGCGATGGCGGTACGGCGCACCACCCACGTGAAGTCGCCGAAGCCGGCATCGCGCGCGTCGTCGTCGGCCACGTCCTGCAGCAGGCGCGCCAACGCATCGAGACGGGCCCGCCCACCTGGCGACGAATCACCCAGCCGCACGGTGGCCGATCCCTGAAATCGGCGGCCCGCGGCGAGGGGCTCAGGGAATTCGAACACGGTTTCACGATAAATCAGTTGCACCCCGGCGGAGAACGTGGTTTTCTAGACCCGATCTGACACCACCAGTGGCAGGTCGACGACACCGGAAGGAACGGAACCGTGATGGATCGCACGATGTACGCAACGCAGCAGGCCCATGTGGCCGGCGCCGCGCGCCCGTGCGCCGGTTCTGGTCGCAATTGGCAGCTCGTGGGTAGTGCGATGGCCATCAATGGCTTTGCAGCATTCATGAAGTCCACTGCCGTCGCTACCAAGCGCACCGCCCGACACCTCGGGATGGCATCGACGTAACACCTACGTCGAAGTGCCGCCGAGGCCGTCGGGATCGCAGGATCCCGGCGGCCTTTTCGCTTTTCCACTTCCTTCCCCTTCGTCCGAGAGGAACCCCGAACCATGTACACCCTGAACGACACCGACATCACCAGAGAGTTCGATGAGCTCGTCGAGCCGATCGCCACGCGAGTGGCGACCCCGCGCTGCGCCGATGGTCATGGCACCCTCACCCACCTGTTCTTCTCGGACGTCCCGCTGGACATCGCTCGTGCCAAGGCGATCTGCGGCAAGTGCGCACTCGCCGAGACATGCCGCGACGGCGCCATCGAGCGCACCGAGCCGTGGGGTGTGTGGGGCGGCGAGCTCATCGAGAACGGGCGCATCGTGGTCAACAAACGACCACGCGGCCGTCCGCCCAAGCACCCCCGGCCCGTGGTGGCCGTCGACGAAGTGCCCCTCCCCCCGCACTACGTCCGCACCCACCAGGTGGCCTGAGCACCGATCCGGCGGGCGACCGAGAGCCTCGAGCTCCTGGTCGCCCGCCGGGGCGGAAGTTCCCCCGGCCTGCGGCAACGCATCGACGACCCGCCGGCCGAAACCCCAGCCCCTCGCCGCCGCAGTCCCCCCGGGCGGCGGCGAGGGGCAGCTGGGCTCCTGCGCGCGAACTTAAGTTCCTGGACATAGCCGCCGTGCCCCAGCTGGTGTTGCTGGTGGCCCCCGAGTACACCCCAGAGGGCGAGGTGGGTACGCAGGCCCGTGGGCCTTTGGACCCTTCGTGCTGCGGCTGCGGGGACCAGGGTCGCAGTGGCGGGTAGCGTTGCCCGGGTGAAGGTCCGCAAGCGCCTGCTGATCGGTTCGCTGGCCGTGTCGCTCGTCGCGTCCGTCGCCATCGGCCTGGTCATCGCCAACTCGAACGCCGACGACGCCAACGGCGCCGACGGCGACACCGTTGTGCTCGACTCCGACGTCAAGCCGCCCACCATCGGCACGAACGCCGCTGTCGAGGGCAAGGCGCTCCCCACGATCGACCTGTCCATGCTCGACGGCACCGTCGTGTCCACGTCCGAGCTGGTCGGCGACCCGCTGGTCATCAACATCTGGGGCTCGACGTGCGGACCGTGCAAGAAAGAACTCCCCGACTTCGCTGCAGTTCATGCGATCTACGGCGACGACATCCGCTTCGTGGGCATCGACTACCTGCCACCGAGCGATCACGAAGAGCAGTTCGCTCGTGACAAGGGTGTGCAATACGAACTGCTCTACGACGCGACGGGCGAGTTCATCAACGAGATGGGCATCAGCGCCTTCCCGGTCACATTGATCGTGACGCCCGACGGCACGATCGTCGAACAGACCGGTCAGCTCGACGAGGCCAAGCTGACGAAGCTGATCCAGGAGCACCTGCGGTGAACCTGTCGCTCTCGTTCATCCGCGGTCTGGTGGCCAGTATCAACCCGTGCGGGTTCGTGCTGCTGCCCACCTACCTCATGTACTTCCTGGGCGTCAGCGCGGCGAACGGCGAGATGCAGAAGGCGCCCATCAGCAAAGCCCTGCTCGTCGGCGCCACCGTGTCGGCCGGCTTCCTCGCCGTGTTCTTCGCCATCGGAGCGGTCACCCAGTTCTGGACGCAGTCGCTGCTCGAGAACGCCAAGTACGCCACCCTCGCGATCGGCATCATCTTCGTCATCCTGGGTGCGGCGATGCTGTTCGGATACAAACTGCCCATCGGCACGCTGCAGGTGAACACCGGCGAGCGCGACCGCACGATGCGATCGATGTTCCTCTACGGCATCGCCTACGCCGTCGCCTCGCTGGGCTGCACGCTGCCGCTGTTCATGAGCACGCTGTTCCAGACGGGCGAGAACAAGGGCTACTGGGCCGGAGTCGCCAACGTGGTCATGTACGCGTTGGGCATGGCCGTCGTGGTCATCTCGCTCACGCTGGCCCTTGCCGCGGCGAACGCCGGATTCGTGCACTGGCTGAAGAGCAAGATGCAGTACGTCGAGATGGTCTCGGGTGCGTTCGTGCTGCTGTCGGGCGCCTATCTGCTCTGGTACTTCTACTGGGTCGACGTGCGCGAGGAGAGCGACCCGATCACCGACGCCGTCGATCGTCTCCAGCAGCGGGTGCAGAACTGGTTGAACGGCAACTGGCAGGTCGTGGCGATCGTGCTCGGCGGGGTCATCCTCGTGGGCATCGGGTACGCGATGATGCGGGAACGCACGAAGCCTGCGCTCCCCGAGGCTGCCCCCCAGGATGACCTCACTCACCCCGTTCCGTGACCTGCTCGCCCTCGAGGGCGTCGACGAACACCTGGTGCTGCGCGGGCCGATCGGCTTCATGGCGTACCACGGCGGTTCGTTGGAGGAGATGACCGACGTCATCGCTTCGGCTGCGGCCGAGCGATGCGACGCCAGCTACTACGGCGTGGTCCAACCGCCGCACTTCAACCAGCACATCCCGTCGCACAAGGTGTCGGCAGACGAATCACCCGCGCTGCGACAGTTCGTCGAGCACGTCGACGTGGTGATCACCATCCACGGCTTCGGCCGCCACCACATGTGGACCACGCTGCTCCTCGGCGGTCAGAACCGCGAGCTCGCCGAGCACGTGGCCGCGCACCTGCGGCCGCTGCTCCCCGACTACACGATGGAGACTCGGGTGGACGAGATGCCCAAGGAACTGCGCGGCATGCACCACAACAACCCGGTGAACCTGCCTCGCCACAAAGGCGTGCAGATCGAGCTGCCCCCACGGGTGCGTGGCCGCAGCCCCATCTGGCGCGACTGGCAGGGTCCCGGCTGGACCCCGCACACCGAAGCCCTCATCGAGGGCCTGGCCAGCGCCGCCGCAGCCTGGGTGTCCTGAGCAGCGCTCCGGATCGGGCCCGTGGTTTCTGGAAGTGGACCGCGGTCGAGCGTCTGCGGGTGTCGCAGGCGAGTTCTGCACGAACCGGGCAGGTCAGAACAACAGAAACGGTCGCTTTCACATGTCCAGTTCGAGCTTCGCGGTACCACCCGAGCGCCATCCCCTTCACGAGCAAGGAACCTCGCGCCGGCAGTAGCGACTCCGCGGACTGGGGCTGTTCCGTCTCGGCTTCCGAGATGGAACAGCCCCAGAAGCCAGACGGCTTGCGCAGGCCTTACGGAGCGAGGCGGTCGATCTGCCAGCTGTCGCCGGCGGGGTGCTCGTCGTCGGCACCGAGCAGCGTGTAGGCGAGACGGTCGTGCAGACGACTCGGCCGGCCCTGCCAGAACTCGAAGCGGTGCGGCTTCAGCAGCCAGCCACCCCAGAACGCCGGGCGGGGCACCTCGGCCTCGCCGAACGTCGCTGCCATCCGCTCGACCCGCTGCTCGAGCCAGTCGCGGTCGGGGATGGGTGTCGACTGCGGTGACGACCAGGCGCCGATCTGCGAACCGCGCGGGCGTGATGCGAAGTACTCGTCGCTCTCGGCGTCGGGAACACGCTCGACGGTGCCCACGACACGCACCTGGCGGTGCAACTGCAGCCAGGTGAACAACATCGATGCCCGGCCCTCGGCGGCGAGCTGCTGGCTCTTGGCCGAGTCGTAGTTGGTGAAGAACGTGAAACCGCGGTCGTCGGCGCCGCGCACCAGCAGGTACCGCGACTGCGGCCAGCCCTCGCTGTCGACCGTGCCGAGCACGAACGCGTTCGGCTCGACGCACCCGGCGTCGTTCGCCGCTGCGTACCAGCGGTGCCACTGCTCCATTGGCTCGCCCGCGACGTCGGGCAGGTCGAGGCCCGCGGTCTCGTAGTCCTTGCGCCGGCTCGCCAGGTCGTTCGGCGCGTCGGTCATCCGCCGATGACCTCGATGCCCCGCATGTACGGGCGCAACGCGTCGGGCACGACGACGGTGCCGTCGGCCTGGCGATAGTTCTCGACGATGGCAGCCCACACGCGCGGCACGGCGAGCGCCGAGCCGTTCAGTGTGTTGGCGATGGTGGTGCCCTTCTCGCCCGCCTTCTTGAAGCGGATGTCGCCGCGGCGCGCCTGGTAGTCGCTGAACCAGCTGCACGAGCTGACTTCCAGCCAGTTGTCGCACCCAGGCGCGTAGACCTCGATGTCGAAGCTGCGATGGTGGCTCTGCCCCATGTCGCCGGTGCAGATCTCGATGATCCGGTACGGCAGGCCGAGCCCGCCGATGAGCCGTTCGGCGCGGTCGACGATCTCCTGGAGCATCGCCGGACCCTGCTCCGGGGTGGTGACGGCGAGGATCTCGACCTTGTCGAATTCGTGGGCGCGCAGCATGCCCCGGGTGTCGCGGCCGGCCGAGCCGGCCTCACGGCGGTAGCACGACGTGTGCGCCATCATCCGCTTCGGCAGCTCGGCTTCCTCGAGCACCTCGCCGGCGTAGATACTGGTGAGCGGCACCTCGGCGGTGGGGATGGCCCACAGGTCGTCGCGCTCGATGGCGTATGCGTCGTCGGCGAACTTCGGCAATTGCCCCGTCGCCGTCAGCGTCGCCGTGGTGACCAGCGAGGGCGGGCGGATCTCTTCGAACGCGTCGGCATTCATGTCCAGCGCGTACTGGCACAGGGCCCTGGCGAGCGTCGCACCGGCGCCGCGCTGCATGGTGAACATCGCCCCGCTGATCTTCGTGGCCCGCTCGTTGTCGAGGATGCCCAGCGCGGCGGCGGTCTCCCAGTGCGGGACCCGCTGATGCTCGGGGAACTCGGCCGGCATGTTGTTCGGGCCGACGATGACCGGGTTGTCGCGGTCATCGTTGCCGTCGGGCGCGTCGGGATGCGGCAGGTTCGGGATGCGCAGCATCAGCTCGCGCAGCGCGCTCGACACCTGTTCGGCCTCGGCGTTCAGCGCCGACTCACATGCGCCAAGATCGCGGCTCTGCGCCTGCAGTGCCTCGGCGCCGGCCGTGTCGCCCTCGCGACGCTTCAGACCCACCTGCTTCGACAGGTCGTTCACCTCGGCGCGCAGCGCATCGCGTTGCGACTGCAGGTCACGTGCCTGGCTCTCGAGCGAGATGGCCTGATCGAGCTGCACCAGCAGCTCGGGGTTGTTGCGGCGGGCCAGCGCGGCCCGCACACCCTCGGGGTCGGTGCGCAGCAGTCGGACGTCGATCACGTGCCCAAGGCTAGTGCTGCACCCCTCCGCGCGAACTTAAGTTCCTGGTGAACGGCCGGGTCCGCGCGAACTGGAGTTCCTGCTGAACGGCCCGGCCGGTAGCGTCGCTCCTCGTGGCAGGCAACGACGCAGCGGTCGAGGTGAGCGGACTGGTCGTTCGCTACGGCGACCTCGAGGCCGTGAAGGGTGTGTCGTTCACCGCCAAGGCCGGACTCGTCACCGCAGTCCTCGGGCCGAACGGCGCCGGCAAGACCAGCACCATCGAGGTGTGCGAGGGCTACCGCAAGGCCAGCACCGGCACCGTCCGCGTGCTGGGCATGGATCCCGCCGCGCACCAGCGTCAGCTCGGCGAACGCATCGGCGTGATGCTGCAGCAGGGCGGCGTGTACCCGAGCGCGCGAGTCCTCGACACCGTCCGCCACTACTGCACGCTCTACGGGAAGGGCGCCGACCCGGAGGCCTTGGTCGAGCAGGTCGGCCTGACGTCCCGATCGAAGGCCACGTGGCGACGCCTGTCGGGCGGCGAGCAGCAGCGCCTGTCGCTCGCGCTGGCCATGGCCGCCAAGCCCGAGGTCGCATTCCTCGACGAGCCCACGTCGGGCGTCGACGTGAACGGCCGCGACACCATTCGCGGCATCATCCGGGCCCTCGCCGACACCGGTTGCGCCGTGGTGCTGGCCACCCACGAGCTCGACGAGGCCGAGCGCATCGCCGACCACGTGGTCATCTTCGACAGCGGTCTGGTGATCGCCGACGGCACGCTCGACGAACTGCGCAAGGGCCACGACGAGATCCGCTTTCGCAGCTCGCCCGACCTGGACCTGATCTCGCTCGCCAGGGAGATCGGCATGGTCGCCAGCCAGGTGGGCCCCGACGAGTACGTCATCGACGCCCCACCGCACCCGCGCCTGATGGCCCAGTTGACGGCGTGGCTGGCCGAGCACGGCCACCCGCTCACCGACCTGCGTGCCGGCAGCCAACGGCTGGAGGACGTCTTCCGCCGCCTCACCGCGGTCGACAAGGACACGTCGAGCGGACCTGCCGGTGACGGCAAGGACGGCGCCGAATGAAGCGCTTCACCTCACAGCTGCGCATGGAGGTGCAGTTGACGCTGCGCAACGGCGAACAACTGCTGCTCACCCTCGGCATCCCCGTCCTGTTGCTGGTGTTCTTCAGCCTGGTCGATGTGCTGCCCACCGGCACCGACGAGCCCATCGACTTCCTCGCCCCCGGCGTGCTCGCCCTGGCGGTGATGAGCACGGCCATGGTCAGCCTGGGCATCGGCACCGGGTTCGAGCGCAGCTACCACGTGCTCAAGCGCCTCGGCACGACACCCCTCGGTCGCCCCCGCCTGATCGCGGCCAAGATCGCCTCGGTCGCCGTCGTCGAACTTGTCCAGTTCGGGATCATCGTCCCCGTCGCCTACGCACTCGGCTGGTCGCCCGCCGACCCCAACTGGCCGCTCGCCGTCTGCGGAGTGCTGCTCGGCACGATGGCCTTCGCCGGCATCGGCCTCACCCTGGCCGGTCGGCTGCGTGGCGAGATCAACCTCGCCGCTCAGAACGGTCTCTACCTGGTGCTGCTGTTGCTGGGCGGCATGGTCATCCCGTTCAGCAAGCTGCCCAGCGGCATCCGCGAGGTCGCCCACGCCCTGCCATCGGGCGCGCTCGCCGATGTGCTGCGCGAGACGCTCAGCGGGGCCGGCACCCAACCGGGCACCAGCTGGGCGGTGCTCGCCGTCTGGGCCGTGGCGATGCCCGCCATCGCCGCAGCCACCTTCCGCTGGGATTGAGGCGGCGCGCGTCACGGCGCGTCACGCGCCGGCGCGCCGCGTTGGGCGCGAGATGTCCTGAATCTGGGATGTTTCGCGCACGTGGGCGCGGAGTGACCTAGATCTGGGACGTTTCGCGCCCGACCTCTGCGAGGACCACGGGGGCGGCAGCGGGGAGGGTGAGCAGGAAGGCGGTGCCCTTGGTGGTGTCGACGACCTCGAGGGTGCCGCCGTGCACTTCCGCGATGCGGCGGGCGAGCGACAGGCCCAGGCCTGCACCACCGTCGTCGCGTGTCCGAGCGCTGTCGAGCCGGGTGAACGGCTCGAACACGCTCTCGCGCTGCTCGACAGGAATGTCGTCACCGTCGTTGAACACCTGCACTGCCACCCGCTCGCCGGACGAGACGTTGATCGAGACCTTGGTCGCTGCATGCCGTCGCGCGTTGTCGAGCAGGTTGCGCAAGGCGCGCACCACCAGCGTGCGGTCGGCCGACACCATGGCTGGGCCCGAGCTGAACGTCGACACCCGCGCATCGGTACTGCGCTGCACCTCTCCGGCAACCAGTTCGGACATGTCGATCGGCTCGAGCTTGAGCGCCCGCTCGCCGCCCTCGGCGCGGGCCAGCGCAAGCAACTCACCCGCCAGACCCTCCAGGCGGTCGACCTCGACCATCACGTCGTCGGCCGTCGCAGGCCAGTCGGTGCGATCCGGGTAGGCCAGACCCACCTCCAACATCGCCCTGGCCGACGCCAGCGGACTGCGCAACTCGTGCGACGCGTCGGCGAGGAACTGGCGGCGAATGGCCTCGGAGGCGCTGGTGCGGTCGAGCATGTCGTTCAACGTGCCGGCCAGCCGGTCGAGCTCGGTGGCGCGCTGATCGGTGGACAACCGCTGGTCGGTGCCGGCCACGCGAATGGCATCGACCTCCTGGCGCATGCGGTCCACCGGCCGTAACGCCCGGCCCGTGAGCCACCACGTGGCCAACAGCGCCAGCGCGACGAACACCGGTACGGCGATCCAGAGTGCGATGACCAACGTGCGCACGACTTCGTCGGCCGAGCGCAGCGTGGTCGCCGCGTAGATGGTGAGCGTCCCGATGTCGAACGGCACCGAACGGGCCACGACTCGGTAGCGGGCGTCGCCGGGAGCGCCGAGTGCCGACGCCGTCGTGATGTGGCCGGTCTGCTCGCCGTAGCCGGGAGCGGGCACCACATCGAGCCGCACGGCCGAGCCCAGCCCCAACGTGTACGCGACCACCGTCCCGTCCGCCTGGATGACCTGCACCTGCCCGGAGTCGAGCCCGCTGGGGGTGATCTGCCGCGGCAACTGGTTGCGTTGCAAGAGCGCGGCGACGAGATCGATCTGCTCGTTCAGCACCCGGTCGGTGTCGTCGAGTTGCGACGAGCGCAGCCACCCGATGAGCAGGAACGACGATGCCGTCAGCACCACCGCCACGACGGCACCGGTGAGGAGCGTGATGCGAAGTCGCAGCGAGCCGGGTCGGCGGGCCACGTCAGGTCGCCCGCACGCGATAGCCGCCGCCACGGATGGTCTCGATCACGTCGATGTCCAGCTTGCGACGAAGTGCGTAGACGTGCACCTCGACGACGTTCTCGGGGCCGTCGTAGGTGTCCTCCCACACATTGGCGAGGATGTCGCGCTTGGGCACCACCTCGTCGGCGCGACCAACGAGGTACTCGAGCACGGCGAACTCCCGCGCCGTCAGTGTGACCTCACGGTCGTCGACGAAACAGCGGCGGCTCGCGACGTTCAAGCGCACCGGTCCCACCTCGACGTCGTTGCTCGCCTGTCCGCGCGTGCGGCGCACCAGTGCGCGCAGCCGGGCGACGAGCACGACGTACGAGAACGGCTTGGACAGGAAGTCGTCGGCGCCGGTGTCGAGCGCCTCGGCCTCGTCGAACTCGCCGTCCTTCGCCGTGAGCATGAGGATCGGGGTGATGATGCCGCGCTGACGTAGCTCGGCGCACACCCTGTAGCCGTTCATGCCGGGCAACATGATGTCGAGCACGATTGCGTCGTACTGCTGCTCGGTGGCGTGCCACAGCCCGTCGAGGCCATCGTGGGCGACGTCGACGGTGAACCCCTCCGCCTCGAGCCCGCGCTGCAACGCCGCGGCGAGGCGCACCTCATCGTCGACCACCAGCAGACGCATGGTGGACATTCTTCCACCGACGACCGAAAGCGTGGTCGGACCTCGCTGAAGTTCGCCTTCAGCCAGCTTCAGCGTGCGCTCAGCGAGCGCCGGGCATGATGCCCACATGACGCTGCTCGACGACGAAGTCCCCTTCCCCAGCACTGCGCCCGCAGAGGTGGGAACCGAATTCGTTCGAGCAGCGCCTTTCTCGTCGCCGTTCCCACCGCCACCGCCGCTGTCGACCCCCCAAGGTCCTCCTCCCCGCAAGACGGCTCGGCTGGTGGTGGGAACGGCGATGTTGTGCACGCTCCTCTCGGCCGGCGTGTCGTACGGCGTCGTGCAGATGACCCAGGACGATTCGACCGGCGTGTCGATCATCGCCTCGGGCAACGGCGGCAGCAGCGATGTGGGCACCGACGGGTTCGACATCTACTCGTTGCTCAACCAGGTCGAGCCCGCCGTCACCGCCATCACGCTCGGTGCCCGCGATGGCAACACCGTCACCCCGGTGGCAGCAGGCTCGGGAGTCATCATCTCGGCCGACGGGTTGATGCTCACCAACGCCCACGTCGTGGAGGCATCCGACAGCAGCGGCCAGCCGATCGCTGACCCTGTGTACACGGTGAAGCTGCACGACGGCACGGTCACCGAAGCCAAGGTGCTCGGCAAGTCCACCGCCTACGACGTTGCACTCCTGCAACTCGACACGGCCACGAACCTGCAGCCGCTGACGCTGGCCGACGCCAGCTCGTTCAAGGTCGGCGACCGGGTCGTCGCCATCGGCAACGCCCTCGACCTGGGTGACCAACCGACGGTCACCACCGGCATCATCTCCGCACTCGATCGCACGCTGCAGGAGAGCAGCGCGGTCACGCTGCGCGGCCTCATCCAGACCGATGCGGCCATCAACCACGGCAACTCCGGTGGCGCGCTGGTCAACAGCCGCGGCGAACTGGTCGGCATCAACTCGGCCGGCATTCCCGACGCCCAGAACATCGGCTTCGCCATCTCGGTCGGCACCATCCAGCCACTCCTGGAAGACCTCAAGGCCGGCCGCGAGATCTCCGCCGCCCCCATCGGCTACATCGGGGTGAACCTCTCGGAGACACCCGACGGCATCACCATCATCACCGTGCAGCCCGACACCCCGGCGTCGAAGGCAGGCCTGCAGGAGGGCGACATCATCACCAAGGTGAACGACATCGCCGTCGCCACCGCCGAACAACTGTCGTCGGTGCTGCAGTCGCTCGCTCCCGGCACCAAGGTCACCATCACCGTCGATCGCGACAGTACGTCGAAGGAATTCGAACTGACCTTGGCGCAACGACCCACGACCTGAGCAGGTTCTCCCGTCCCTGCTCGTCCGTCAGAGGCGCCGGTCAGCCGAAGGCTCGACCGGCGCCTCGGCGCGTCCGAACGCCTGCTCGACCTCGTGATAGGTGAGCGTCGGCTCGTCGTGACCGGTGATCTCGGCGGACGGGATGCGCGCGTCGCGTCGATATGACGATCCATTGCCCCCGACGCTGAACCGCTTGAAGAACATCACCACGACGATCGTCCACAGATACATGCCGCCGAAGATCTTCATGATCACTGCGGCCAGCTGTTGATCGTCGATCGGGCTCATGCCCCACACCCGGATCGGTTGGCGGCCGTAGTGCGAGTAGACGACACCGTCGGCGAAGGTCAGCCAGGCAGCGGGAAGCGTGGGCACCACGCTCATCAGGAACAAGTAGATCATCTTTCCGCCCGAGCCCATCTGCAGCTCAGGCAACGGGCCGACGACCGGCATCCACATCAGGACCGCCGTCAGCACGACCATCAGGTGCAGCGTGAAGTGCAGCATGCCGTTGGTGGTGCTGGCGTTCACCACCGCAGGGATGTGCAGCACCATGACCATGACGTTGAAGATGACTCCGGCGACGACCGGCTTCGAGAAGAAGCGGACCACCCGGTACGTGCGAGCCTCGCCGATGAGCGCGCGCAGCAACCACTCGGGAGTGGCCAGCAGCACCAGCGGCGGGAGTACGTAGCTGAGTGCGAAGTGCTGCACCATGTGCATGCTGTACAGGTAGCCCTCGCCGATCTGGTGCACCGGCCAGGTACTGGCGACGAAGAGCACCATCATCGAGGCGACGAAGCACACGCGCTGCCGACGGGTGACCACCGGCTCGCCGGCCGCAACCGCACTCGGTCCGATGTTGCGGACCATGTAGACGTACGCGCCGATCAGGAACCCGACGAGGAGATAGACCTCGGGGTTCGGTTCGAACCGCCACGGATCAGCGAACGCCGACGCGGCCTGCACCGCGTCAGCCTCGGAAGAACTGGAAGGTGGCGAGGAAGACGACGTACACGAAGACCGCGAGTCCGAGACCGGTGTAGAACATCCAGCTGAAGATGCGGTTGTCGAACTTCAGGTGCATGAAGATCGATGCGATCATCACGAACTTGATCGCCATCATGATCAACAGCGCCGGCACGACCGCCCGGTCGAGGTTGCCGTTGAACCAGTCGCCCCACCAGTAGGTTGAGGTCTCGAGCGCGGTGACGAAGGCGAGGATCAACGCGATGCGGACGAAGTAGCTGTCCTGCGGCACGTGCTCGTCGTGGCCGTGATGGGCGACGTGCTCGGCGTGCTCGGCGTGCTCGACGGGTTCGATGTGCTCGGTGGTGCTCATGGTGCGAACCTCAGGACGGGATCAGGTAGACGAGAGTGAAGATGATGACCCACACCACGTCGACGAAGTGCCAGTAGAGACCGACAAGCTCGACGACCTCGGCCTTGTCGCCCGTGAACCGGTCGCGACGCGAGATCGCGACGAGAACCAGGAGCATGATGATGCCGATCGTGACGTGGACACCGTGGAAGCCGGTCAGCGTGTAGAAGCTGGACCCGAACAGGCTCGTCGTGAAGCCGAGGCCCTCGTTGTAGAACGCCGTGAACTCGTACACCTGGCCGCCGACGAACAGTGCGCCGAGCAGCGCCGTGACGACCAGCCACAGGTTCGTGTTGCGGTCGTCCTTGCGCTTGGCCGAGTTCACCGCGAGCACCATCGTGAGCGAGCTCATCAGCAGGATGAACGAGCTGACCGAGGTGAGCGGGATGTCGAAGATCTGGTCCGGACCGGGACCGTTCTCGTGACGGCCGCGATACAGCATGTAGGTGGAGATGAGGCCACCGAACAGCAAGCACTCGCTGCCGAGGAACAGCCACATCGCCAGCTTGTTGTTGCTCAAGCCGGTGCTGGTGGCGTGCGGCACGTGATCGTCGTAACCATCGTGCTCGGGTGCGTGGTCCACGTCGTGGACGGCGATGTCAGCCAATGGTCGCCAACTCCTTCGTCGAGTCCCCACCGGTCGGCGGGTCGAAATCGCTGTCGTCGGCCACGGACGGCTCGAGGCACCAGCCGAAGATGGCCAGCAACACGACGGCCGTGCCGACGACCGACAGCAGCAGGTTGAAGATCACGCCGTAGGCGATGATCGGCAGGCCGAGGGCAAGGATGATGGGCCAGTACGACGGCGAGGGCAGGTGGATGTGGTGATCCGCGTTCGCTTCTTCCTCGGCGAGGATCTCCTCAGCAGCCTTCACCTTCACCAGGCGAGGTCCGTTCTCGGTGTCGACCTCCTCGTACTTGCGGTGGAAGAACTCGTCGAGCGCATGCACCGTGGGGATGCGATCGAAGTTGTGCTCCTTGGGCGGGCTGCTGGTGATCCACTCGAGCGTGCGGGCATCCCACGGGTCGAGCGGCGCCTTCACCTTGCGCTTGGCGGTGAGGCCGATGTTGATGACGAACAGGAGGACGCCAGCCGCGATGACGAACGAACCAACGGAAGCGACCTTGTTCCAGAACGCCATGTCGAAGAAGCCGTCACCGGTGAGCTTGTCGGGCCACACCACCATGCGGCGGGGCATGCCCTGCAGGCCGAGAATGTGCATCGGGCCGAACGTCAGGTTCACGCCGAAGAACATCAGCCAGAAGTTCCACTTGCCGAGACGCTCGCTGAGCAGCTGACCGAACATCTTCGGCCACCAGTAGTAGAAGCCGGAGAACAGGCCCATCACCGCGCCACCGACGATCACGTAGTGGAAGTGGGCGACGATGTGGTACGTGTCGGTCTGTTGCGTGTCGGACGGCGCGACGGCGTGTGTGACACCCGACAGTCCGCCGATGGTGAACAGCACGATGACGCCGATCGCGAAGAGCATTGCGGTCGTGTACTGCAACTTGCCGCCCCATAGCGTGAGCGTCCAGTTGACGATCTTCACGCCCGTCGGGATGGCGATGAGCATGGTGGCCACCGAGAACACCGCGACCGACACCGGGCCGAGGCCACTGGCGAACATGTGGTGTGCCCACACGCCCCAGCCCACGAAGCCGATGGCGGCACCCGAGAAGACCACGAACTTGTAGCCGAACAGCGGCTTGCGAGCGAACGTCGGCAGGACCTCGGAGATGATGCCGAAGCTCGGGAGAATGATGATGTACACCTCGGGGTGGCCAAAGATCCAGAACAGGTGTTGCCAGAGCAATGGGTCGGCACCTTGGTTCACGTCGAAGAACGTGGCCCCGAAGTTGCGCTGGAAGCTGAGCAGGAACAGTGCCACGGTGATGACAGGCATCGCGAAGAGCAGCAGGAACTGCACGACGAGCACCATCCAGGTGAACACCGGCATCTGCATGAGCTTCATGCCGGGTGCCCGCATGTTCAGCACGGTCACGATCAGGTTGATCGCACCGACGAGTGAGGCGATACCGGTGATCTGCAGACCGAGCACCCAGAAGTCGATGCCATGGCTGGGCGAGAACAGGCTGCTGCTGTTCGGCGAGTACATGAACCAACCGCCGTCGGCCGCACCACCGAGGAACCACGAGGTGTTCAGGAAGATGCCGCCGAAGAGGAACAGCCAGAAGCCCAGCGCGTTGATACGCGGGAAGGCGACGTCGCGAGCGCCGATCTGCAGCGGCAGGAAGTAGTTCGCGAAGGCAGCGGCCATCGGCATCACGAAGAGGAACACCATGGTGGTGGCGTGCATCGTGAACATCTCGTTGTACAGACCGGCGCTGAGCACCATGTTGTCGGGGGCGGCGAGCTGCAGACGGATGAGGAGTGCCTCGACGCCGCCGACGAGGAAGAAGAACAACGCCACGGCGCCGTACATGATGCCGAGCTTCTTGTGGTCGACCGTGAAGAGCCACGACTTCCATCCCGTGGTGGACACGGGACGCCGGAAGTTGCCGAGCGCACGCGATGTCGTGACGATCTCGGGGGCAACAGTTCCGTCGACCGTTGCCGGGACTGTTGAAGGACGTTCGATGATGGCCATCGGTGAGAGCTCCCTTACTTCCGCTCGAGGAGGTAGGCGATCAGTTGGTCGATCTGATCCTCTTTGAGGTTCAGATTGGGCATGCCGCGGTACTTACCGCCGGTGGATGCGAGGTTGTTCGGGTTCACGTACATGGGCTTCATGCCGGGCGGGTTGCGCAGCCAGTCGCGCAGGGCGACTTCGTCGAAGCACTCCGGCGTGACGCCCTTCAGGTACATCGCGCCGAAGTCGGCTGGCTTCGCGTTCCAGAGTGCGTCTCGACACTGGTCGGTGATGAGGTCGAAGGTCCACCCGGCGATGGCCGTACGGGTCATCAGATCGGTCAGGTTCGGGGCGACGCCCGACACGACGTAGAGGTCGGGCTCGCTGAGCACCGGCGTACCGTCGGCGTTGAGGATGCCGTTCACCTGGTGGCACTTGGCGCAGTTGGCGATGAACGTGGCCTCACCCTCGGCGGCGAGCGTGCCGGCCTCGGGCGCGGTGTACGGCTCGAGCTGATTGTCGACCCAGGACTGGAAGTCGGCCTGATTCAGCGCGACGGCGGCCTGACGCATGCGAGCGTGGCTCAGTCCGCAGAACTCTGTGCACTGACCGGTGAACAGACCCGGCTCGTCGGCCTGCATGCGCAACGTGTGCAGACGACCGGGGACGGCATCGCGCTTGCCGTTCAACGCGGGGATCCAGTAGCTGTGGATGACGTCGCGGCTGGTGATGCGCAGCACGATGTTGGTGTCGGCCGGGATGACCAGTTCGCCGCTGGTGACGATCGGCTTGGCGATGTTCACACCGCCGCACTCGCCGGTGGCGTAGTCGTACTCCCACCACCACTGCTGACCGGTCACGTTGATGATGCATTCCGCATCGCTGGTCTTGGCCAGGTCGAACACCGTGACGACAGTGGGCACAGAGATGCCGGCGAGAATGATGGCCGGGAGGATGGTGAGGGCGATCTCGAGCTTCGGGTTGCCGTGCGACTGCTCGGGGATCTCCTGACCGCGATCCTTGAACTTCCA
>JANMFL010000026.1:0-6716 GCA_031377945.1 Acidimicrobiaceae bacterium | reverse complement strand
CGCGCCCGTCGCACCGAAGCCCGCACCGGCGCCGCCCGTCGTGCAGCCGCCCGCGAGCGATGGCGAAGCGAGCGACGATGACGCACCCGAGGCCGACGCCGTCGAGCCAGGCGAGATCGAGCGCCCGTCGTTCCGGTCGCGCATGTCGAAGGCGCGCGGTGCGTTCACCGGTGCGTTCCTGGGCATCCGTGGCCGAGGTGGGATCACCCAGGACACGTGGGACGATCTCGAGGAGTCGTTGCTGCGCGCCGATGTCGGTGTGCGGGTCACCGATGAACTGCTCGAAGGCCTCAAGGCGCGGGTGAAGAGCAAGGAGATCGCCGATCCCGACACGCTCCTGGCTGCGTTGCAGGCCGAGATGACCGGTCGCCTGCAGGGGACCGAGCGCGCCCTGCGGTTCGAGCCGGGCGAGCCCGGCAGCCCCAACGTGTGGCTGTTCGTCGGCGTCAACGGCGTGGGCAAGACCACCACCATCGGCAAGGTGTCGGCGCAGCAGAAGGCCGACGGCCGCAGCGTGCTCATGGCGGCGGGCGACACGTTCCGCGCCGCCGCCGCCGAACAGCTCACCACCTGGGCCGAACGCAGCGGCAGCGAGATCGTGCGCGGCAACGAGGGCGGCGACCCGAGCGCCGTCATCTTCGATGCCATCGAGTCGGCGTCGGCGCGCCACATCGACCTGGTCCTGGCGGACACCGCCGGGCGCCTGCACACCAAGACGAACCTGATGGACGAACTGCGCAAGGTGCGTCGGGTGGCGGCGAAGGGCAACGGTCGGGTCACCGAGGTGCTGCTGGTCATCGATGCCACCACCGGCCAGAACGGACTCACCCAGGCGCGAGAGTTCGGCGACGCGACGGAAGTGACCGGTGTGGTGCTCACCAAGCTCGACGGCTCCGCCAAGGGTGGCATCGTGTTCGCGATCGAGACCGAACTGGGGCTGCCGGTGAAGCTGGTCGGCCTCGGCGAGACGATCGGCGATCTGGTGCCGTTCGAACCGGCCGAGTTCATCGACGCCCTGTTCTCGGCCGACTAGATCGATCGGTCGGAGATTTCTCGGAACCGTCGCCGCGTGGCGGCCGTCACAACGAGTGCACGACCACTTCCCATCGGGGACCAAGGAAGGAACCACGCCATGCTGCGCTCGCGTCGCTTCGCACTGATCGCCACCATCGCCGTTCTCGGGCTCAGCGCCTGCGGCGACGGAGCGTCCACCACCACCGCCGGACGCGCTCCGGCCGTCATCCACCTCGGCGCAGGCGGCGCCACGCCGAACGCCTCGACCGTCGAGGGTGGGGTCGGCGACAAGATGATGGCGATCCAGAACATCACCTACGTCTTCGACGGCTCGTACCCCGACCTCGGCAGTGCGGCACCGTCGTGGACGCTGCCGGCCGGTGTGCAACCCGACGCCAGCGCAGTGGCGAAGATCGCGATGTTGCTGGGCGTGAAGGGCGACGTGCGCCAGATCGCCGCCGATCAGGGCGGCGGATGGATGGTCGGCCCTGCCGACTACAGCGATGCGACGTTGACCGTGTCGAGCGACGGCCTGCTCAGCTGGTGGTTCAACCCGGCGCCGAGCAAGGTGGCCAGTGGTGGCGGTTGCGCCATGCCGGCCGAGGGTGTGGGCATCAGCGGCACCGATGCGTCCGGTTCGGCGACGGTGGGCGCCAGCACCGAGACGACGGTCACCGCCGACATCGCGATCGCTCCGCCCGACACGGTGCTGATCGACCCGGTGTGTGAGGCACCCGCCCCGCCCGCCAACGTGCCCGACCAGGCTGCGGCCGAGGCCAAGGCCCGTCAGTTCCTCGCCGACCTCGGCCTCGACGCCACCCAGTACGAGCTCACCGCGTATGCCGACGACTACGGCGCGAACGTCACCGCCTGGCTGCAGCTGGGTGGGCATCGCAGCCCCGTGCAGGTGAACATCGGCTTCGGCGCCGAGGGCGCCATCGTCTGGGCGTCCGGCTCGCTGGCGCAGCCGCAGGTTGCTGCCGACTATCCGCTGGTCACCCCCGCGGAAGCGCTCGCTCGCCTGAACGATCCCGCCGGAATGTGGAACGGCGGCTTCTACGGCGGAGGTGGCGGTGTCATGCGTGGCATGGTCTCCGACACAGCGATCTCCCGCTCTGTCACGGTGTCGGCAGGGTCCACCGAGGCAGCCCCGCCGCCCAGCGACGGCATCGTCGCTCCGGTCACCGACGTGACCATCGAGCCGATGCCGGTCTGCGATCCCAACGCCGACTGCGTCGATCCGCCCATCGGTGTGGTCGAGCCGATCACGGTGCAGCTCACCGGGGTCCGTCTCGATGTGACCATGGTGTGGGCCGACGACGGCACCGTCTGGCTGCTGCCGGCGTACACGTTCACCAGTGCCGACGGTGGCGAGTACACCGTCATCGCGGTCGACGACCAGTACATCGCCCAGCCCGAGCCCACGCCGGTGGACACCACCACCCCTGGCGATACCACCGCCCCTGGCGACATCACGATCCCGGTCGACACGACCACCCCTGGCGACATCACGACGCCGGTCGACACCACCCCGGTGACCGAACTGCCGGCGCCGATCGAGATCACCGCCGCCGAGACGACCCTCGTCGGGCTCTCGGTCGACCAGGCCGCGAAGGTCGCCGGCGAGAACGGTTGGGGCTTCCGTGTGTCCACCCTGGACGGCGAGCCGCAGATCATGACCGACGACTACTCGCCCACTCGGGTGAACGTCGCGGTCACCGCCGGAACCGTCACTGCCGTCGATTCCATCGGCTGATCGCTGCGGCCCGCAGGCCGCCGCCCATGCGAGCCGGCTCGGCCCCGAACGGGGTCGGGCCGGTGACGCGTCCGGGGTCAGGTCGGGCCGGTAGCGTTCACGGTCGCATGTTCGATTCCCTGTCATCCCGCCTCGAAGGCATCGTCAAGCGGTTGCGCGGCAAGGGCCGCCTCACCGAAGCCGACGTCGACGAGATGCTCAAAGAGATCCGTACGGCGTTGCTCGAGGCCGACGTCAACGTCGGTGTGGTGCGCAACGTCACGGCCCGCATCCGCGAGCAGGCCATCGGGGCCACCGTCAGCGACGCGCTCGATCCCGGCCAGCAGGTCGTCAAGATCGTCAACGCCGAACTCACGGCGATGCTCGGTGGCGAGACGCTGAAGATCCACTTCGCCAGCCGTCCGCCCACCGTGGTGCTGATGGCAGGCCTGCAGGGTTCGGGCAAGACCACCAACTCGGCCAAGCTGGCTCGCTGGTTCAAGAGCCAGGGCCGCCAACCGCTGCTCGTCGGCGCCGACCTCCAGCGCCCGGCCGCGGTCGAGCAGTTGCGCACCCTTGGCCGCCAGATCGACGTGCCGGTGTTCAGCGAGCCGGGCGACCCGGTCACCACCGCTCGCCGCGGCCTGGAAGAAGCCCGCCGCCTGGGCAAGGACGTCCTCATCGTCGACACCGCCGGTCGTCTGGCCATCGACGCCGAGATGATGGAGCAGGTTCGCCAGATCAGCGCCACCATTCAGCCCGACTACACCTTCCTCGTCATCGATGCGATGACCGGTCAGGACGCCGTCGGTGTGGCCGAGGCGTTCCACGCCACCCTGGCGATCGACGGCGTGATCATGTCGAAGCTCGACGGCGATGCTCGCGGCGGTGCCGCCCTCAGCGTCAAGGAGGTCATCGGCCGTCCGATCGCCTTCGCCAGCACGGGCGAGAAGCTGTCCGAGTTCGAGCAGTTCCACCCCGACCGCATGGCCGGTCGCATCCTCGGCATGGGCGACGTGCTGTCGCTCATCGAGCAGGCCGAGCAGGTGTTCGAGAAGGATCAGGCCGAGAAGGCCGCCGAGAAGTTGCTCGACGGCGAGTTCACGCTCGACGACTTCCTCGAGCAGATGCAGGCGCTGAAGAAGATGGGCCCGCTCGGCAACCTGATGGGCATGATGCCCGGGGTGCCGAAGGAGATGAAGAACGCCCAGATCGGCGACGACCAGCTCAAGCCGATCGAGGCAATCATCCGCAGCATGACGCCGCTCGAGCGACGCAAGCCCGAACTCATCAACGGCAGCCGGCGCACGCGCATCGCCAATGGCAGCGGCACCACGGTCGGCGATGTCAACCGACTGGTGAAGCAGTTCGCCGAGATGCAGAAGATGATGAAGCGGATGGGCGCGATGGCCGGCGGCCGTCCCGGCAAGAAGGGCAAGAAGGGCAAACCCGGTCGGGGAGGCTTCCCCGGAATGGGTGGCATGCCCGCAGGAATGCCAGGTGCGATGCCCGGAGCGATGCCCGGTGGCATGCCCAACGGGCTGCCGGAGGGCTTCCCCGGGTTCCCGCCGTCGGGTCGTTGACGTCCGTCCTGGTCCAGGGTGGGTTCCTGCCCACCAATTGATAACCTCACGTGGTTCGATTTCTCAAGGAGCACCTCGTCTCATGGCAGTGAAGCTGCGCCTCACCCGGGTTGGCAAGAAGAAGCAGCCGCAGTACCGCATCGTGGCGGCCGACTCTCGGTCGCCCCGTGACGGTCGGTTCATCCAGATCATCGGTACCTACAACCCTCGTACCGATCCGTCGGCCCTGACGGTCGACAACGAGAAGGCCGTGAAGTGGCTCATGGACGGCGCACAGCCGACCGAGCGCGTCAAGAAGCTGCTCGAGATCTCGGGCGCCTGGTCCGAGTTCGGCGCTGCTCGCGCCGCGAAGTGACCTCGGATCCCGTCGTGACCGACGAGTCCCAGAGCACCGAGAACATCGTGGACGCCGCGGACACCGTGGACGACACCGCCCTCGCGCCCACGGCCACCGCCGTGCTGACGCACGTCGTGAAGTCCATCGTCGACGATCCCACCGCGGTCGTGGTCGAGGCCGGCCATGCCAAGGGGCGCATTCGCCTCGAGGTGAAGGTCGGTCCGGGTGACCTCGGTCGCGTCATCGGCCGCCGTGGTCGCACTGCGCAGAGCATCCGCACCGTGGTGCGCGCTGCTGCCACGCGCGACGGTGCCGAGGTCGACGTCGACTTCGTCGACTGACCCCGTGTCCGACCCTGTGTCCGACGACATCGCGCTGCGCGAGATCGGCAAGACCGGTCGAGCACACGGCGTGCGCGGCGACATCTACGTCGACCTGCTGACCGACCGCACCGAACGCCTCGCGATCGGTGCCCGGCTGCAACTCGGTCCGCGCTGGATCACCGTGGCCGCCGCTCGACCGGCGGGAACCCGTTGGCTGGTGCACTTCACCGGCTTCGACGACCGCACGGCCGTCGAGGTCCTGCAGGGCCAGCCGCTGTTGGCCGAAGCGTTGCCCGACGACGGTGACGGCCTCTACGTGCACGAACTGATCGGCGCGCAGGTCGTCGACACGTCTGGTGCCGTCATCGGCCGGTGCACGGCCGTGCTGGCCAACCCGGCGCACGACATCCTCGAACTCGACACCGGTGGCCTCGTCCCGGTGGTCTTCGTCGTGTCGGCAGGCGATGGGCAGGTCGTCATCGACCCTCCCGACGGCCTGTTCGACCTCCTCGACTGACCGTCCCGCCGAACTCAAGTTCGGGAGAGCAACTCGACGGCGACCACGGCGGACAGAGGGAGCGGGCCGTAGATGTGCGGGAACTCGGCCGGCGCATCGCCGAGTTGCTCGTAGACGACCTCGCTGCCCACCAGGCTCTCGTCGATGTGCAAGAGCAGCAACTGGTCCACGTCGGCGTAGAACAGGCCGCGCACCACCGGCCATTGCTCGGCCGTGCTGCAGTGGATGAAGCCTTCGTCGGCGAGCTCGATGCCGCGGCTCGAGCCGGTGTGCACGCCCTCGGCCTGTGAGCGGGCCCAGCGATCGGGTTCGGTGAGGTGATAGATCATCACGCTCCAGGTTGGCAGAAGCGGGGCAGGTTGGCAGACGTAGGCTGAACGCGCGATGCGAATCGACGTGTTCACCATCTTCCCGGGCCTGATCGACGCCTTCTGCGGCGAGAGCCTGCTGGGCAAGGCCCGCACGGGTGGCCTGCTCGACCTGCGCCTGCACGACCCCAGAGAGCACACGTCCGACGTGCACCGCACCGTCGACGACAGCCCGTTCGGCGGTGGCGCCGGCATGGTGATGAAGCCCGAGCCGTTGTTCGCCAGCGTCGCTGCGGCGCAGCCACCTCGACCCCTGTTCCTGCTCGGTCCGGGCGGCCGCCGCTTCGACCAGCGCCTGGCCGAGGAGTTGGCTGCAGATGCGGCCGGGGCCGGCGGATTCTCGATGCTGTGCGGCCGCTACGAGGGCATCGACCACCGGGTGCGCGAGCATCTCGTCGACGAAGAGCTGAGCATCGGGGACGTCGTGCTCAACGGGGGAGAAGTGGCTGCGTGCCTGGTCATCGAGGCCGTGGTCCGGCTGTTGCCCGGCGCAATGGGCAACCATGCCAGTCCGGTGAACGAGAGCTTCGGACACCACGGTCTGTTGGAAGAGCCGCAGTACACCCGTCCGGCCGAGTTCCAGGGTTGGGCGGTGCCCGAAGTGTTGCGGTGTGGCGATCACGCCCGAATCGAACGATGGCGACGCGCGCAAGCCCTGCACAGGACCATGAAGTACCGTCCCGACCTGCTCGAGGCCCGTGGTGGGCTCACCGAAACCGATCGGCGACTGTTGGAAGAGTTCCCATCTGTCACCTATCCTTGAGCGTTCCCTGTACGACCTTGAGAGAGCCAGCCATGAAGTCCACCGACATCGTTGATGCCCAGTACCTCCGCTCCGA
>JANMFL010000004.1:0-9057 GCA_031377945.1 Acidimicrobiaceae bacterium | reverse complement strand
CCAGGCGGCGGGCGAGTGGCAGCGTGTCGACGATGGTGTTGGTGAACGGGGTGCGACCGCTGCGCCGCAACGCGGTGTTGAGGAAGCCCATGTCGAAGCCGACGTTGTGGCCGACGATGACGGCGTCGCCGACGAACTCCTGCAGGGTGGGCAGGACGGTCTCGATGCGTGGCGCTGCGGCGAGCATGTGGTCGCTGATGCCGGTGAGCACGACGACGGCGGGCGCGATGGCGCGGCCCGGGTTCACCAGTGTGCCGAAGGTGCCGAGTTGCACGCCGCCGCGCACCTTCACGGCGCCGATCTCGGTGATGCCGTCGCCGCCTCGGTCGCTGCCGGTGGTCTCGATGTCGAGCACGCAGAAGGTGACGTCGCACAGCGGGGTCCCGAGATCGTCGAATGAGCGCTGCACGAGGGGGAGTCCAGCACGAACGCACGTTCGGCGTCAAGAACAGGCGTTCGACCGAGGTGGATCGTCGTCGGCCCGGCACGGTGCGGCGGGGCCCTCGGGCGGCTCGGTAGCCTGCCCGCATGACGGAGCACGGCGAGCCCGAACTGCCGGATCGTGTCCTGCAGTCGGCGCTCGAGTTCGCAGTGCTGCTCGCCGCGGCCGGGCAGAAGACCCGTCCCGCGCTGGCGTTCCCGCCAGGGCTGAAGCCGTTCCTGAAGTTCCACAAGCTGCCGCCGAAAGCGCTGGCGACGGTGCGCGAGATCGTCGAGGGCGACGCCGAGTACCTGCGCAAGCTCGGCATCGGCGCCCAGGCCGAGCTGGTCGACGAGATCGGCATGCTCTGGCTGCAGCGTCCGGATGGCTGGGTGGCGCGTGCCGCCGAGCTCGTGCTCCCCGCGGACGACGCCGACGGCGCGCCCGACGCACGTGCCGAACGTCGCCGTCGGGAGGCGGCCGAGTCCGCGGCGGCGCGCAGCCGTCTGGAGGTCGTCGAGCTCACCGATGCGCTGGCGCGGTCGCAGTCGACTGTGGCGGAGACGTCATCGGATCGCGATCGCCTGGCCAAGGACATCTCCGCGGCACGGGTGCGGATCAAGGAACTCGAATCCGGAGCGCGCAAGCGGGTGGCGGGGGCTCAGGCCGACGACGCTCGCGCCGATGCCGTCGCCGACGAGTTGGTCGACCTGCGCACCCGGCTGGCCGAGGCTGAGGCCGCCCGCGACGCCGCACTCGCTGCTCGCGCCGACGAGTCCGGCGCCATCGACACCGAGCGAATGCGATCGCTGCTGCTCGAAGCGCTCACGCTCACGGGTCCGGCGGTCGACACCGCGAAGCGCCCGCGCAAGCGGGCGGTTCGTACGCCGCTGCCCATCCCCGGTGGCATCTACGGCAACAGCCAGGCCGCGGCCGAGCACCTGCTGCGTTCGCCCGGTGTCGTGGTGCTGGTCGACGGCTACAACGTGGCCAAGCTCGGCTGGCCCGACCTGTCGCTCGAGCGGCAGCGCGACCGGTGCATCGACGCCGCCGAGGCGTTGGCCCGTCGATGGGGTACCGACCTGCACGTCGTCTTCGACGGGGCCGCCGTGGTGGGAGCGCACACCCGAAGCCGCCGAGTGGTGCGGGTCGTGTACTCGCCCGAGGGAGTGCTCGCCGACGACGTGCTGCGCGCCGAGGTGGCTGCGCTCGACCCGGCTCGTCCGGTCGTGGTGGTCACGAACGACCAGGCCGTGCTGCACGACGTGAAGGTCGCCGGTGCCAACACGATCAGCAGCGGCACCTTCCTCGCCGTCGCCCGCTGACCCAGCCGGAACCGTGTCACACCCTTCTGGTTGTGTGGCGAGCATGGTCCACTTCACCATCTCGTGCGACTCCTGCGTCATGGACGGCTCCGCCGCCTGTGCCGACTGCGTCGTCACCCACCTCCTCACCCCGGCTCGCCGCGAGCCCGTCGCCTTCACCGACGACGAGCTCCGTGCGGTGCAGTTGCTCGCGGCCGCCGGATTGGTGCCTACGCTCAAGCACCGTGAGGCCGACTGACCCTCCGCGGCCCGTCACCGACCAGGCCTACCTCCACCAGCTCACCCGGCTGGTCGAGCCGTTCGGCGTCACCCACACCGGCGTGGCCTCGGCCGACGTGCTGGTGCGGGCGCGGGCTGCGCTCCACCACCGCATCGACGCCGGGCTCACCGACGGCATGCAGTTCACGTTCAGGAACCCGGATCGTTCCACCGACCCGCAGCGGGCGGTGCGCGATGCGCAGTCGGTGTTCGTGGCCGCTCGGCCGTATCTGCTGCCCGACCAGGATCGCCCGCCCGGCCTGCAGGCGCGCGTCGGCCGCTATGCGTGGGTCGACCATTACGCCCCGCTCCGTGACGCGCTGTGGAGCGTCGCCCGCCAACTGCGCCGCGACGGCTTCAAAGCCGTCCCCTTCGCCGACGACAACAGCATCGTGGACCGTGAGATCGCTCACTCCGCCGGTCTCGGCTGGTTCGGCAAGAACGCCAATCTGCTGCTGCCCGGGGCCGGCAGTTGGTTCGTGCTCGGCTGCGTCGTCACCACTGCACCGTTGCCCGTCGCCACAGCGACCGCAGCAGACGGGTGCGGCAGTTGCCGTCGATGCCTCGACGGTTGCCCCACCGGGGCGATCATCGAGCCCGGTGTCATCGATGCGTCGCGCTGCCTGGCCTGGGTGTTGCAGAAGCCCGGCGACATTCCCGAGCATCTCCGTCCAGCCGTCGGCGACCGCATCTACGGCTGCGACGACTGCCAGGAGGTCTGCCCGCCGTCGGTCCGGTTCGGTCCGAGGACGGCGGCCCCGCCGCCGGACGAGCCGCTGCAGGCATGGCTGTCGGTCCTCGAACTGCTCACTGCCGACGACGACGCGGTGATGCGCACGTGGGGGAGCCGATACCTCGCGGACCGCGACCCCCGCTGGGTGCGCCGCAACGCGCTCGTCGTGCTGGGCAACGTCGGCGACCCCGCCGACGCCGCCGTGGTCCAGGTCCTGGCCGACTACCGTGCACACCCGGACCCGGTCCTGCGCGCCCACGCCGTGTGGGCCACCGAACGACTGGGTCTGGAGGCCCGGTGAAGCACCTGCTCGTCACGAACGACTTCCCGCCGAAGATCGGCGGCATCCAGTCGTTGCTGTGGGAGTGGTGGCGGCGGCTGCCGCCCGAGTCGTTCGCCGTGCTCACCAGCCCCTACGACGGCACCGCCGAGTTCGATGCCGCGCAGCCGTTCCGCATCGACCGCACGCGCGAACCCGTCCTGCTGCCGCACCCGTGGATGGTGCAGCGCGTGAATGCGATGGCCAAGGAGGTCGGCGCCGACCTGGTGGTCCTCGATCCGGCGCTGCCGCTCGGGCTCATCGGTCCGTCGCTCGATCTGCCCTACGACGTCGTGCTGCACGGCGCCGAGGTCACCGTTCCCGGTCGCCTCCCGCTCTCGAAGCAGACGCTGGGTCACGTCTTGCGGCGCGCTCGTCACATCGTGGCCGCCGGTGGCTATCCGGCTGCAGAGGCGGAACACGCCGCCGGTCGAGCGTTGCCGGTCACCGTGGTGCCGCCGGGAGTGGACACGACCCGCTTCGTCCCCCTCAGCGAGACCCAACGACTCGAAGCCCGCCGCCGCTTCGGCATTCCCGACCATGCGGAACTCGTCGTCGGAATCAGCCGTCTCGTGCCCCGCAAGGGGTTCGACACGGCCATTCGCGCAGCCGCGCTGTTGCGCACCTCGCGTCCCGACCTGGTGCTGGCCATCGCCGGGGGTGGCCGCGACGAACCACGGCTGCGACGCCTTGCCGAACAGGTGAAGGCACCGGTGCGATTCCTCGGCCGCGTCAGCAACGACGACCTGCCGCTGCTGTACGGGTGCGCCGACCTGTACACGATGCTGTGCCGCAACCGTTGGGCGGGCTTGGAGCAGGAGGGGTTCGGTATCGTGTTCCTCGAGGCAGCAGCCTGCGGCGTGCCCCAGGTCGCGGGCGACTCGGGCGGGGCCGCGGAGGCGGTCGACGACGGCATCACGGGCGTGGTCGTGCGGACCCCCGACGACCCGCGGGCCGTGGCCGAATCGTTCGAGCAGTTGCTCGACGACCCGGCGCTGCGCGCCCGCATGGGCCTGGCCGGGCGCGACCGCGCGGTGCGCGAATTCTCGTACGACGTGCTCGCCCATCGCCTGGGTGTCTCGCTCGGTGCGCTGGCAGAATGAGGCCGATGCATTCCCGACTCGTCCGCTCGAACGTGCTCGGTACCGTGCTGTTCCTCGCCGCCCTCGCCGTGGCGATTCCGTTCAAGGACGAGCGTTTCGCGCAGTTCCTCATCGGTGTGGTGTCGGTCGCGCTCTTCGCTGTCGGCATCGCCACGTCGCTCTGGGCGTACACGACAGCACTCGAGCGCTCCCGCACCGAGGAAGTGGGCGTCGCCAACCTGTACCTGCTCACCGGCGACACCGCACCTCGCGACGTCAAGCGGCGCATGTCCGTGCTGCTGGGCGTGCAGGTCGTCGCTGCGCTGGCGGGCGCCATCGTGGGCGTCACCGGGCTGCAGGAGGGCGACGTGAACGCATTGGCCTTCGGAGTGCTCGTGCCGATGTTCGGCATTGGCATGAATGGGGCCTGGGCCGCGAGGTACGGTTCCTACGGACCGCGGGTCGCCGCGCCGGGCACGTCGAAGAAGAACGGGTAGATCGCAGACATGGCAGAAACGGCCTCACAGCACACCACCATCGCTGCCACGCCCGAGCGCGTGTGGGCGATCGCGAGCGACTTCGAGCGCTATCCCGAGTGGGCGAAGGACGTCAAGGACGTCATCGTGCGCAAACGCGACGACGACGGCCGCCCGGTCGAGGTCGAGTACCGCGCATCGGCGCTCGGTCGCAGCACGCACTACACGCTCTCGTACGACTACAGCCAGGCGCCCTCGGTGCTGGCCTGGAGCATCCTGCGCGGCGACATCATGCGCACCATCGATGGGGCCTATCACTTCAGCGCCACAACCGACGGCGGTACCGAGGTGCGGTACGACCTGGTCATCGAACTGGTGGTGCCGCTGCCGGGCTTCGTGAAGCGGCGCGCCGAGGTGCGCATCCTGAACACCGTGCGCGAACTGAAGGCACGAGCCGAGGCATGACCGGCGCTCGCCGCGCCGGCATCGACGTCGGCGGCACGAAGTGCCTCGGGGTCGTGCTCGACGACTCCGGCGCCATCATCGAGGAGCACCGCCTGCCCACCCCTCGAGGCCCCGAGAACATCATCGACACGCTCGCCCGGCTGGCGGGGGTGCTGGCACCGTTCGACACCCTCGGCGTCGGGGTGCCGGGCCTCGTCACCCGCGACGGCGTCATCCGTGCGTCGCCGAACCTCGTCGATGTGACCGACTTCCAGGTCGGTGCACTGCTGTCCGAACGACTCGGTGTGCGCGTCGAGGTCGACAACGACGCGACGTGCGCCGCTGTGGCCGAGTGGAAGACCGGCGCGGCGCAGGGCCTCACCGATTTCGTGATGGTCACCCTCGGCACCGGCATCGGTGGCGGTGTGGTCGCCGGTGGCCAGCTCGTCCGTGGGGCGAACGGATTCACCGGCGAGATCGGCCACATCGTGGTCGACCCCGACGGACCCTTCTGTCCGTGCGGCCGCAGGGGCTGCTGGGAGCGATATGCGTCGGGCTCGGGCCTCGGCCGGCTCGCTCGCGAGGCGGCGACGGCGCGTCGGGTTCGACGCGTCGTCGAGCTGGCCGGCGGCGATGCCGACCAGGTGCGCGGCGAGCACGTACAGGCCGCCGCCCGCGAGGGCGATCACGACGCACTCACGGTCATCGACACCTTCGGCCGCTGGGTGGCGCTCGGACTGGTGAACCTCACCAACGTGCTCGACCCGCAGGCGTTCGTGCTCGGCGGTGGTCTGGCAGCGTCGGCCGACCTGTACATCGGCCCCATCCAGCAGTGGTTCACGGAGTATCTCTACGCGCCCGATCTGCGCCCGCATCCGGCGCTCACGTTCGCACACCTCAGCGAACACGCGGGCGCTGTCGGCGCGGCGCTGCTCGCCGACGTCCACTGATTCGTCCGCGGTCGCCAGGCGTTCAGCCGTTCGACCGTTCGACCGTTCAGCCGTTCACCCGCCGGCGCAGGGCCCGAGGTCCACCGGTTCGTCCGTCGCCGCGCTCCCGTCCTTGTCGCCGTCGGCGTCCTGGTGCAGCAGCGGCGCGGCTTCGCGGATGTCGGTGGCCCACGCCCGGTTCCCCGCACTGGTGCTCCGCGCGAAGACCACGGCGACAGCGTGTCCGTCGCGCACCAGCACGCTGCCCGAGTCGCCGTTCGACACCTCGGCCTCGATCTGGAAGCCCTTGCGCAAGCCCGAGCCTGCCTGATCGATGTCGGACGCGTTGATGTCGACGTACGACGCTGCAGTGAACGCCCGCACTTCGGGTGCTTCGTCGCGCCACACGACGAACTGGCCGCTCTCGCCCGGACGGAGCGTGCCCAACCGCAGCGGAGCGACGTCGGCATCGACGGCGAGGATGGCGAGGTCCTTGGCCCGATCGATGGCGACCACTCGTGCGTCACGGTGCGTGCCGTCGGCGAGCGTGACGTCGATGTCGGTCGCGCCGGCGACGACGTGGGCGACGGTGAGGACACGATCCTCGGCGACGAAGCTGCCGGCGCCGACCGTTGGTCGCGACCGGCATCCTTCGGCTTCGACACGAACAGCCGCCGTTCGCGCCCCCGTGGCTGTGTCCTGTTGGTCACCACAACCGACGACGCCGACCAGGCCGGCGACAAGTGCGGCGGCGAGCGCGACGGCGGGTCCGACGACGAGCCCGGTCTCGCCGGGCGTGCGCCCACGAACCATCGACCGACCGACCATCGACCACGACGGTAGTCACCGAGTTGCCGTCGCGTCGCTACAGTCCGAGCAGTGACCACCCTGGACTCACCCGCGGACCACCTCCACGTCCGCCGCCACAACCTGTCGCTGGTGCTCCGGCTGCTGGCGACACATGGGCCGCGCAGTCGCGCCGGCATCGCCGAAGTGACGGGGCTGACGAAGGCGACGGTGTCCAGTCTGGTGGCCGACCTCATCGACCGCGGGCTGGCCAAGGACGTGGGCCCCAAGAGCGACCAGCGCATGGGGCGGCCGGCGACGCTGGTGCAGGTCGACGGCGCGCGGGTGGTCACCCTTGGCATGGAACTCGACGTCGGCTTCGTCTCGGTGATGGCCAACGATCTGGCGGCGATCACCGTCTACCAGCGCCGGCGACCCGTGAGTGGCACCTCGACCGCCTTCGCCGACCTGCTCCCGGTGGTGATCCGCGAGGTGCGTCGGGCCATCGCTGCGGTAGAGGCGCTGGGGGCGCGGGTGGCCGGCCTCACGGTGGCGGTGCCGGGCATCTGCGACATCGACACAGGAGTGGTTCGTCGAGCGCCGAACCTCGGGTGGCGGGACGCGCCGTTGGGCGATCGTCTGGCAGCAGAGTTCGGGCCCTCGTTGTCGTTCGCGTTAGACAACGAGGCGAATCTGGCCGCGCTCGCCGAGTACCGCGTGGGCGCATCGGCGGGGACGGCGCATCTCGTGTACGTGTTGGCGGTCAACGGTGTCGGTGGCGGCGTGATCGTGGACGGTGAACTGTTCCGCGGCGCGTCGGGCGCAGCCGGTGAGGTGGGGCACATGACGGTGCAGTCCAAGGGCGCGCTGTGCGCGTGCGGCAGTAGCGGTTGTTGGGAGACCACGGTCGGCCTGCGCGCCTTGCTGTACGACGCCGTGCCCGACCTGGCACCGGGTCTGCTGCGCGACGGTCGCCTCAGTCCGGAGGCGAAGGTGGCGCCGGTCATCGCTCGCGCGCGGGCGAACAACCCCATTGCGATCAAGGGCCTGAAGAAGTTCGGCCGTTGGTTGGGCGTGGGCCTGTCGAACGTCGTCGACACGTTCAACCCCGAGGTCATCGTGCTCGGCGGGTTCCTGCCCAGTGTTGCTCCGTGGACGTTGGACGAGGCTCGCAAGGTGTTCCTGGCCAATTCGATGGCCGAGTCGGCGGCCGTGTGCCGCATCGAACTGACCACGCTCGGCTTCGCCGCCGGGGCACTGGGCGGCACGATCCACGCGTCCGAGCGGTTGTTCCTGGACCCGACCCTGGTCGCCCCCACCCGCTGACCCGACACGCTCCGGCGGTCTCCGGTGGTCTGCGGACGTCGAGGTCCTTTACACGGCGACTTAGTTTGGGCTATAAACATACAGACCGAGGACCGGGGGGTCCCGATGACGTCGAGGGGGGTTTGGTCTCGTGTTGGACCGTGTCGCTGCTGCGCCCATTTCGTGGGGCATCTGTGAAGTACCGGGGTGGGGTCTGCAACTCCCACCGCGACGCGTCCTCGGCGAGATGCGCGAACTGGGCATCACGGCCACCGAGCTCGGTTCGCTCGGGTGGCTGCCCACCGAGTCGGACGCGCTGCGCGCGCTGCTCGACGAGTACGGACTTTCGCTGATCGGCGGTTTCGTGCCGCTGGTGCTGCACCGGGCCGACCGGCGCGACGAGCTGATCGCCGATGCCCACTCCGCGGCACGCACACTTGCCGCCGGCGGCGCGCAGTACTTCGTCTCCGCCGGCGTCAGCAGCCACGCGGCATGGGAGCGCCCCCCGCTCTCCGCAGCCGAGTGGCAGACGTTTTTCGACGGACTGGCGCTCGTCGACGAGATCTGCGCCGAGCATGGTCTCGTGCAGGTGCTGCATCCGCACGTCAACACGTTCATCGAGACCGCCGCCGAGTTCGACCGCTTTCTCGATCACTCGTCCGTGCGGTTCTGCCTGGACACGGGCCACCTCTTCATCGGCGGTGCCGACACCGTCGTGCTCGCCGGCCGGCATTCCGACCGTGTCGGACTGGTGCACATCAAGGATGTCGACAGTGCCGTGGCGCAACGTCTCCTCAACGACGAACTCACCCTGATGACCGCAACCGCAGCGGGGCTGTTCCCCGCGGCCGGCTGCGGCGACGCCCCCATCGCGGCCACCATTGCCGTCCTCGAAGAGCAGTTGTTCGAGGGGTGGTACGTCTTGGAGCAAGATGTCGCCCTGACCGACGGTGAACCACCGTCGGGCGAGGGACCGATG
>JANMFL010000438.1:0-7731 GCA_031377945.1 Acidimicrobiaceae bacterium | reverse complement strand
GTTTCGGGATCAGCCCGGCGGTCTGCAGTTCGGCGACGTGGGCCAGGAAGCGCTGCTGGCCCGCACGGAACTCCACCCGGTCCAGGGGCACGGCACCGAGCAGCACCAACGAACGCACGTGGTCGGGGTGGTCGGCCGCGTAGGCCGCAGCGATCGCGCCGCCCCACGACTCGCCGATGAGGTCCACCTCGTCCGCGCCCGAAGCGACCCGCACCGCCTCGAGATCAGCCACCTGCGCGGCGAGTCCGAAGTCGCCGTCGGCAGGACCGGTCGAGGCCCCCGCGCCGCGCTGGTCGTACGAGACGACTCGACGACCGGGCCCGGCGAGTTTCTCGAACGGTGCCATCGCCTGCAGGCTGAGCCCCGGGCCGCCGTGCACCGTGATCACCGTCGCGGCAGCCTCTGCCGACCCGACCGTCCGCACGTGGAGCGTCACGCCACCGGCCTCGACCGACATCTCGCTGACCGGCGCCGAGCCGGAAGGCGCGCTGGCCGTCTCCCCACCCGTCGAGCACGCGGTCGCGATGCAGCAGAGGATCACGACGAGGCGAAGCCGAACCACCGGTGCACTCTGGCACACGGTGCGGTCGAGGGGTACCCGCACGAGGTGGGCGAGCAGTTCACCCTGCCTGAACGCAGCAACTGACCGCCCGACGGGTGCATCCGCTCGGTTGGCCAGTCGGTGGCGGCGCATAGTGTGCGGACGGTGGATCCGACGTTCTTCCATCAGGTGCAGTACGTGCTCGAGGGCTTCGTGATCGACGTCGACGGCACGCTGCACTCGACCGCCCACCCGCGCGGCATCAAGGTCTGGTACGACGACGCGACCCGCGAGCACTACGAGGCACAGCTCGTCCGCGTCGACGGCACGGTCGTGCTCGAGGTGGGGTTCCATGTGGAGTACCCGAAGGTCGAGGCGAACGAAGCCGTGCTCACCCGTCTGCTTGCCAAGGAGAGCGCCTGGCGGCGAGAGCTCGGCAGCGAACCCACCGCGGGAGTGTTCATCGGCGCCGACCGATGGCGCCGGATCTCGGAGATCTGGCAGGTACCCGACACCGACGACGTCGACGCTGCGTTCGAGATCGCGGCCAGGCTCGCCGACTACCTCTCGACGCTGGAGCTCTTCCGACGGGTGTGATCGCCACCGGCCACCCAACCCCACGAGAGGTGACCGGCTCGTCTTCGGTCGACCCATTCAGCGCAACTGGCGATTGCCAACACCGTTGGGACCGACTCGCCGGACAACACCCTCCACGGTGAGGAGTAGTGTTCGCGGACCCCGAGTCGTGACCCGGGGTCCGCGACTCACCGACGGGAGGTGATGCGATGGGCACGTCCTCGACGTACTCCGACTTACAGGTCTGGTTGCTGGGAACGCTCAGCGTCACGCGTGGCGACGGCGTCACGATCCCGATCCCCAGCCGACCCCAGCGCCGGCTGCTCACCATGTTGGCGCTGCACGCCGGCGACACGGTGCGGTCGTCCGTGCTGGAGGACCAGGCCGGTCTGTCTCCTGGAGCGTTGCGCACGTCGATCAGCCGCCTGCGGCGCGTGGTCGGCGGGGATGCCTTGGAGACGACGGCCTTCGGGTACCGGCTCCGTGCGGAGGTCGACCACGATGCGTTCGAGCGCATGGTCGGTCTTGCACCGGAGCTGGCCGACGCGGAGGCCCGCATCGCGTTGTCCGACGCCGTGGCGCTGTGGCGAGGTGACCCGCTGGTGGAGTTCGAAGGCGAGACGTGGACGGACGCGCCGCTGCGACATCTCGCCGAACGCCATGCATCGGCCATGGAGGATCTGGCGCTCCTGCACCTCGAAGCCGGCGACATCGCGACGGCGCTCGCGACAGCCCGCACGGTCGTCGAGCGAGAGCCGTTCCGTGAGCGGCCGCGGGCGTTGCTCATCCGCGCCCTGGCCGAGGACGGCCGACCGACCGAAGCGCTACGCGCCTTCCAGTCGTACCGCGCGCTGCTGGGCGACGAGATCGGCATCGAGCCGTCGGCCGCGCTGGTGGAGCTGGACCGGGCGATCGCCAGGTCGGTCGACACCAGCTCACCCACCGGCCCGGAATGGACGGATGCCGGCTGGGGACGGGAGCGGCGGACGGTGCCGCGCACATCAGAGTCACGTCACCACCTTCCTCCCGTGCCGGTGAGCTCCTTCGTCGGGCGCAGCGGCGATGTCGCCACGGTCCTCGGGTTGGTCGCCGTGGAGCGACTCGTCACATTGACCGGTGCCGGCGGCTGTGGGAAGACGCGGCTGGCGATCGCGGTCGCGAGCGCCGACGCCGATCTGCTGGGGAGGCGGCCCAGATGGGTCGAGCTCGGGGTGGTGTCGGCCTCCTCGCACGTCGTCGAACACGTCGCCGCGGCGGTCGGGCTCACGCTCCGGCCAGACGTCGACGTCGTCGAGCAACTCGTCGACCACCTGGTGGACGCGCCACCGACGCTGCTGGTGCTGGACAACGCCGAGCACGTGATCGCACCGGTCGAGCAACTGCTCACCGCGCTGCTGGAGCGCTACCCCTCGCTGCGGACGCTGGTCACGAGCCGGGAGCCGCTGGGCGTCCCCGGTGAGCGAGTGTGGCGGGTTCCCTCGCTCTCCACCCCAGCGCCCGGCGCGCCGGCCGATCTCGAGGTGCTGATGTCCTACGACTCGGCACGGCTCTTCCTGGAACGAGCGCGATCGGCGCGCCCGGACCTGGCCACCGACCAGGACACGCTCGCCCACGTGGCATCGATCTGCATCGGCGTGGATGGGCTGCCGTTGGCGCTCGAACTGGCCGCCGCGCGGACGCGGACGCATCCGGTGGAGGTGGTCGCGGCGGGCATCAATGACGCCGTGCGATGGCAGTCCGGTCTCCACCGCGCACCGCTCGCCCGCCACGCGACCTTGCATGCATCGATCCAGTGGAGCGTCGACCTCGTCGAACCGCTGGCGCGAACGGTCCTCGGCCGGCTGTCGGTGTTCCAGACCTCGTTCTCGTTCGACGCTGCGCTGGCCGTGGGTCGGGCCGACGAGCCGGGCGACCTGGTGTCGGACGCGATCGCTGCACTGGTGGACGCCAATCTGTTGCAGTTCGAGGGTCCGGCCGACCGCCTGCGGATGCTGAACACGGTGCGCCGCTTCTGCACACTACGGGCACAGGGCAGCGAGCTGGAGGGTGCGCGAGAGCGTCATGCCCGTTACTGCGCCTCCTATTGCGAGGAGATCGGCGAGGGGGTCCATGGCATCGAGCGCGGGCCGTTCATCCGCGAGATGCCCAACCTGGTCGCGGCCATGGAGTGGGCACGACAGCACGAGCCACGCCTGATGTTCCGCATGTGCACCGGGCTGGCGTCGGTGCGGACCGTGCTCGGCTTCCACGACAACATCGCCGAGACGTGGACGTGGTTGCTGTCGCTCGATCGGGGGCCGCAGTGCGGCGAGGCCTGGCGACGGGAGTGGGCGGCTGCGGTGGCCGCCCAGATGGCGACGGCGACGGCCCATCGGATCGATGTCGGGAGTGTCGCCGACGAGGTTCTCTCGATGCTGCCGGCCGACGCGGGCCGGGCGCGCGGATGGGCAGGTCGCGGTGCTGCAATGCGACCCGCCTACCAAGGGCACCCGGGCCCGATCCTGGCGTACGCGGACGAGGTGCGGGCACGCCACGACGACCTGGAGTACTCGGTGTATGGCGGCTTCGCCGCCTACATGGCGGCGATGATGGGCCGGCTCGAGGAGGCGGACCACCACGTCCACGAGTTGCAGCGCCTCAGCCGCCGCTACGCGACGAGTTTCTCGGTCGACACCGTCGGAAACGGCTTCGCGGCCGTCGTCGTCACCGACCTCATCAGGGGCGACGTGACGACTGCGGCCGGCCGCGCCCACGGTGCCGTTCCCGACGATCCCTCGTTCTCGATGACGGCCGCCGCCGCGCTGGCACAGGTGGCGCTCGTGTCGGGCGACCGAAACGTGCTCGCCCACGCCATCGAGTGGTCGAGACAACCGACCATCCCGCTGCTGCGTTTCCTGCCGACGTTCATCGAACTGGTGAAGCGACGGCTCGGGGGTCATGTCGAACATGCGGCAGACCTGGCCGAGCAGGTGTGGGAGGAGGCCGAGCACCTGCCGGTCTCGCGGGTGTACCCACTCCCCATCCTCACCGCGGCGCTCGTCGATGCGGGCCGCATCGGGGTCGGGCGCGACATGACCGAACGTGCCGCGTTGATCGTCGCCGGTATGGATCCCGCTCCCCTGCTCTCCGCCGGGGTGCTGGAGAGCCGGGCGATGCTCGACCTGGCGAGCGGCGAGATTCTCACCGCTGCGGGGTGGTTGCGTGACCTGCTGGAGATCTCGGTGGCGAACCAGTTCGGGCAGATGACGATCGACGCCCTCGAGCGAGTGGCGGAAGCTGCAGGGGACGGCGCGCTGGCCGCGACCTTGCGGGCACCCACACAGCGAGGTGCCACCCTCACGGAGGCGGTCCGGCTGGGGCAACGCTGGCTGACCGGCGTGGCCTCGGGCTGACGCGCCCGTGTAACTGCGACGGGCGCACACTCCTCGGGTCTGCCGGAAGAGCCGGCAGCAGATCAGGAGGACCGTCATGCCATATCTGTTCAACCGCGCCATGAGGTTGGTGCCGGGGAATCTGCTGGATTCGATGGCCTGGGCCGTACGCATCACGGAGAAGGTGAACACCATCTCCGACTCACCGGTCCGGCTGTGGAGCCGAGTCCAGAGCCCGGGCGGCGGCACGCTGTCGTGGAGCACCGTCGTCGACAGCATGAGCGAGCTCGTCACGATCGACGAGAAGCTGATGGCCGACGGCGGGTACGTCGAGCTGGCCGAAGCCGGCTCACGGTTCATCGATGGGTCGGGTGTCGACGACACCCTCGGCCGTCTCGTTCACGCCGACCCGGAGGGTGCCGACACCGCTGCGTACGCGACCGTGTCGACGTCCCGCCTGACACCGGGGATGATGGCCACGGGAGTGGCCCTCGGGGTGGAAATGGCCAAGCAGATCAAGTCGATCACCGGCCGCCCGACGTCGTTCGGCACGAACGTCACCGGTCCGATGGGCGGGGTGGCCTTCTTCCTGCTGAGTGACACGATCGACCAGGTGCAGGCTGCCAGCGAGGCGCTCGCCGCCGATGCGGGCTGGACGGCGGTCATGGACGAGCGGGCGAGCAAGGCGTTCGTGATGGGGGTCGCCGAGCGGGTGATCCTGCGCCGTCTCGCCTAGCGGGGGCGCGGCAATACCGGAGTGGCCCGCCCCGCCGACGGTCCACTCCGGCAATCGCCGCCACCGATGGGGTCAGGGCATGCGGACCAGCAGGGCGCGCTCGCTCATTCCCTGCTCGAAGAGCTGCTTCGTGCCGGCTTCGGCGAGCATGCCGAGGTACTCAGCGTCGGCCGTGATGCCGTTCAACGTGTCGAGCTCGGCGGGTGTGTCGACACCGGCGAGCCACGACACCTCGAACATCCTGCCTGCTGCGGACGTGCCGACAACCGTCGAGATGCCGGTCACCTTGAGGACGTGATCCGCCACCTGCTGCGCCCAGGTGAGGGCGTCCATCATGGCGGCGCGGTCGATCACAGCCCGTGTGACCAGCGTGAACTGCTTGGGGCCCGGGCGATCGCCCGTGACGGCCACTTCCGTCAGACGGGTCAGCGCCGGCTGCACCAGCACCCCTTCGGCCTTCGGCGTCATGGCTGCCCACTCGGCCGAGGCTCCGATCTTCATCTGCCCGGCGATCATGTCGGCGTAGTTCTCGTAGGTCGTGCTGAGCATGAACGTCCCGTACGGCCTGCCAGTGACGGCCACCCAGGCCGCCCAGTTCGTACCCGACGCCGCGGTGAGCGTGTCGCGCATCTGTGCCACGAGAGGCCCGAGCGCACCGCTCTTGCCGGGTGTGGCCGTGAGTTCCGATGATGTGATGAACATGGCTGAGTACCTCTTCCTGGCGCGCGACCTGCGCGTCGCGGTGAAGGATCCTCCGCAGCGTGTTACAGCAGCGCGTCAGTTCGTCCGCGCCAGCGGCGCCGCGTCGCGCCCCTTGGCTCAGTCGTTTCGCGCGACCGGTCCGCGCGAGATGACGCACGGTCGCGACGCATCGCTCGAGCATGCGTGCTATCTGGGGAGCGGGTCCGGGGCCGGTTGCGATGCTGGGCGGGGAATTCAAACATTCGACCTTCGGGTTGTCGGACCGATCAGTCCACCTCTTCGAACGTGCGCCACCCGACACCCGGAGGAGGCCCGGACCTCTCTCGGCCCGGCATTCATCGAGTCGCTCCGTCGGTCAGGCGGCCGCCACGGCGGGATTGAGGTTGAGGTCGGCCGACACCGTGACCGTGCCGTGCCCGGTGAGTTGGCGAACGTCGGAGAGGTCGAGCTCGGCCCACACCTTCAGCCACATCGACGGCTGCCGGCCGCGCTGCTGGAAGACTCCCTCGGTGGTCAGACGCATCGACCGCACGGTGCCGGACGAGATCGTGATCGGACGATCGGTGGCGCAGGGCAGCGCGATGACGAGCTCGAACTCGGGATGGGCGGCGACATCGGTGACGAGGGCGCCGCTGACGACGACGGCGTCGACCGTGCGCCGACGAAGGCCGCGAGCGGCGATGTGGACGTGCTGGCCACGGCCGACCGTCCAGTGTTGGTGCTCGAGTGTTGCTGTGTTCATGATCGTTCCCTTTGTGTTGAAGCTGGGTTGATCATGAGCTGCGGTCGACCGTGCCGAAATCGGCCGGTCGGCTGGGATTAATCCTCCTTCAACCGGCCGGGCAGCTCGGCTCGGGAGTGAATCCCCAGCTTGCTGTACACCTTCGACAGGTTCCACTGCACGGTCTTGGGGCTGATGAACAGCTCGGCCGCGGCCTCGCGGTACGTCCGACCGGCCGCGATCAACTCTGCAACCTGGCGTTCGGTCGGGGTCAGATCGTCGCTGGCGGCACGTCCGCCCACTCGCGACAGCTCGGACCGGGCGCGGTCGAGCCAGATCCGGGCTCCGAGCCGGGAGAACTCGGCCTCTGCGGCCAGCAGCGCTGCCTTCGCCGCTTTCTTCTGTCGATTGCGGCGGTGCACGGTGCCCAGCACGAGCTCGGTGCGCGCCCGTTCGAATGGCTGGCGAGCGGTGTCGCTGCCGAGCACCGCCGACAACATCTCTGACGCCCCGCCGAAATCGCCACGAGCCGCCAGCAGCGCAGCCGCGCCGCGACCGACGACCAGGTCGAGCCACGGTCGGTGCAGCGCGTCCGCAGTCGCCCGCGCCGTGTCGAGCAACGCCTCGGCCTCGTCGAACCGGCCGAGTGCGATCTTGGCTTCGATCGCGTCGCCGTGATAGCGGAACAGCCCCGGCTCGAGCAGCCCGATGTCGTTCGCCATGCGCGCGACCTGGCCGAGTGTGCGATCGGCGTCGTCGTAGCGGCCGATCGACAGCTCGAGGAAGCCCCGAGTTGCGAGCAGCTCGAGCATCGCCGGGCCGGCGCCGAAGCGTTCGGCGAGCGCCATTCCCTCCACGATCTCGAGCTCGGCCGCTGCGACATCGCCGAGATGACCACTCACCAGGGCACTGATGACTGCGGCGAATGGTCGCTCGCTGTCCTGCCCACTCTCGATCGTCGAACGCACACACTCTGCCGCCGTCGCGGCCGCGGTGGTCCAGCTCCCCAGGAGCAGCTCGGTGCGAGCGAGATGGAACAGGACGAAGGGAAGCGACTGCTCGTCACCGCGGGCGATCGCGTCGG
>JANMFL010000341.1:0-4427 GCA_031377945.1 Acidimicrobiaceae bacterium | reverse complement strand
TCTGTCGCGACAACAAGATCCCGATCGTGGTGTTCGACATGTCGGCGCCGGGTTCGCTGCAGGCGATCCTGCGCGGCGACGCAGTGGGCACCATCGTCCACGACCGGTAGTGCAGTACGCTGGCCGGGTGACCGAAGACACCATCCTCGAAGCAATGGAGAAGATGGAGAAGGCCGTCGACCACGTGCAGAACCAGTTCACGACGGTTCGCACCGGTCGGGCCACTCCCGCCCTCGTCGAGAAGCTGCTCGTCGAGTACTACGGCTCGCCGGTGCCGCTCCAGCAGTTGGCTGGGTTCCAGGTTCCCGAAGCGCGACAGCTCATCATCAAGCCGCACGACCGTGGGTCGCTCGCGCCGATCGAGAAGGCCATCCGCGACAGCGACCTCGGTGTGAACCCGAACAACGACGGTGTGGTCATCCGCCTGAACTTCCCGCCGCTCACCGAGGAACGCCGCAAGGAGTACGTGAAGGTCGTCAAGCACATGGCGGAGGACGGCCGCGTGGCCGTGCGCAACATCCGCCGCGACGCCCGCAAGCACCTCGAGGGTGCCGAGAAGGCGGGTGCCATCTCGGCCGACGAACTCGAGCGGGCCGAGAAGGAACTGGAGAAGATCACCCACGACCACGTCGAACACATCGACAAGGCGTTGGGTCGCAAAGAGCAGGAACTGCTCGAGGTCTGACGAGGGGACAGGATGACCGACGATCAATGGCGGCACCGCCGCGACGAAGAAGAGGACTTCGGTCCGCCCCTGTTCGCAGAGGGCGCCTCCGACGACGATGCACCGTTGTCGTTCGGTGACGGCGACACCGGGTCGCTGCCCCACTGGACGCAACCGCCCACCGGCGAGATGCCGCGCGTGCTCGGCGAGGGTGGTGACCACACCGACGACCTCGACGTGTGGTCGTCCTTCTCCGGCTCGTCACCGGCATGGCGCGACGATCGGGGAGGCGCCGCAGGCGAAACCGGCTTCGAGGACATCACCGGCCTGAATCCGGTGTTCGACGAGCCCGACAGTGGGCCGATCCCGTTCGAGGACAGCGAGCCGACCACGCAGATCGAATCCGTTCCCGTGCGGCGCGAGCCGGGTCGCATCACCATCGGCACCGATCCCACCGACGGGGCGATGGCCCGCCCCACCACCTCGGGCCGGCGCTCCGGCCGACCATCCGATCCCACCGGTCGGGGCGCGGCGCGCCCGGCGCGTCCGGCCCCGTCGTCGCGCGGATCCGGTGGCAAGCCGGCAGGCGGCACCAGCGGACGCGACATGCCCACCGCGGTCGCGGTCGGCCTCATCATCGCCGTGGTGTTCATCGGCGCCTTGAAGTACCAGCCGTGGGCGGTTGCCGTCCTCGTGGTGCTGGTGCTCGGGCTGGCGGCAGTCGAGTACTTCGACCGAGTGCGCGAGAAGGGCTACCAGCCGGCGTTCGTGCCGGGCATCATGGCCTGCGTTGCCGCGCCTGCGGCCGTGTACCACTACGGCATCTCCGCGTTGCCGTTGGTGCTGTTCCTGGCCTTCGCCGCCTGTGCGGTGAGCTTCGTGTTCTCCGCGGGTCTCGAGTCGAACCCGATGCCGAACATGGCCATCACCACGCTGGGCATCACCTGGATCGGTCTGATGGGGTCGTTCGGTGCGGCGATCGTCGCACTGTCGAACCTCGGCCTGGCCCGTGCCGATGGCACCATCGCCACGCACGTCGGTACCGACACGCTCTGCCTGCTCGCCATCGGTGTGGTGGCCAACGACGTCGGTGCCCTGTTCGTGGGCAGTGCCGTGGGCCGGACCCCGCTGCGAGCCTGGATCAGCCCCAACAAGAGCGTCGAGGGGTTCATCGGTGGCGCCGTGCTCACCCTTGCCGCGATGTTCCTGGTCGGCGTCACGGATCGCAGCACGACCTGGAACAGCACGGGTGACCTGCTGCTCCTCGGTCTCGTCGTTGCGATCGCGGCTCCGCTCGGCGATCTCACCGAGAGCATGTTCAAGCGCAACCTCGACGTGAAGGACTTCGGCTCCATCGTCAAGGGCCACGGCGGCATCCTCGACCGCTTCGACGGGTTCCTGTTCACGTTGCCCGCCGTGTACTACCTCACCGAGTTCCTGCAGCCCTGGTTCAGCAAGTAGCTGAAGCGGGGCTTCAGTTGCCGCCGTGCACGGCCGGTCGTCGGCTGCGAGACTGAGCGACACATGAGCGCAGTTCGGGTCGCCATCGCCGGGTCCTCCGGGTCCATCGGTACGCAGACGCTCGATGTCGTGCGTGCCACCAACGCCCTCGAGGGCGATGGCACGTACGAGGTCGTCGCGTTGGGCGTCGGCTCGTCCGTGGACGTGCTCGTCCAGCAGGCCCTCGAGTTCCGGCCGAAGGTCGTGGCCGTCGCCGATGCGTCGCGTCGGGCCGAGGTGGCAGCCGCCCTGCCGTTCGCCGAGGTGGTGGCCGACTTCGCCGAATTGGTCGATCTGGCCGATGTGGTGGTCAACGCAGTCGTCGGCTTCGCAGGCCTCGCCGTCACCATTCGCACGCTGCAGTCCGGTAAGCGGTTGGCACTCGCCAACAAGGAGAGTCTCATCGCCGCAGGTCCCGTGGTGCAGCCGTTGCGCGCCACTCCGGGGGCCGAACTCGTGCCGGTCGACAGCGAGCACTGCGCGGTGCACCAGTGCCTGAGGTCGTCGGCGTTCGCCGATCGCGAAGTGTCGCGCATCGTGCTCACCGCCAGCGGCGGCCCGTTCCGGGGGCGTACCTCAGCGCAGTTGGCCGAGGTCGGCGTCGAGCAGGCCCTCGCGCACCCGACGTGGAAGATGGGCCCGAAGATCACCATCGATTCCAGCACCCTCATGAACAAGGGGCTCGAGGTCATCGAAGCCCACGAGTTGTTCGGTACCCCGTACGACCAGATCGAGGTCGTGGTGCACCCGCAGAGCGTGGTGCACTCGATGGCCGAGTTCTCCGACGGCTCGACCATCGCGCAACTCTCGATGCCCGACATGCGACTGCCCATCGGGTACGCGCTCGCATACCCGGCGCGCATCGGCACACCGTTCGGGCGCATCGACTGGTCCACGCTGGGCCGGCTCGACTTCGAGCCGCCCGACACGCAGACATTCCGGTGCCTTCCGCTCGCCTACGAGGCCGGTCGCATCGGCAGCACCGCCCCCGCGTGGCTGAGCGCGGCGAACGAGGTGGCGGTCGACGCGTTCCTGCAGGGACGGCTGCGCTGGTCGCAGATCGCCGAGGTGTGCGACGCCGCACTCCAGCGCTACGAACCCGGTGCCGATGGCACTGTCAACGACATCATCGCCGCCGATACGCGCGCGCGTCAGGTGGCCCAGGAGGTCCTTCCCCAATGAGCAACGACACCCGCTTCTCGCGAATGTCGAACGAGGTCGTGTCCGGTGGCACCCAACGCGACCCCGACGCGCCGCCCACCTTGACCACGACGATCCTCGGTGTGGTCGCCTGGGTCGCCCTGTTCGGCATCCTCTGGCTGTACAGCCCGTGGTACGTCGTGTTCGCCGTCGGCCTCGCAGCGTCGATCGTGCTCCACGAGTTCGGTCACTTCTGGACCGCGCGCAGGAGTGGGATGAAGGCCACGCAGTTCTTCCTCGGGTTCGGACCGCGTGTGTGGAGCTTCCGTCGTGGCGAGACCGAGTACGGCGTACGAGCCATTCCGCTGGGTGGCTTCGTGAAGATCATCGGCATGACCAACATGGACGAGGTCGAGCCCGAGGACGAAGCCCGTACCTACCGTCAGGCCAGTTACCCGCGGCGCATGTGGGTCATCACCGCCGGCTCGGCGATGCACATGATCCTCGCCTTTCTCGCCATCGTCGCGGTGTACGGCTTCTGGGGGCGCATCGAGGAGTCCGGTCAGGTCACCATCTACGGCGTGTCCGAGAACAGTCCGGCCGCACAAGCCGGCCTGCAGCCCGATGATGTGATCCTGGCCATCGACGGCGAGCCGATGGAGACCTCCGCCGAGTTCCGAACGACGCTCGCGGGAACGGCTCCCGGCACGACGGTCGAGCTCGAGGTGCAGCGCGGCGACGAACAGGTCACGCTGCCCGCAACGCTCGTGCAATCTCCCGCAGCGGCCGAGGGCGAGCAGCGCGGCTTCCTCGGCGTGAGCAGCGACTCCACCGACCGGATGCCACAGACGTGGGGACAGGCACTGGTGGAAGGCCCCACGGACCTCGTGAAGGGTGTCGGTCAGGCGGTGGTCGGAGTGGCCAAGGTGCTCAACCCGATCAACGTGTTCGGCCATCTCACCGGGACCAACGACGACGTCAGTTCTCGGCCGGGCACCATCGTCGGTGCCACCGAGATCTCCAAGGACGTCGGCGAGAACGACGGCTGGGCCGGTGTCCTGTCGTTGCTGGCCGCGGTCAACGTGTCGGTCGGCGTGTTCAACATGTTCCCGTTGCTGCCGCT
>JANMFL010000326.1:0-3645 GCA_031377945.1 Acidimicrobiaceae bacterium | reverse complement strand
AGCGGCAGCCAGCGCATCCTCGACGCGATGCAGCGTGGCGTGAAGGTGGAGGAAGTGCAGTTGGCCACGAAGCTGGCCAAGCAGCACGGCATCGAAGTGGGCATGTTCCTGATGTGGGGGTACGACGGCGAGGAGTACACCGACATCGAGGCCACCATCGAGCATGTCAAGGAAACCGACCCCGACATCTTCTTCACCACGGTGGCGTACCCCATCAAGAACACTGGTTTCTACGAGAAGGTGAAGCCGAAGCTGGTGTTCTCGTCCGAGTGGAACACCGGCAGCGACCGCGACCACAAGATCATCGGCCGTCACTCGAAGCAGTACTACTCGTACGCCGACCAGTGGCTGTTCAACTCGGTCGACGCGCACCGCTTGCGCGACACCGACCCGGCAGCCGCTGCCGAGAAGGCCGCCGTGGCTGAAGCGGCGCGTGTGGCGCTGCTGTCGGTGGCCGACGAGGTCGAGGTCTGACGCTGCAACCCGAGCCAGCGCCCGCCGTGTCATCAACGGAGTCGCCGTTCGATGCACTTGCAGTCGAGTACGACGACACGTTCACCGACACCGTCATCGGGCGCACCATGCGGGCGGCGGTGTGGCGGCGCACCGACGTGCTGTTCGCTCCGGGGTCGCGCGTGCTCGAGTTGAACTGCGGCACGGGCGTCGACGCGCTGCACCTCGCCGAGCGGGGAGTGACGGTGTCGGCCACCGACGCGTCGCAGGGCATGGTCGACGTGGCTCGCGCCCGTGGAGTCGACGCCGTACGGTGCAACGCCGAGGACATCGGGGCACTCGGTTCGGCGCTCGGCCCGTTCGACGGCGCGCTGTCGAACTTCGGGGGGTTGAACTGCGTGGCCGATGTGGGTGGTGTTGCCTCCGGTCTGGCCGCTGCGATGCGGCCCGGGGGAGTGGCCGTGCTGTGCGTCATGGGCCCGGTGGTGCCGTGGGAGTGGGGCTGGTACCTGGGGCATCTGCAGGGCCGCAAGGCCGTTCGACGGTTCAAGGCCAGCACCGAGTGGCGGGGCCTCACCATCCGCTATCCGTCGGTCGACTCGTTGCGCAAGTCGTTCGCGCCGTGGTTCACGTGCGAGCGCTCGTGGGCGCTGGGCGCGTTCGTGCCGCCGTCGTACATCGAGCCGTTCGCTGCCCGCCACCCTGGCCTGGTCGAGCGCCTCGACCGCATCGAGCGTCGTACCGAGACCTGGTGGCCCGTCGTGCGGGTCGCCGATCACTACGTCGTGGAGCTGCGTCGCCGATGAAGCTGCGCGACACCTATCCCGTCGTCGACGGCATCCACCGCTGTCTGGCGCCCGAGCGAGCGGAGCACTACGCCCAGTTCCTGGAGGAGTACACCGCGGTGCGGTTGGCCGAGGGGCGTGCCAGCGACGACCCCGAGTACTTCCGCCGGTTACCCGAGCCGACGCCGGGTGGGCCCATCGAGTGGCAGTGGAAGATCCGTCGCTGCACGTGGCGCACGGTGCGTTCGAAGGTGTTGAAGGCCGCACCACCCGCGCTGACCGTGGTCGACGTCGGTGCCGGAATGGGCTGGCTGTCGAACCGAGCCGGCGAGCTGGGTCACGACGCGCACGCGGTCGACCTCACCATCGACGACACCGACGGCCTCGGCGCGGCGCGGCACTTCGTTCATCCGTTCGAGCGTTACCAGGCCGAGATGGACGACCTGCCGTTCGCAGACACCACTGCCGATCTGGTGGTCTACAACGCGAGCCTGCACTACTCGACCGACTACCGGCGGACGCTCGCCGAGGGCCTACGTGTCCTCAAGCCCGGTGGTCGGCTGGTGGTGCTCGAGACGCCGGTCTACCGCACGCAGGCCGCTGGCGATGCCATGGTGGCCGAGCGCCACGCCCAGTTCGAGCAGCGGTACGGCACCCGGTCCGATTCGGTGCCGTCCATCGAGTTCCTCACCGACGACATGCTCGACGAGTTGGCTCACGAGCTCGGCGTCCGGTGGCGTCGTCACCACACCTGGTACGGATGGCAGTGGGCGATGCGCCCTTGGAAGGCCCGCTGGAAGCGGAAGCGGCCGCCGAGCAGATTCGTGGTGCTCGTGGCCGTTCGTTCGCTGGGGCTGGCATAGGGTTCGACACATGACCAACATCCGTGGCGCCGTCGCACTCGTCACGGGCGGCAACCGCGGGGTGGGCAAGGCCGTGGTCGACGAGCTGTTGGCTCGCGGTGCCGCCAAGGTCTACGCCGGCGCGCGTACACCTGCCGAGGCCGACGTACCGGGCGCCGAACTGGTGCAGCTCGACATCACCGATCCCGTCCATGTGGCCGCAGTGGCCGAGCGATGCGCCGACGTGAACGTGCTGGTCAACAACGCCGGCCTGCACGCCAACGTGCGGCTGGTGCTCACCGACGACCCCGACGCCGCCCGACGCGAGATGGAGGTGAACTACTGGGGCACGTTGGCCATGACCCGGGCGTTCGCACCGGTGCTCGCCGCCAACGGCGGAGGGCACATCGTCAACGTGCTGTCCGTCGCCGCCGTGGTGCCGGCAGCGTTCATGGGTGGCTACTCCACGTCGAAGGCCGCCACGTGGTTCCTCAGCGCCATCACCCGCGCCGAGCTGGCCGGGCAGGGCACGAAGGTGACGTCGTGGGTGCTCGGTTCGGTCGACACGCGTATGGCCGCGCACGTCGCCGGCAACAAGGAAAACCCGCGCGACATCGCCCGGGTCGGACTCGATGCGGTCGAGGCCGACGTGCTCACCGTCGCGACCGACAGGATGGCTGTCGACTCGATGGCCGCCCACGACGCCGATCCGGAGGGGTTCGAACGGATGCTCGCCAAGCTGTTGCACGTCACCGAACTTCGGGCACCGGGATGACCGCCTGGGCCGATCTCCGCCAGGTGGTCATCGCCACCGAGTCGCCGCAGGTGGTCATGAGCGTGCTGCGATCGCGCCTCGGCCTGGGTCGTGCCTTCGGCGACCCCGAACTGGCGGCGTTCGGCATCGCCGACCACACCATGGCCGTTGGTGCCGACACCTACCTCGAGGTGGTCAGCCCCACCACGCGCGATCACCCCATCGGTCGCTGGCTGGCCAAGCGCGGCGGCAGTGCCGGCTACCTGCTGTCCGTCCAGGTGTCCGACGTCGACGCCTGTCTGGCCCGCTGCGAGCAGCTGGGCGTGCGCGTCTCGATCCGCCATGTGGTGCAAGGGTTCCATGTCGCGCAGCTCCACCCCGGCGACATGGGGGGCTCGTCCGTCGAGCTCGACGGCCTGCCCGAGCGCGGGCGCTGGTTCTGGGACATCCTCGAGGTCGACCGGCCTGAGTCGTCGAGGGTCGACGACATCGTCGCCGTCGACATCGCGGCCACTGATCCTGATGCGTTGTTGGCCCGCTGGTCGGGAGTGTTCGGTCTCGACGCCGACAGCCAATCGCGCACACTGTCACTCGGATCGCGTACCGTACGGTTCGTGCACCACGACACCCGCTCCGGCATCGTCGCCGCCGACTTCCACACCACCGACCGTTCATTGGTCGGCACGGCGTTCACGGTCGGCAACGTCGAGATACGCCTCGCCTAGCTGTTCTGCCGAGGGAACTCGGGGCGGTAGCTCAGTGGTCAGAGCAGGGGACTCATAATCCCTGGGTCGTGGGTTCGATACCCACC
>JANMFL010000303.1:0-10215 GCA_031377945.1 Acidimicrobiaceae bacterium | reverse complement strand
CGACCAGGTCGTGGCCACCGTCACCCGCGCCGTGATGCGGGCGAGACGTCTGCAGCACCGGGCCGTGTCGATCGCCGTGCTGTCCACCGACGGCAGGCTGCTGGTGCACCGTCGCGCCGACACGAAGGACGTGTGGCCGGGTCTGTGGGACCTTGCCGCGGGTGGCGTCGTCGCCGCGGGCGAGGACTACGAGACCGCGGCGCGGCGCGAGTTGGCCGAGGAGCTTGGTGTGCAACCCGACACGCTCGTGTCGCTTGGCGAGGGTCGGTTCGTCGACGCTGCCGTCGCATTGATCGGACGCGGCTTTCGCTGTGCGCACGACGGCCCGTTCACGTTCACCGACGGCGAGATCGCCGAGGTGCGCTGGGTGCGGCGCGACGATCTGGACGAACTGATGCGCACCGAGACGTTCGTGCCCGACAACGTGACGCTGCTGCTCCCGTTGCTCCGCCGGCCCGACTCGGGGTGGCGCTGAGCAATCCTGCCGATCGCGCCGACTCGCCGTACCCAGTGGGGTGAGCGTCGCACCGGGCGGCGCACCAAGGAGATTCCCCCATGACCATGTACGGCGCCAACCCCGAGCAGCTGGCCCAACTGGGACGTTCGCTCAAGCAGCAGATCCACAGCATCGAAGGGGTGCTCAGCACCGTCAGCTCGGCGCTCGGCGGCACCACGTGGGTGGGCCCGGCGCGTGACCAGTTCGAAGAGGCGTGGAACACGTCGTTCCGCACCGCGCTGCAGAAGCTGAATCAGGCGTTCGACGCCGCCGGCAGCGACTGCATCGCCCGCAGTACCGATCTGCAGCGGGTGATGGGCCGCTGAATCTGTACATCAGATGGCCTCTAATCTGTACAGTGAGGCGATGGATGTGTCGGTCACCGAGCTTCGCGCCAACCTTGCCGCCTTCCTCGACAAGGTCCAGGCCGGCGACGAGATCACGATCACCGATCGCGGTCAACCGATCGCGCGGATCGTGCCGGCGGGGTGGGCGCAACGCCTGCGTGAGCTCGAGGCGAAGGGTGTCATCACCATGCCGGTGTCGCCCGTGAAGTCGAAGATCTCGCACCAAGGGCTTCCACGGATGACCGGTTCGGCGAACGACCTGCGTGACGAGTGGCGATGACATGATCGTGGCGTACTTCGACTCGAGCGCACTGGTGAAGGCGGTGCTCCTCGAGCCGGGGAGCCGTCACGCGCGCAGACTGTGGGACGACGCCGCCCTGTGCGTATCGAGCCGCCTGGCGACGGTCGAGGTGCCTGCTGCGCTGGCGGCGGCCGCAAGGTCGAGGCGTCTCTCGAGCGGCGGTCTCCGGCGTGCCATCGACATCTGGACCGAGCGTGGGCGCGAACTGGCCAACGTCGAACTCGACCTGTCGGTGACGTCGCTGGGTGTCGACCTGGCGATGGAGCATCGGCTCAGTGGCGCGGATGCGGTCCACCTGGCGAGCGCGCTCGTGCTCGGCCCTGCGGTGATCTTCGCCTGTTGGGACGAGCGACTGCGGGTCGCCGCGGTGGCGGAAGGGCTGGTCCTGGCACCGGCCGACACGCGCGAAACTTGACGCATGCGTGAGACCGACGACGACCTGGCGGCGCTGCAGACGCTGCTCGACCGCAGTGCGACGGCCGGCGGCCGGCACCTGACCGAGATCATCTCCGCCGAACGGCGCCTCACCGCCAGCGCACTGTGCGAGCAACTGCAGGGGATGTGCCTGCTGGTGCTCGCGACCGTGAACTCGAAGGGCCACCCAGTCACGGGCGCCGTCGACGGCATCTTCCACCGCGGCTGCTTCCACTTCGGGTCCGCACCCGACTCGATGCGCTTTCGGCACATCCGCGCGTCGCCGTTCGTCAGTGCCGCGCACCTGCCGGGTGAGCACTTGCAGGTGACGGTGCACGGCCAGGCCGAGTTCATCGACGTCAACGCACCGGAGCACGCCGAGTTCCGACAACTGCTGCTCGACATCTACGTGCCGCGATACGGCGCCGAGTGGGAAGCCATGCTCACCGGCGGTGCGCAGTACGCGCGAATCCTGCCGGATCGCATGTTCACGTTCTTCATGCCCGACGAGCACTGACCGGTGCTCACCTGCCCCGACGCGTCGGGCCCCTGAGCGGGTCGTGCCCCGCGCTGGCTACCATCGCTGCCGTGCTGCTGCTCGAGTTCACCATCGAGCCCTTCCACGAGGGCAAACCGGGGCCACACGTGCGCGCCGCCGTGGCTGCCGCCGAGGCGCTGGGCGTGGTCGTCGAGTTCGGTCCGTTCGGGTCGTCGTGCGAGGTGTCGCAGACCCAGTTGGCGGCGGTCTCGGGTGCCATCCTGGCCGAGGCGTTCGCGAACGGCGCCACCCACGTCAGCATGCACGCCGCGCGTGTCGGAGACGCCGCGTGAGCAGCAGCAAGCTGCCCCGCCACCCGCTCGTGCTGGCGGTCAAGCCGATCGTCGAGGCGCTCGGCGCTGCGTTGGTCGCCGCCGACGAGCGAGAGCCCGGCGACCTGCCCCTGAAGTGGGAAGGTGTCGTGCTCGCCGCTGTTCGGCCAGCGCCGCTGCACGGGGCGCTCGACCGGCTGATCGAGACCGTCGAACGCGAGTTGGGCGCACCGCTCCCCACGCTGTCGCGTGAGGAGAAGCAGCGTGCCATCCGGCTGCTCGACGAGCGTGGCGCGTTCACGCTGCGCCGCGCGGTGGAGGACGTCGCCGACGCGATGGGTGTCAGCCGCATCACCGTCTACAACTACCTCAACGCACTGCACCGGTAGTCGACGTGCGCGAGTTCGACGTGATCGGCTTCGACGCCGACGACACCCTGTGGCACAGCGAGGACAGCTTCCACGCGTCCGAGATGCGATTCGTCGAATGGGTGTCGCCGTACGTCGCCGACGGGATCGATGTGAAGGCGGCGCTCACGGCGGTCGAGCGCAAGAACCTGCACACCTTCGGCTACGGCGTGAAGGCGTTCGGGCTGTCGGCGGTGGAAGCAGCGATCACCATCAGCGACGGGCGCGTCCCCACGGCGGTCATCGGGCAGCTGGTCGAGATGGTTCGGGCCACGCTCAGCGAGCCGGTGCGGCTCCTGCCGCACGTTCCCGAGGTGCTCGCCGCGGTCGGCCGCCACTACCCGCTGGTGCTCATCACCAAGGGCGACCTCATCCACCAGACGTTCAAGGTCGAGACCAGTGGGCTCGCCCACCACTTCGGACACGTCGACATTCTGTTGGAGAAGGACCCCGAGACGTATCGGCGGGTGCTGGCCGATCGCGGCATCGACGCGACCCGGTTCTGCATGATCGGCAACAGCGTGCGCAGCGACATTCTGCCGGTGATGGCACTCGGCGGCACCGCGGTCCACGTGCCCTACCCCTTGCTGTGGGAACTCGAGCATGTCGAGCACGACGAACACTTCGCCGAACTGGCCTCGATCACCGAGTTGCCCACGTGGCTCGGCCTTCCGGCCTGAATCAGAGCACCGGCCGGGAACCTACGGCATCCAGATCTGCTGGATGCTCACCACTTCGCCGTTCAGCGCGGTGAGCAGATACGGGAAGTCGACGTAGGCGAAGCCGTCGGGCGCGTCGGCCGAGGGCTGCTCGCCGGCGATCAAGCGCACCAGCTCGTCGCTGGGCACGGCGAAGTTGTTCTGCTTCGCGTCGACGACCGAAATGGGTGCCCGCCCCTCGGGCGCGACGGTGAGGTCGCGTGACGGATCGGTGAGCACACCCACGTCGCCGTCGCACTGGTCGGCACTCAGGGCATCGGCGCACGCCGAACCGAAGAAGGCCTGTGCCAGCGTGAAGTGGAGGCGGAAACCGTCGGCGTCGACCGTCACCGCCGGCGCCCAGTACTGGCCGTCGGGCAGGGGCTCGGCCTCGGTGACCGCCTCGGTGCGATCGGGCACCGCCGGCACGGGCGACTTGTCGTAGGGGTGGACGACGATGGGCGCGTCCTTGCACGCCGCGAGGCCCAGCAACGCGACCGTCGTGATCGCGACGACGAGCAACGGTCGACGCATCACAACCGCCGCAACGCGACGTCGGTGACGCGATGGTCTCGGCCCTTGCGCAGCAGCAGACCGGCACGGCCCTTGGTGGGAGCGATGTTCTCGCGCAGGTTGCGGCCGTTGATCTCGCGCCAGATGAACTGCGCGGTCTCGACGGCCTCGTCGTGGGTGAGGTGTGCGTAGTGCTGGAAGAAGCTGTCGGGGTCCTGGAACACCGTCTCGCGCAAGGTGAGAAAGCGCGACACGTAGAACTCCTCGATGTCGCTCTCGTCGGCATCGATGTAGATCGAGAAGTCGAAGTAGTCGCTGACGAACTCGGGGTTGGCGACGTCGGCCGTGTTGCCCACCTGCAGCACGTTCAGTCCTTCGAGGATGAGGATGTCGGGCTGGTGGACCGTCACCTCCTCGCCGTCGACGATGTCGTACACGACGTGGCTGTAGACGGGCGCGCTCACCTCGGCGGCGCCGCTCTTCAGTTCCCGCAGGAACTGCAACAGCCGGCGCGTGTCGTAGCTCTCCGGGAAGCCCTTGCGGTTCATGATCCCGCGCTCTTCGAGCACCCGGTTGGGGTACAGGAAGCCGTCGGTGGTGACGAGTTCGACCTTGGGGTGATCGGGCCAGCGGGCGAGCAACGCCTGCAGCAGTCGGGCGAAGGTGCTCTTGCCGACGGCGACGCTGCCGGCGACGCCGATGACGTACGGCACCTTCGGCGACAACGTGCCGAGGAAGGCGGCGGAGGCCTTGTGCAGGTTCTGCGTGGCCGCGACGTAGAGGTTGAGCAGCCGTGTCAGCGGCAGATACACCGCGGCCACCTCGTCGAGATCGATGCGTTCGTTGATGCCGCGCAGCTGCTCGAGGTCGCCCTCGCGAAGGGTCAACGGCGTGGCCGCGCGCAGGGCCGCCCACTCGTCGCGGTCGAAATGGAGGTAACGGTCGATCGACGTTGCCGGGTCCGGTGCGGTCACGAGGCGAAACCCTACGCTGACGAGGTGAGCGAGGCCCAACGTGAGCCACGGAGGCGGAAGCAGCTGGGAGCGTTCTACACGCCCCCAGCGCTCGTCGACGCGGTGGTGCGCGAGGCCGTGTTCGCCGGGGCGGTGTCGGTGTTGGACCCTGCGTGTGGCGACGGCCGGTTCCTCCGTGCGACGGGGCTGGCACAGCAGACCGGGGTGGACATCGACCCGACCACCGACTTCGAGCACGACGACGCGTTGCAGCGAGACTGGGGCGACCGGCAGTTCGACGTCGTGGTGGGCAACCCGCCGTACCTGAACCAGCTGTCGACGTTGACCACGCGAGGCGGTCGTTCGAAGTTCGGCGGTGGCCCCTATGCCGACGCGGCGGCCGAGTTCCTCGCCCTGGCGGTGCGGTTGACGCGGCCGGGCGGACGGGTGGGTCTGGTTCTGCCGCAGTCGCTGCTGTCGGTTCGAGATGCTGCAGCGATTCGGGCCGAGGTCGACCGCCTCGCCGCGCTGCGGTGGATGTGGTGGACCGATGCCAACGTGTTCGACGCGAGCGTGCGGGTGTGGGCCGGTGTGTGGGAGGTGGGCGGCGAGCCCGGGCCGGTGCGTCGGTCGTTCGGCATGTCGTTCGAGCCCCGACCCACCACCGCCATGCCGACGGCGTGGGCCGGGCTGCTCACCGGTGTGTCGGTCGAACGCCACGACGGCCCGGTGCTGGGCGACATCGCCACCTTCACGGTCGACTTCCGCGACCAGTACTACGGGCTGATCGGTGCGGTCGGCGACGACGTCGACGGCCCACCGCTCGTCACGTCGGGGCTCATCGATCCCGGTGTGTGCCACTGGGGGAATCGTCCGGTGCGATTCGCCAAGCAGCAGTACGCAGCGCCCCGGGTCGCACTCGATCGCCTCTCCGAACCGCTCCGACGATGGGCGACACAACGGCTGGTGCCGAAGATCCTCATCGCCAACCAGACGCGGGTGATCGAGGCCGTGCACGACGTCGAGGGAGCGTGGTTGCCGAGTGTGCCGGTGATCACCTGCACCACCGACCAGCCCCATCTGGTGCTCGACGTGCTGGGTCGCCCGAGCAGCGTCGACTGGGTCCACCATCACGCTGCGGGCAGTGGCCTCGGCGCAGGTTCCGTGCGGCTGAACCCGAAGCTGCTGGCCTCGATCCCGCGCTGATCGCTCACGACCAGGGTGAGACCGGGCGCTCCTGGCGTACGCCGTCGACGACGATGTCGACCTTCTCGTTGAAGAAGCACAGGTGTGCTTCGATCTTCGGGATCTCGGGAATGGGCGCCGGATAGCACCACACGATGTCCTCGACCAGTCGGTCCGGCAACTGCACCGACCAGTAGTGGGCAGTTCCCTTGTACGGGCACACGCTCGTCGTGTCCGATGGCCGGAGCAGGTCCACCCGCATGTCGAGCTTCGGCAGGTAGTACCGAACCGGCAACCCGGTCTCGAACAGCAGCCGCGGTCGCACGCTGTCGGCCACCTTCACCCCGTCGATGAACACCTCCACGTGGCGCGACGACTGCAGCACGTCGATCCGCTTGTACGGGTCGCGGGCGTGCTTGAACACCTCGTCGTCCTCCTCGAACCAGGCGTCGACACGTTCCCACCAGAACGCCACGTAGCCGGCCAACTCCTCGACGCCGACGATCGGTGTCGGATACGCCCACACGGCATCGACGCGCCGCTCGTCGCCGACCGCGATGGTCCAGTACTCGGCGTCGCCCTTGCGCGGGCAGTGCGTGGAGGTGGCCGGGCGCTCGAGCAGATCGAACCGAACGTCGTCACGCGGGAAGTAGTACACCGGCAGGTGGCCCTTCTCGAACACGTAGACGGCCCGCGTGGTGTCGGCCACGACCTCACCGGCGACCATCACCCTGATGCGTCGGTGGCACGGTTCGGTGCGGACGTCGGCGGTCGAGCCGGTGACGATGGCCTGCAGGTTGGGGATGGACATCGGGCACTCCGTTCTGATGGTGCGACAGGTCGGACCAGGGGACACGGGTCCGGGGCGCCGATGCTCTCACGCCATTGCGGAGGGTGCGACCACGCCCCGGAAGTCGCGGGCGGCGAGCGTCCGCCAACGCCATCGGTTCACGCCGGCACGCATGGTCATCCAGCACAGCTGTGCGCCCCAGAGGCCCGCCAGCCCGAGGCGCGGCCACACGACCGTGGCGATCGCCAACGGAGCGAAGGCGATCAGGTTGCGCACGGCCTGCCGGCCCAGCCAGGACATGTCGTGTGCGCCGATGAGCGCGCCGTCCAGGGCGAACGCGACCGCACCCGGAAACTGCATGACGGCCAGCACGAGCAGCGAGCCGACGATGCGCGATCGCACCGCCGGATCGTTGCTGAACAGCTGCGGGATGACCGGGGTGAGCGCGACCAGCAGTGCGGCCACCAGCGCCGCCGCCCACAGTGACAGGCGCACGCTGGTGTGGCCGATGCGGTCGGCCTCGCGCGGGTGGTCGGCTCCCAACTCACCGGCCACCAGGGAGTGCAGCGGCACGGCGAGCGCGTCGAGCATCAACGCCGTGAACATGAACCACTGCGTGACGACCTGGTTCGCGGCGAGCGTCGGCGCGTCGAGGTGTGCGGCGATGATCGTCGACACGTTCCACACCGTGTACATCGCCACCGATCGCAACGCCATGTGCCACCCCATCACCAGCAGCGGCCGGTAGGCGGACCAGTCGGGACGTACCGGGAGCAGGTGCTGACGGATGCACCACATGAACGCCGCCGCAGCGCCCATCTGCACGAGGACCGTGGTCCCGGCCGAACCTGCGATGCCGAGGTGCAGCCCGTACACGGCGACGATCTCGAGCACCAGGTTGGCGGCGTTCGCGACGACGACGATCTTCAACGGCGTGCGCAGGTCGTTGTACCCGCGCAGTACCCCGTGGCCAAGGAACGCGAGCAGCACGAACGGCAGGCCCAGCGCGCTGATCGACAGGTAGGTGGCTGCGTGGTGCAACACCTCACCGCGGCCGCCGATCAGCCAGCACAGCGGACGGGCCGCGAAGGCCAGGACGATCGCCGCCGGGAACCCGATGAAGCAACTCAGCCAGACGCCGTGTCCTGCCGTGCGTCGGGCGTCGTCGGGCCGGCCGGCGCTGACCGCGAAGGCGATGTCGGGTGTGACGTACTCGAGGAACACGAGCAGGCTGATGACGTTGAGCAGCACGATGCTGGCGATGGCCATACCGGCGAGTTGTGGGGTGCCCAGGCGACCGACGATCGCGGTGTCGACCAGGACGTACACCGGCTCAACCGCGAGCGTGCCCAGCGCCGGGATGGCGAGCCGGACGATCTTCCGTTCGAGGTCGTCGCGCAGCAGGGCCATCCCCGCGAACTTAAGTTCCTGGTGAACGCGCCGCGAACTTCTGTTCCTGGAGCGCTCGCGCGAACTCGAATTCCTGGCGCACGCCGACTCGACCGAGTCAGCGGTGCCAGGGGGCCGACGGGCTGACCGACCCCGAGGCGGTGAGCACGTCGACGCCGTCGTCGGTGACGAGGAGGGTGTGCTCGAACTGGGCGGTGCGCCTGCCGTCGGCGGTGGCGGCCGTCCAATCGTCGTCGAAGACCATCTTGTGCTGCCACCCACCCAGGGTGATCATCGGTTCGATCGTGAAGGTCATACCCGGGCGCATGATCATGCTGGCCCGCTCGTCGTAGTAGTGCAGCACCTGCACGTCGGTGTGGAACTGCTCACCGATGCCGTGGCCGATGAAGGCCCGCACCACCCCGAGCTTGTTCGCCTTGGCGTGGTTCTCGATGGCCCGACCGATGTCGCTGAGCGGCCGACCCGGCTGCACGGCCTCGATGCCCTTCCACATGCACTCCTCGGTGATCGCCACCAGGTTGCGGCTGACGGGGTCGACCTCGCCGACGAGGAACGTGGCGTTGGTGTCGCCGTGCACGCCGCCGACGTAGCACGTCACGTCGAGGTTGACGATGTCGCCGTCCTGCAGTTCGCGGCTGTCGGGGATGCCGTGGCAGATGATCTCGTTGACGCTGGTGCAGACGCTCTTCGGGTAGTGGTGGTAGTTCAACGGGCTCGGGTAGGCACCGCGCTCGATGGTGGCCTCGTGGACGAACACGTCGATCTCGTCGGTGGTGATGCCCGGTCGGACCAGTTCGCCGGCGAGGCGGAGGACCTCTGATGCCATGGCGCCGGCGACCCGCATGCGCTCGATGATCTCGGGGGACTTCACGCGCGGTTCGGCCCAGCGGGGGGCCGACCCGGTGAGCGCGTAGGGCGGCCGCTCGATGTGCTCGGGGACGCTGCGCATCGGGCTGACGACGCCCTGCAGCACCTTTCCCTCGAGCGGTTTGTGGCAGCGCTTGTACTTGCGACCGCTGCCGCACCAGCACGTGTCGTTGGCCTGGGGGAGCACGGCGGGTGGCTGGGTCGTGAGCACGTTCGTCATTCTAAATGAATTCCTCGACTTTGTGACCTTGTGACAATGTGACCAAGGTCCCTGACAGGGGCATGGTCCGTGTGATTGCCTGGGGCGTCATGGATGAGTCCCCGAAACCCATCTCCGTGTTCCTGCTCGACGATCACGAGATCGTCCGCCGAGGAGTGCGCGAGCTCATTGAAGCCGAACCCGGTCTGACGGTGGTCGGCGAAGCGTCGACCGCTGCCGAGGCCATCCAGCGCATCCCGGCCGTCCGTCCCGACGTCGCCGTGCTCGACGTCCGCCTGCCCGATGGCAGTGGTGTGGAGGTGTGCCGCGAGGTGCGCAGCCAACTGCCCGGCCTCGCCTGCCTGATGCTCACGTCGTTCAGTGACGACGACGCCCTGTTCGAGGCCATCATGGCTGGCGCGTCCGGCTACGTGCTGAAGCAGATTCGCGGCAACGACCTCGTCGCCGCGATTCGTCGGGTCGCCCGCGGCGAATCGCTGCTCGACCCCACCGTCACCAGCAAGGTACTGCACCGTCTGCGCCACCCCAGCGAAGAGGACGAGCGCCTCGCCAAGCTGACGCCGCAGGAACGCAAGATTCTCGACCTCATCGCCGAAGGCGCGACCAACCGACAGATCGGCACCGAACTGCACCTGGCCGAGAAGACGGTCAAGAACTACGTGTCGAACATGCTGATGAAGCTCGGCATGAGCCGGCGCACCGAAGCCGCGGTGTTCGCGGTGAAGGCCAGCGCAGCGCGCAACCAGACCCAGAACTGATCCGCGTCGGCGCGGTCCGGGTCGCCGTTGTCGCCAGCCGGTGTCG
>JANMFL010000252.1:0-1785 GCA_031377945.1 Acidimicrobiaceae bacterium | reverse complement strand
GGGGATGAAGTGGCTGCCGCGCAGCGAGGTGCTCACGTTCGAGGAGATCGAGCGGTTGGCGCGACTGTTCGTCGAGCGGTTCGAGGTGGACGGTCTACGCCTCACCGGCGGCGAGCCCACCATCCGCGCGCACATGACGGTGTTGGTCGACAAGCTCTCCCGACTGCGGGTGCCGGCGCACTCGTCGTCGCCATATGCCGGTCGCAAGCCTGACATGTCGATCACCACGAACGGGGCGACGTTCCGCAACCTCGCGCACGAGTTGAAGGCGGCGGGTCTCGATCGCGTGAACGTGAGCCTCGACACCCTCGACCGCGAGAAGTTCGCTCGGATGACCAAGCGCGACGAGCTCGAGCACGTCCTCGACGGGATCGAAGCGGCGAAGGAGGCCGGCTTCTCGCCCGTGAAGATCAATGCCGTCATCGAACGAGGGGTCAACGACGACGAGATCGTCGACCTGGCCCGCTACGGCAGGGACCACGACGTCGAGGTGCGGTACATCGAGTTCATGCCACTCGACGCGACGGGTCACTGGGTGAGCGAGAAGGTGGTCGGTCAGGACGAGATCGTCGCGGCACTCGCGGCGGTGTTCCCGCTCGAGCAACTTCCCGCCGACGGTGCCGCTCCGGCGACGCAGTGGCGGTACCTCGACGGACGGGGAACGGTCGGCGTCATCCCCACCGTGACGAAGCCGTTCTGCGACGACTGCGACCGGGTGCGCCTCACGGCCGATGGCCAGTTCCGCACCTGCCTGTTCGCGACCACCGAGTTCGACCTGCTGAAGCTCATCCGTGCCGGCGCCTCCGACGACGACCTCGCTGCCGAGATCCAGCGGGCCGTCGGCACCAAGTGGGCGGGCCATCAGATCAATCAGGTCACGTTCGTACGGCCTCGTCGCACGATGAGCCAGATCGGCGGTTGATCGTCCGGCGCTGTTCGGCCCGGAGCGTGAGGCCGAAACGCGGAGCGTGAGAGCCCGGGTCTGGTGATGGGCGTCGATCCCCCGTGGGAAGGTTGGGGAGATGACGACAGCCCCTGGCCGATTGTGTCAACGGTCCCTCAAGATTGGTCGTGGGCCGACCGATGAAGATCTAGGCCGTACGACGTGTCGCCGGCCTCGATCGAAAGCAGGCAGACGTGGGCAAGGACACCGACTCCACTCTCTCGACCCAAGCGCAGCGACGGGGAGGCAAGGTCAAGCCGTACTCCGGCGAGGCCGGGCCCGTCAATACCGGCGCGCGACCTGGTGCGCAGTCGGACACACCGCAGAAGCTCGGCGATCTGCTGGCCGCCAAGGGGCTGGTCAACTCCGAACAGCTCCGCAACGCGTTGCTCGCACAGAGTGTGCACGGTCAACGCCTGGGGTCGACGCTCGTCAACCTCGGACTCCTCACCGAGCGTGAGCTGGCCGAGGCGCTGGCCGAACAGTCGGGATTGGAACTGATCGATCTCGCGCACACCGAGGTGGACCGCGAGACGGCGCAGCAGCTGTCGGAGAGCGACGCCAAGCGGCTCGTCGCCGTGCCGATTCGCGTGGAGGGCGGACGAATGATCGTCGCGGTGGCCGACCCGTACGCCACCGAACTGCAGCAGGAGCTGATCACCCTTCTCGGTACACCGGTGCGACTTCAGGTGGCGGCGGGGCTCGACATCCTCGAGACGATCTCTTCCGTGCACGTGAAGATCGGCGAGATGGACGACGCCCTTCGCGTGTTCGAGGAGCGCGCCGAGCAACGCAAGCGCGAGTCCACGGCCGGGCCGACGTACAACAACATGGTCGACGAG
>JANMFL010000251.1:0-4266 GCA_031377945.1 Acidimicrobiaceae bacterium | reverse complement strand
GCCCATCAGGTAGCGGGGCTGGTCCGCCGGCAGGTGCTGGATGGCGGCGGCGAGCGCCGGCAGCATCTCGGCGCGGGTCTCGCCCACGCTCAGGCCGCCGATGCCGTAACCGTCGAAGCCGATCCCGGCAGTGCGCAGCGCGCTCTCGGCCCGCATCGACTCGCTGACACCGCCCTGGACGATGCCGAACAGCGCCTGATCCTCGCGACGGTGTGCGGCCTTCGCTCGCGCCGCCCAGGCGGACGTGCGCTCCAGTCCGACCCGAACCACGTCGGGGGTGGCCGGGAGCGACACGCACACGTCGAGCACCATCTGGATGTCGGCGCCGAGCAACTCCTGGGTGTGCACGGCGATCTCGGGGGTGAACCGGTGCGACGAACCGTCGTAGGTGCTCTTGAACGTCACCCCGTCGTCGTCGACCTTCGGGTCGAGCGAGAACACCTGGAAACCGCCCGAGTCGGTGAGCGTCAGCCCACCCCACGAAGCGAACCTGCCGATGCCGCCGAACTGGGCGACGGTCTCGGCGCCCGGCCGCAGCATCAGGTGGTAGGTGTTGCCGAGCACGATCTCGGCTCCGAGGCGCTCGTAGTCGGCTGCGCTGAGGTACTTGATGGCGCCGCGGGTGCCGACGGGCATGAAGCACGGTGTGCGGTACGACCCTCGTGCGGTCGTTGCCACACCGGTGCGCGCTGCGCCGTGGGTGGCGACGGCGGTGAAACGGACGGGATGCATCTAGCTCAGGCTCCGATCGAGCAGCATGGCGTCGCCGAAGCTGAAGAAGCGGTACTCCTCGGCGATCGCGGTGTCGTACAGACGGCGCCACCGTTCACCGACGAACGCATCGATCATCATCAGCAGCGTGGTGCGCGGCATGTGGAAGTTCGTCATCATCACGTCGACCGTCCTCCATTCGTACGGTCGGTGGATGAACAGCCGAGTGCGACCCTCGAGCTCGCCGAAGGTGGCCGCGCTCTCGAGCGCCCGGACGCTGGTGGTGCCCACGGCGACGACCCGCCGAGCGTCTCGGCACTGCTGCACGACCTCCGGGGTGACCCGGTACCGCTCGCTGTGGATGAGGTGGTCACGTGGATCGGACTCACTCACCGGCTTGAACGTGTCGAGTCCGACGACCAGCTCGACACGAGCCGTGGCGACGCCCTGCTCGGCGAGCGCGTCGAGCAGCTCCGGGGTGAAGTGCAGCCCTGCGGTGGGCGCTGCTGCCGAACCCGGCTCGTTCGAGTACACGGTCTGATACCGCTCGGGGTGATCGAGTCGGTGCGAGATGTACGGCGGGAGCGGCATCTCGCCGTGGCGTTGCAGCAGGTCGAGCGGAGCGTCGTCGCCGAGCAACTCGATGATCATCGTGTCGCCGGCCTCGCTGCGGCCACCGATGCGGACCAGCGGTACCCCACCGGACAGCAGTTCCTCACCGTCGCGCAGCTTCCGCGCCGGGCGGACCATGGCCTCCCACACGCGTCGCTCGGTGTCCTGCGGCTCGAGCAGCAGCACCTCGGCGGCGCCGCCGGTGTGGCGGGTGAGGTGCAGCCGCGCGGGGATGACCCGGCTGTCGTTGACCACCAGCAGGTCGCCCTCGTGGAGGAACTCGGTCAGGTCGCGTACGTGTCGGTGCAGGGGTGCAGCGCCCCCCTGGTCCACCAGCAGACGCGCCGAGTCGCGTGGTTCCACCGGCTCCTGCGCGATGCGGTGCTCGGGCAGCTCGTAGTCGAAGTCGTCGAGACGCATGGGCGCCCCACGCTAGAGCCGGATGACCGGTCAGCGGTCGGCGACCACGGTCACGGTGCCGGCGGCTGCGTCGAGCACGACGGTCGCACCGTCGGGGATGTCGGTGATCGCCCCACGAGCACCGATCACGGCGGGGATGCCGAGCTCGCGGGCGATGACCGCGGCGTGGCTCATCGGGCCGCCGTCGGCCGTGATGATGCCTCCCGCGATCGACAGAACCAGGTTGTAGGCCGGTGTGGTGCCAGCGACGACCAGGATGTCGCCGGCCTCGAGCACGTCGAACGCCGCTTCGGGCGAGGTCGCCACGCGCGCTCGAGCAGTGACCGTCGCGTCGCCGATGCCGACGCCCGTCAGGCCGTCCGCACGGATGTCGGCGGCCATGCCCATGTGCTGGACGACGGTCTGCACCATGCCGGCCAGCCTCGCCAGGTTGGCGGGCAGCACGTCGGGTGGCGGGGCCGGCTCCGGCGCGCCGAGCGTCTCCGGAGCCACCAGCCGCTTCATCGCCTGTCGGGTCGCTGCCCGTTCCCGCAGCGACGCCGCCGTCGGCATGCCGTCGAGCACCGCGCGGATCTCGTCGCACTGCAGCTCGAGGGCCAGGGTCGGATCGTCCACGCACCCGCGCGCCACCATGCGGCGGCCGAGCTCGAGCAACGCGAGTCGCAGCAGGCCGAGCGGCCACTCGGCGGTCGTGGGACCGTTGTCGTCGCGCAGGTCCATCGCCGCGCGCGCCTGTCGCAACAGTTCGTCGAATCGCTCGCGGTCTTCGGTCGGCACGTCGGCTCGCGCGAGGGCGATCCGAGCGGCGACCGCGTCGGTCGCATCGTGCACTTCGGCGTTCATGATGGACACCAGCACCAGATCGGGGCGTTCGCCCAGTGTCACCCCGTCGACGTCGTAGCGCGAGAACAGCACGGCGCCGCGCTGCCGAAGGAAGTCGCCGACCCGGCGATCGATGTCCGGCGACAGGCCGCGAAGCTCGTCGAGCGACCGCGGCGTCGTTCCGGTGGCGTCGACAAGATGCCGGATCTGCGCCAGCTCGGCGGCCGGAGCGCTGGTGGACGGCGAGGCACCCTCCAGCAACGACAGCAGCCTCGCCGGCTCGACTCCCCAGTGGCGTGACTCGAACAGATACCGGCCGATCGGGCCCATGTCGTACCCGTGCAGCCAGAAGTGACGCTCCCACTCCACAGTGCAGTGCTCGAGACACCGATCGACATGGGCCACGACCTCGTCGTCGGTCAGTGCGGCCAGGTCGACCGACTGCAGCTCGAGGTTGGCGGCCTCGATGCCGGCCTTCATGCCGTGGTGCCAGTCGTGGATCACCTGCGTCCACGGCTCGTCGCGCATCACGTCGCCCGCGACGCGGTTGCGTCGGCGGAACTCGGGATGCAGTCGCGACACGACCTTCAGCAAGATCGTCGGAGGGAGGCGCGTCGCGGCGCGATCCGGCGCGATGAGCGGCCGCAACCGCGAGTAGAACTGGCCGTTCACGAATCCGACGTCGAGTGTGTCGAGTGGCGCACCGAGTTCGGCGAACACACGGCGCATGCCCGCAGGCATCGCGCGCGTGACGATGGACTGCACCATCGGCGTCGCACCGCTCGGCATGTGCGAGCGATCGACAGCCCAATGGCCCGGTCCTGGCGGTTCCCAGCGCACATCCATACGCCCTCCCCTCGACCGCGCAACAGTAGTCCCCCGCCAGATGCGACCCGGGGACAGCGGGTCAGGCCATCTTCGCCTGGAGACGCCGATCCAGCGCGTCGAGGAAGGCCTCAGTGGTGAGCCACGGCGAGTCCTTGCTGATGAGCAGCGCGAGGTCCTTGGTCATCTCACCCTGCTCGACGGCCTCGACGCACACGCGCTCGAGCGACTTGGCGAAGTCGACGACGTCGGGCGTGCCATCCATCTGGCCGCGATACGTGAGCCCCTGCGTCCAGGCGTAGATCGAGGCGATGGGGTTCGTCGAGGTCGCGTTGCCCTTCTGGTGCTCGCGGTAGTGACGGGTGACCGTGCCGTGCGCGGCCTCGGCCTCGACGGTCTTGCCGTCGGGCGTCATCAGCACACTGGTCATCAGGCCGAGCGAGCCGTAACCCTGGGCGACCGTGTCGGACTGGACGTCGCCGTCGTAGTTCTTGCAGGCCCACACGTAGCCGCCCTCCCACTTCATCGCGCAGGCGACCATGTCGTCGATGAGGCGGTGCTCGTAGGTGAGACCCAACGCGTCCATCTCGGTCTTGAACTCACGCTGATACACGTCCTCGAAAATGTCCTTGAACTGGCCGTCGTAGGCCTTGAGGATGGTGTTCTTCGTCGAGAGGTACACCGGGTAGTTGCGCAGGATGCCGTAGCGCAGCGAGGCACGGGCGAAGTCGCGGATGCTGTCGTTGTAGTTGTACATGCCCATTGCCACGCCACCGTCGTCGCCGAAGTCGGCGATCTTCATCTCGACGGGCTCACTGCCGTCGGCCGGGATGTAGGTCATCATCACCGTGCCGGCGCCGGGCACCTTGTAGTCGG
>JANMFL010000213.1:0-19882 GCA_031377945.1 Acidimicrobiaceae bacterium | reverse complement strand
CCGGATCGTGTGCGCGTGCCTTCTGCGCCGTGCGGCAGAACGCGCACAGGTCGCTGGTGGTCGGTGCCCCGCATTCGGAGCACTTCCCGAGATCGTCGGTGGCCGCCGCGGACAGCCCCGAGAGCAGCGGCGCCATGTTGTCGAGAAAGTTGAGGTAGAACGCCGCCTTCGAGCCGGGCGATCCGGCTTCGATGCGGTTCAACGCTTCCTTGTAGGCAAGGTGCTTGTTGCCGACGGCCATCGGGCATTCGTCGACGAGGTAGTCGATGCCGCGCACCACGCACCACGCCGCCATCTCTCGCTCGGTGAGGCGCACGAGCGGCTTCACCTTCTTGGGAAAACCGTGGCGAGCCGGCAACACCGGCAACTGACGGGAGAGGTACTCGATGTCCCATCGCAGCGTGTTGCCGAACAGGACTGCCGCTTCGTCGTCGAGGTTGTGCCCGGTGACCAGCACCGAGTAGCCGCCGTCGAGCGCCGCCTTGTCGAACAGGTGACGCTTGCTCGTGCCGCACGCACTGCACGGCACCCGCTTCGTGGCCTTCGCCGCCGTGGGGATGTCGTAGCCGTACTCGGCGCGCAGGTCGACGGTGATCAGGTGCAGCCCGCGCTCGGCGGCGAACGCCTTCGCGTAGTCACCCGAGACGTCGCTGTACTCGCCGATGCCGAGACCGATGTACAGGCCGTCGGCCTGGTAGCCGAGGTCGATCAACAGGTCCCACACGGCGAGGCTGTCCTTCCCACCGGACACCGCGACGAGAATACGATCGTCCTTCGTGAGCATGTCGAACTTCTCGATGGCCTTCACCACCTGTCGGCGGCAGAGTTCGAGGAAGTGCTCGGCGCAGAAGTTGGCGTTGTGACGAGGCAGGTCGATGATCGCCGGTTCCTTGCAGACCCGACACTTCGACGGCGGCGCGGCCACTAGGCCCCACCGGAGATGACCGGACGGATCTCGACCGTGTCGTCGGTGGACAGCGCGGCGTCGCCGGGCACCAGCGTGCCGTTGCGGATGACCAGATGCGATTCACGGGCCAGGTCGAGCGACGCCAGCAACGAGTTCACCGAGTGCTTGCCCTCGACGTCGATCTCGCGTCGGGGATTCCGCAGGAGCACTTTCATCCGACCATTGTGCCGCGGCACAGGCCGTTCGCGGGCTACTTCCCTTTCGCAATGGCCTTTCGCTCTGCCTTCGAAAGTTGACCGAGCGCCTCGATACGCAGGATCTGACCCGGCCGCATCGGCTCGCGGGCGACCAGCATCTCGGTGCGCCCGATGAGACGACGAACCAGGCGCGGTGAGTACGCGAACACCGCGATGACCATCCACGACTTCTTTCCACCGAGCACCCCGCGTGCGAACGCCTGTTGCCTGAGGTACACGGACGGCTTCAGGAAGCCGAACATCCCGACACGTCGAGCCACGGGCTAGACCCGACGGATCTCGACGAACGTCGTGCGTTTGCTGCCGGCGCGGCGGCCGAGGACGAAGAAGATGAGGAGCAGGACGACGCCGCCGACCACCGCAGCGGTGGCGATGCTGTTCTTCTTGTCGTCGACCTTGGCCTGCAGGTCGCTCTGGACGGAGCGGAACTTGCCCTCGAGGTCTTCCCGGGTGATGCGTTGGGCCATGGTCAGCGCTGCTCCTTGGTGAGGGGCTTCTTGTTGATGCGCAGGTACGCGGCGATGGCGACGATGACGCACAGGACCAGCGCGAACAGGTACGGCAACATGCGCGTCCAGCGGCCGTCGAACGTGCTGGGCCATTCGGTCTGCACCAGGCGGAGCAGGCCGAGCGTCAGGAACGCCGTACCAAGACCGATGAGCACCGCTCCGAGCAGCCCGAAGCCGATCCACTTACCCGCCGTCTTCACCGGGTCGAGCGTTTCCTGGCGAGCGTAGTCCTTGACCATCTGCACGGTCTCGGCGATCTGCTCACCCTGCGACTTCTTGCGCTCGCGCGGCTGCCGCGGCTCGGTGACGGTGCTCGACCGCTGCGTCGAGTCGGCAGCGGGCCCGCTGGCCGTCGGGGTGGCCGTCGGTGTGGTCGGCACTGTGGCCGTCGGTGTGGTCGGCGCGGTGGCCGTCGGGGCACCGACAGAGGTCTGGTTGCTCAGCAGTGGGTCGTTCAAGCTGTCGGCCACGGCCATATGTGTAGCACGCGCAGGCCTGGTTCACCCACAGTGTCGGACCGAATTGGTCGCCTCAGCCGTCGTGGAGGCGGAACTGGAGCAGTGCTTCGACGTCGCCGAGTCGGTCGCGCAGCATGGCGAGCCTGGCCGCCGGACCCGGGGCGCAGAGCAGGTCGTAACGATCCGTGTCGCCCAACGGGGCGAGCGAGGACAGCCGGTACGAGGCCACGAGTGGGTCATCGCCGATGTCGGTCTGCGGGTCACCCACCGGGTCGCCCAGTTCCAACGCGAGCGCAACCGTTCGGCGCACCCGAGGTGTCAGTTCTGCGAGCAGGACCACCACCGATGGGTCGTCGGGATCCGCGTCGGGCCACTCCTCGACATCGGCCAGTGGGTACGGGTCGTCGGGCAGCCACCCCACCACGCGCACGCGGTGCGTCCCCACCGCGATCACCGCGTACCGACCGTCCTCGGTCTCGGCCACCTGCACCATTCGCGCCGCGGTGCCGACCTCGCGTCTGATCTCACCGCCGCCCACCTCGTGACCCCGCTCGATGAGCACCACACCGAACTCGTGGTCGGCGCTCTCGACACATGCCTGCACGAGCTCGCGATACCGCGGCTCGAAGACGTGCAACGGCAGCACGTCGCCAGGCAACAGCGTGCTGCCCAGAGGGAACATCGGGAGCGGGCTCATCTGGGCGCCAACTCGGCCGGGCCAGGGCCGCTCGGGTACGACAGCAGGACAGTGCCGAAGGCATCCCAGATGGGCCGGTAGACCACCTTCTCGGCCACCTGCGGACCGTTGAGCAACATCGCGAACTCGATCGCTCCCCCGCCCTCGAGGGGGACGAAGCCAGAGAGCGCCTTGGCGGCCGGCTTGCCCCCGGTGCCGTCGTCGTAGTTGTAGAGCGTGCCGGTCTTGCCCCGCAGCACGCCCTCCAGATCGGAACCGACGAAGGCATCGGCGAGTGTGCCTCCCGCCGTCCCGGCCACCGCCATGCCCTGACCCACCGGGTCGTCGACCGACTGGTGCTGCAGCACGTCGAGCAGCACCGAGCACGTGAGGCGATTCTCGTCGGACAGTCCCGAGCCGTCGACCAGGGCTTCGGCATCGAGCGAGATGCCCCACTGCTGCAGCGTCTCGGCGACCGCGGCGAGCCCGGCCGCTCGCGTCCCCTTGCCGCTGGCCTTCAGCCCGACCTCCTTCAGCACCATCTCGGCGGTGTTGTTGTCGCTGGTCGTGAGCATCTCCTGCAACACCGACGTCATCGGCTGCGAGATCACCGAGGCCACGACAGGCGCGTCGGTGGGCGCGACGCCCTTCGTGGGAGCACCGGTGACGACCACCCCGACATCGCTTAGCGCGGCCGTCAGCACCGCAGCGGCCCCGACGGCCGGATCGTTCGACGACTGAGTGTTCGATTCGCGTGAGTCGTTCACCAGCAACCCCGAAATGGGGCCGCCCTCCGTGAATCGGACGTCGGACGTCCAGGTCGGCGCGTACCACTCGTCGTCGTAGCGGCTGGCGTCGCCCACGATCGCACCGTCGATGCGTGTCACGCCGGCGTCGCGGATCGCCTGCGCGAGCGACTCGACGGAGGTGGTGTTGAACGGCGGATAGTTCGTGTTCGGCCCCTTCCACCATTCGCTCGAGAGCAGCGGATCGCCGCCGCCCACGAAGTACAGGTCGCCGGTCACGACGCCCGAGGTCACGGTGCCGCGAACGTCGGTCGTGTACGTGTGCTCAGGGCCCAGTCGGTCGAGCGCGACAGCTGCGGTGAGGATCTTCACATTGCTCGCCGGACGAAGCGGAGTGTCCTGGTTGCTCCCTCCCACAGCCTGGCCATCCACCGACACCGCGACGCACGACGTGTCGTCGATCTGTGGCAGGAAGGCGTCGAGTTCCGCCTGGAATGCTCCGATGTTCACATCGCGCGCCAACGTCGCAGGAGTACGGCGAACCGAGAGCAGCGGTGTGGTGAGCGCGATCGGTTCCACCACGACGGCCGTACTGTCGGCCGGTACCGCAACGTCGTCGGGCGCTCGGCTACCGGCCACACGCCAGCAGCCTCCGAGCAGCAACGCCGGCGCCAGCGCAGCCGCCACGAGCGTCGGGTACGGGTTGCGGCGTCGCCCCATTCAGGCGAGGCCTCGTCGCTGCCGGTGCTGGGCGTAGTCGTACAGGTGGCCGAGCGCCGTGACGGCCCGGTTTCCGCTCGCGTAGCAGAGACGGCCGGTCTCGCGCACGGCTCGCGGCCCGGCGTTGTCGGGATCGGCGACGGCGAGTTCGGTGGCGGTGAGGATCGGCTTGCCGTACTTCGTGGACAGCTCGGCGGCCGCCTGTGCGAACCGCTCGTCCTGCCGCTCGTGGTACGCCACGATGCGTTCGATGCCGTGCTCGGGGTAGAAGTGCCCTTCGCGCATCATCCGGGCCTGATTGCTCTGAATACCGATGCCGAGATACACGATGGCGTCGACGTCGGGGTGGGCGGCGATCATCTCCATCACTTCCGGAATCGTGTCACGCGTTTCGCCGCCTGCGAGGTCGACCGGGTTGTTCCGGCTCCACCGCGGCGGCAGCTTCGTGTCGATCTGGGCGAGCAGGTCCTCGGGCAGTTGCATCAGCTCGACCCGTCCGTCGCGGGCGATGGCGTCGCTGGTGACCACTCCCCAGCCGCCGGCTGTGGTCATCACCACCACGTTCGGGCCCTTCGGCAACGGCTGCGTGGCGAACGTGGCCGCAGCCTCGAACGCCTCCTCCACGGTTGCGGCGCGGGTGACGCCGGCTTGGCGGCATGCTCCGTCGAACACCTTGTCGTCGGCCGCGAGCGCACCGGTGTGGCTCGCCGCAGCGCGGGCGCCGTTGGCCGTGGCACCGCCCTTGACGACGACCAGCGGCTTGCGAGCTGCGACCGATGCGAAGCGGTCCAGCAGGGAACGTCCGTCGACGATGCCCTCCACGTACGCGAGTGACACCGAGGTGGCGTCGTCGTCGGCGTAGAAGTCGAGGTAGTCGGCAGGGGTGACGGCCGCCGCGTTGCCGGCCGAGACGGCGCGGCTGATGCCGACGCCGGTCTGGCGGGCGTAGTTCAGGAAGCTCGACACGAAGTTGCCGCTCTGGCTGGCGACGGCGATCCGTCCCTTGGGCGGGTACGGGGCGACGATCTGAGCGCACAGGTTCGACGGCGTGCTGACCACGCCCTGCCCGTTCGGGCCGGCGAGCAGGATGCCCAGTTCGTCGGCGAGTGCCACGAGCGCGGCTTCGGCAGCCCGACCCTCGTCGCCCGCCTCGCCGTAGCCGGCACTGGTGAGGAACGCGGCCTTCACACCCTTGGCCGCGCACGCGCGCAGCAGTGCCGGATTGGCGCTCGCAGGGGTGCAGACGAAGACCAGATCGATCTCCCCGGTGGGGAGTTGATCGATGTCGGCGACGGTGCGGACGCCGAGCACCTCCTCGCCCTGCAGATTCGTCCCGAAGACTCCGCCTGCGTACCCGTTGGCGAGCACGTTGTGCAGACTGACGAACCCGAACTTTCCGGGGTGGCTGCTGGCGCCAGCGACGAGCACGCCCTTGGGGTCGAACAATGCGTGGAACTGCTCGTTCGTCGGACGACCGCGATGCGCGACGAGCGGCTGCGCCGGTTCGCCGAGCTCGACGAGCGCGTCGACGGCGACGGAGGTGCCGTCGGCTCGGACGATGAGCGGGTTCACGTCGACACTCACGATGTCGGGCCTCGCCGCAGCGAGCGCCGAGAGGCCGACCAGAACCGCGGCGAGCGCCGGTGCGTCGACCGCTGCTTCGCCTCGGAACTCGCCGAGCAGCTTCTGCGTGGCCAGTCCCTCGATCATCTCGTAGGCGTCGATCTCGGTGATCGGCACGGGTCGGAACTGCACATCGGCAACTGCCTCGGCCAGCACGCCACCGACGCCGAGCATGACGTTCGCGCCGAATTGCGGGTCGCGCACGATGCCGACGATGAGTTCGCGGTTGCCGCTGATCATGGGTGCCACGAGCAGCGTGACGAGGCCATCCTCGGGTGTGGCCTTCCCGAGCAACTCGGCGCCGGCGCCGAGCACCGCTGCCGCATCGCCGAGGCGCAGTTTGACCAACCCGCGCTCGGTCTTGTGGGCAATGGCGTCGCCACAGAGCTTGACCACCACGGGGAAGCCCAACTCGGCCGCCGCGTCGGCCGCGGCCGCGGCATCAACGACCTCGCGTTCGGGTGCCATCGGCACCCCGAACTCGCGCAGCAGCGCCTTGGAGGCCGATTCCGACAGGGTGGTTCCGCTCGAAGTCATCGACGTCACCGTACTGTCAGTGACGTGGTGTGCTCACGTCGTGGGTGCGGACGAACGGTCGACGCGCACGATCACAGGGTCACGGCGTCACGGCGTCACGGCGTCACGGCGTCACGGCGTCAACGCTGCCACGAAGAACTCGGTCATGTGCTGTCGACGTCGAGCGAGCGCGACGGGCGACAGCGCATCGGTGTCGATGAGACCGTTCAGGAACACGGCGTCGCTGAAGTAGCTGAGCAGCGCGCCGTATCCGGTGATCAGCAACTGCGCCGGGTCGAGCTGGCGGAACACCCCGGCGTCCATCTCGCGTTGGAAGAACGCGACCGCTCGGTCGAACATGGGACGAAGCACGGCACTGAGTTCGATGCCGAGGTGTGAACCACCGTCGAGCGCTTCGCGCCGCATCAGCCGTACGTAGTCGGGATTCTCGGCGAACAGATCGAACCCGGCCTCGATGACCAGTTCCATCTTCCGCCAGCCCACTTCAGGTGCGGTGGCCATGACGCTGAGCTTCTCGACCCAGTCGCTGAGCAACTTCTCGAAGACCTCGCCGTACAGGGCTTCCTTCGAGGGGAAGTGGTGCAGCAGGCTCGGTCGGCGGATGCCGACGCCCGCGGCGATGTCGTTCAACGAGGTGCCGTCGTAGCCGGACTCGGCGAAGCACCGCAGGGCTTCGGTGATGATGAGCTCCCTGGTGGGGACGTGCTCAGCGGCCGAATCTGCCATACGCTCGGCAGCATATGGGGTCTGAGCGACATGTCGGTCCTTGAGGCGGCGGGAGTTCTGACGCCACAGGGCTGGAGCGGTCCGGCGTGGCTGCACATCGACGACGGGGCGATCGCGGCGATCGAGAAGGTCGATCGCGTGTCCACCTCGCTCCGCATCGTTCCCGGGTTCGTCGACCTGCAGGTCAACGGCATCGACGACATCGACGTCGCCGCGGCTCGTGGTGCCGACTGGGATCGCCTCGACCAACTCCTGCTCGCCCAGGGCGTCACCACGTGGTGCCCGACGCTCGTGACCATGCCGCTCGACCGCTACGCCAAGCCGCTCGATCGCATCGCCGAGGCGATGGCGCGACCTGCGTCGGGTCGACCCACCATCGCCGGGGCACATCTCGAAGGTCCCTTCCTCGGGCGCTCGCCCGGCGCGCATCCGTCGGATCTGATCGTGGCCATCGACATGGCCTGGCTCGACGCGCTGCCCGCGCACGTTGCAGTGGTCACGCTCGCCGCCGAGCAGCCGCTCGCGGTCGACGCCACCGAGCTGCTGACGCGCCGCAGCACGCTGGTGGCCATCGGGCACACGCAGTGCACGGAGGACGAGTTCGATGCGTGCGTGGCCGCCGGCGCTCGGCTCACGACGCACCTCTACAACGGGATGAGTGGGGTGCATCACCGGACGCCCGGCGTCGCCGTGTTCGCGATGACCAACCCGGCGGTCTGTGCGTCGCTCATCGCCGATGGGGTGCACGTGCACCCGCGTGCACTCCGATTGGCCGCGCAGGCACTGGGCGACGGGCGGATGGTGTTGGTCACCGATGCCGTCGCCTGGCGTGCGGGCACCGTCGGCTCCATCGGCATGGAGTTCCGCGATGGAGCACCGCGCCTGCCCAGCGGCACCCTCGCGGGCAGCGCAGTCACCATGATCGACGCCATCGCGCACTGCAACCGAGCGGGCATTCCGATCGAGACGTCGTTGCGCGCCGCGAGCAGCAACCCGGCGCGGCTGCTCGGCCTCGACGATCGCGGCACCATCGAGGTGGGCAAGCGCGCCGACCTCGTGGCGTTGCGTGGTTTCGACCGCATCGAGCAGGTCTGGGTCGCTGGCGTCCCCACTCGCTGACCGAACGGTCGGTCGAGGAGCCGTCCTCGAGCCGTCAGCCCGGGACGTCGATGAGGCTCAGACCACCCTTGCCGTCGAACGTGAGGGCCGCTCTGCCGGCGACCAACTTGCGGATGCCGTCGCCGAGCAGGTCGTGGCGCCAGCCGGTGGCGAGGCGAGCCTCGTCGTCGCCACGCAGGAACGCAACCAGGTCGCTGCGGGTGGCCAGCAGTGCCGTGTCGATGTGCTCGGCACGCGCCACCTCGCCCACCCAGGCCGACACCAACGCGACTGCGGGACGCATGCTGCGATCGAGGTCCTCGCCGTCGGGCGCCGGCAGGGGTACCTCTTCCTTCAGACCTTCCTCGACCGCCGCCAGCAACTCCTTGGCGATGTTGCCGCGGCTGTGCCGTTCGTCGACGCCGCGTGACTGGGTGAGTTCGGCCAGCGTGCGCGGCTGACGTTGCGAGATGCCGAGGATGGCGAGATCCGGCAGCACCTGGCGGACGGGCGAATCGATGGACATCGCTCGGCGCTCGCGCCACGCCGCCAACGAACGTGCGACGCCACGCGCCTTCGGCTTGAGGATGCGCACGTCCTTGATGCGAGTCCAGGCCATGTCGGGCTCGGTGCCACTGACCGGCTTGGCCAGCAGTTCGAGGCACGCCGCGGCGACCCACTCGGTACGCCCCTCGGTGGCGAGCTGCGCATCGAGCACGTCCTGGAGCTGCAGCAGATGGGCCACGTCGCTCGCTGCGTACGACTTCTGATCGTCGCTCAACGGTCGGCGCAGCCAGTCGGTGAGGCGGTCGCCCTTGGCAGCGGTGACCCGCAACTCGGCCTGCAGCAGCGACACCAACGACGGCGTGCTGTAGCCCAGGAACCCGGCAGCGAGTTGGGTGTCGGAGATGTGCCGCGGGACGGCGCCCACCGCGTGGGTGAGCACGTCGAGATCCTGCTGCGCGGCATGCAGCACCGAGATGGCGTCGCTGTGGAAGAGTTCCTTCAACGGCGACAGATCGCAGGACAGCGGGTCGATGAGCACGATCTCGCCGGCGCCCGCGATCTGCACGAGGGCGAGTTTCGGGAAGTAGGTGCGTTCACGGTGGAACTCGGTGTCCATCGCGTAGCGAGGTTCGCCGAGGAGGCGTGCGACGTAGTCGGAGAGCTCCTCGGTCGTCCCGATCCAGCGATAGGTCACAAAGGCGAGCTTCCCGTGACGACCGGGCGCCCGCCGGCGATCCAGTCCAGTGTGCCGCCGGCGACGTTGATGGTCTCGATGCCCTGTTCGGCGAGGAACTCCGCCGCCTTGTGGCTGCGCGCTCCGCTGCGACAGATGAGGTACGCCGTCGTCTCGGTGCGAAAGGCCTCGACGTGCTCGGGCACGGTGCCGAGCGCGATGTGCACGGCTCCGGGCACATGACCGCTCTCGTACTCGTCGGTCTCGCGGACGTCGATGACGGAGGCGCCGGCCGCCATCGCGGCTTCGAGATCCCCCGTGCTCACTTCCTGGATGGGCATGGCGTCACAAACTAGTCCCCAGGTCACCCGGGGCATTCACGTTCCTCAGATCTTGACGACTCGCAGACACTCGGACGATGGGCAGTTCGCCGAGCAGGGCGTGCAGCCGACGCTCCCCCGAGGCGAACACGTCCGCCACCGTGAGTGCCGCAGACGGTCGCCATGCCACACATAGTGGCTGGATCCGGTCGGTGTCGGCCACTGCTGCGGCCACCTCGGGGTGCTCCGCCAGCGCACCGATCAGCGATGCCACGGTGACGCCGGAGAGGTGAGGCAGGTCGCACGCGACCACGACCACGGCGTCGGCGTCGGGCCAGGTCTCCAATGCCTGACGAACGCCGGCCATCGGCCCCTCCCCCGGCCACTCGTCGGGCAGGGTGACCAGTCCGAGGCGACCGAGACCGACCGGATCGCCACCGACGGCGACCACCGTCGTGCACCCACCCGCGCGCAATGCGTCAGCTACACGGCGGGCCATCTCCACGCCGTCGACCTTCAGCACTGCCTTGTCGGTGCCCATGCGCGTGCTTCGCCCGCCACACAGCACGGCCCCGACGATCATCCGCTCACCGATGCAGCAGGCTCAGCCGGCGTGGCCGGAGGGATCGAGCTGAGCGAGGAAGATGCGCACCCGTTCGGCCTCGTCGGTCTCACCGATCTCTGCGGCCATCTGGCCGAGGCCGCGCAGGCTGCCGAGGAAACCCCGGTTCGTCTCGTCGGCCCAGCGCACGTACCCCGAGCCTCGCCAGCCGTTGGCACGCAGGGCGTCGAGACCACGGTGGTACCCGACGCGATAGGCGGCGTACCGCTCGATCGTGTCGCGACCATGGTCGCCGAGTGCCTGCCAGGCGATGAGCGAGCGCGGGTTTCGGGCCACGAGGTCGGCGAGGCGCGCACGCACCTCATCGGGCGACGCAGCCAGCGCCTGCTGCAGTTCGTGGCGCACGCCGGCGTCCTCGAGCGGCAGCACGGTGCGGGGCGGACCCTGCGGGGTGAGATGAATGGGTTGATCGCTCACGCGCACACCCTACGGCGTATGGTTCTGCACATGTCTGCCCTGTCGGTCGATTCCGCCAAGAACATCGCGATCGGGGTGGCGGTGCTCTTCGTCGTGCTGTCCATCGTGTCGGCGATCGTGGTGAAGACCATCGTCACCAAGGTCATCATGATCGTCGTACTCGCCGGTCTGGCGCTCGGTGCGTGGACACAACGGGCGGCGCTTCAGGACTGTGTCGACAAGGGCCAGAACGAGATCACCACGGGCGCCGCCGGCGTGGGGACGGTCACGTGCACGTTCTTCGGCACCGACATCGAGGTGCCCGCCCCCTGAGCCGCTACGACGCCAGGCGGTCGCGCCACGGCGCTCCAACGGCGGCGAGCAGCGGCTCCACCAGCTGGTGGCAGAAGTCGGCCGGATGGCTGGTCGGGGCGTCGTGCCGGCAACCCTCCATCGTCACCAGCGTGGACCCGGGGATGAGCTCGGCCATTCGAGCCATGCCCGTCTGATGATGGGCGGCACCGTTGCTGCCGCGACCCACGAAGACCGGCACCTGCAGGTCCTTCGGGTGCCACGGCGCGTGGGCGCGAAGGTCGCCCAGCTCCCCCACCAGCGCCGCGCCTTCGGCGCGGCGAGTGGCCCGGGTGCGTTCCGGGAGCTCCTCCCAGCGCCGGTCGCCGATGAGCCGACGCATGAACAGTTCGGCGGCGACATCAGCGCCGTCCTCGGACGCGACGGCGACGGAACCCGCCGTCGTGCCCGGCCACCACGGCTCCCACGACATGGGGGTCTCGTACACCGCGACACCGGCAACCAGGTCGGGGTGCCGCACCGCAGTGGCGAGCGCGACGTTGCCGCCGTAGCTGTGCCCGACGACGACCGCTCGTCGACCGTGCAACAGCGCGGCCAGGTCGTGCACCTGACCGTCCATGTCGAACGGTCCGTCGTGCGGATTCGAACGGCCATAACCGCGCCGGTCGTAGCGCAACACCCGGTACCGATCGTCGAGCTTGCGGCTCAGTCGCAACATGCCCGCGGCGCGGTCCATCGTGCCGTGCACGACGACGACCAGCGGCGCGTCCGGGTCGCCCGCCTCTTCACTCCAGATCGGTGTCACGAGATGCGGACGATACGGAGGACGTCGGTGGCAGCGCCACTCGCACGGTCAGGTGCGCCGGCGAGCACGAGCACGGTCTCGTCCACCGACACCTGGCCGCTCCGCACCACCCGCTCGACCGCGTGCCACACCAACTCGTCGGTGGTGCCGTAGCTCGGCAGTTCCATCGAGCGAACACCCCATGACAGCGCCAGGGCCCGCACCACGGCAGGGTCGTGCGACACTGCGATGAGCCGGCACTGCGGGCGAAAGCGCGCCATCGCCAACGCCGTACGTCCGCTCCGTGTGCAACAGATGATCGCATCGGCCGCGGCGTCCTCGGCAGCAAGGCTGGCCGCATGGGTGATCGCCAGCGTGATGCGATGCGGACCGTCCGGCCACGCAAGGCGCTGTTGCCGCCCGAGTCGCGCGGCCCACTGCCGATAGCTCGCTTCGGACTCGGCGCGCCCGGCGATGCGATTCATCATCTCGACCACGGCGATGGGGTCGACGCCGATCGCGGTCTCGGCCGACAGCATCAGCGCATCCGTGCCGTCGAACACGGCGTTGGCGATGTCGCTGACCTCGGCACGGGTGGGCGACGGCGACGTGATCATGCTCTCCATCATCTGCGTCGCCGTGATCACCGGGACCGCAGCCTCCACGCACTGGCGGACGATGCGCTTCTGCAGGTGCGGCACGTCCTCGAGCGGACACTCGATGCCGAGATCGCCCCGCGCGACCATCACCGCATCGGCCTCGCCGATGATCTCGTCGAGTTCGGCGATCGCGCCCAGCGTCTCGATCTTCGCGACCAGGCGGGTGGTGTGAGGAGCGATCGCCTCGCGCATGACGCGCAGGTCGTGCGCGGAACGGACGAACGACACCGCGAGGAAGTCGACACCGGCCTCGGCCATCGCCTTGCCCAGCACCAGGTCGTCGGCGGTGGGCGTCGAGAGACGGAGTCGCTCGGACGGCAGGTGCACGCCGGGCCGGCCCTGCACTCGTCCGCCGGTGACGACTCGGCACCGTACGGTGTCGGCGGCGACGGCCTCGACCACCAGCGAGATGGCGCCGTCGCCCAACACGATGCGGTCGCTGGCGATCAGGTCGTCGAGTAGCGTCGGGTAGTCGACCGTCAGGTGTTCGGCAGAGCTCGGACCGTCACCCGGCGCCATCGTGACGACCGAGCCACCGACGAGGTCGACCCCACCGTCGGGAAACGCCCCGGAGCGAACCTTCGGCCCCGGCAGATCGGCGAGAACCGCCACCACCGCTCCCGTCCGTTCGGCCGCAGCGCGTACGTCGGACAGCACCGCCAGATGGCCGGCGAGCGTGCCATGGCTGAGATTGAGGCGTACGACGTCGGTGCCGGCGCGTAGGAGACCGTCGAGCACGTCGGGTTCCGTGCTCGCCGGGCCGAGGGTGGCCACGATCTTCGTTCGGGTCGTCATTTCTGCTTGTCTTGTCGAATGGAATTGCTGCTGATCCGTCATGGTCTACCAGTTCGCCGCGAACTGCAGGACGGCATCGCCGATCCCGAACTGTCCACCGCGGGGCTCGCCCAGGCCGAGCACCTGGCCGACTACCTCGCCAGCGAGCCGCTCGACGCCGTCTATGCGAGCCCCTTGCGCCGTGCCGTGCAGACCGCGGAGCCGATCGCCGGACGCCGAAGCCTGGACATCGGCGTCATCGATGAAGTGGCCGAGTGGGACCGGAACAGCAACGAGTACGTCCCGGTCGAAGAGCTGAAGGCCGCCAACGATCCCCGCTACCACGAACTGATGCGAGGTGAGTGGACATCGACCGACGAGACCGCGGAGCAGTTCAGCGCCCGGGTCGTGGCTGCGCTCGATGCGCTGGTCGACGCCCACGCCGGCCAGCGAATCGCCGTGTCGTGCCACGGTGGCACGATCAACGCGTACCTCACCCACATCCTGGGCCTTCCGATCGGCCCCGGATTCTTCTACCCGAACTACACCAGCATCCATCGCGTCGTCGCGTCGCGCGGCGGCGTGAAGAGCATCCTCACGATGAACGAGACCGCCCACCTCCGTGGCACGGGCCTGCCGATCGGCCTGCACTCGTGAACCACTCGGTCACGAACCCGCCGCTCGACGACCTGGTCGCCTACCTCGACGGATCGCCATCACCATGGCACGCCGCCCGGTCGGCGGTGCTGCGCCTCGAGTCTGGGGGCTTCACCGCGGTCCCGTTCGATCGGGCATGGGCAACTGTTCCGGCCAAGGGCTTCGTGCAGCGCGGTGCGGCGGTCGTGGCCTGGCACCGCGGCGCGGACGCCGGACCGACAGCGCCGCTACGCCTCGTGGGAGCGCACACCGATTCGCCCTGCCTGCGGGTCAAGCCCAGCGCCGACGCCGGCGGCTTCGGATGGAAACAGCTCTCGGTCGAGGTGTACGGCGGCGTGCTGCTGAACTCGTGGCTGGACCGCGACCTCGGCGTCGCCGGCGTGCTCACCCTCCGCGATGGCGATCAGCGACTGGTGGCGGTGCACGACCCTGTGGCTCGCGTGCCACAACTCGCCATTCATCTGGACCGCGACGTCAACGAGCGCGGCGTTCAACTGGACAAACAGCAGCACCTCGCCCCCGTCTGGGGTCTGGGTCAGCCGGTTGACGGAGAGTTCCGCGACTGGATCGCCGGGCACGCACAGGTGAACGGCACCGACGTCGTCAGCTGGGATCTCTCGCTGTTCGACCGCACTCCCGCAGCGGTCCTCGGGCCCGCGGGCGACCTGCTCGCGTCGGGGCGGCTCGACAACCAGGCTTCGTGCTGGGCCGCGACTGCGGCGCTGGTGGCCGCCGACGCCCCGTCCGACGCCACGTCGGTGATCGCCCTCTTCGACCACGAGGAGGTCGGCAGCGAGAGCATCACCGGAGCGGCAGGCGCGTTGCTGGAGCACGTGCTCGAACGGCTCGCCCTGGCCACTGGCGCGGATCGCGCGCAGTACCTGACCCAGTTGGCGGCAAGTTCGTGCATCAGCGCCGACAACGCCCACAGCGTGCACCCGAACTACCCCGAGCGCCATGAGGCCGCACATCGACCGCTCGTCAATCAGGGTCCCGCGATCAAGCTCAACCACAATCAGCGCTACGCGACGTCGCCCGACACCGCAGCGCTCGCACAGCGAGTGTTCGAGGCTGCCGGCGTGCCGTGGCAGGTGTTCGTCAGCCGCAACAACATGCCGTGCGGCAGCACCATCGGGCCGCTCACGTCCACCCGCTTGGGCATCGCCACCGTCGACGTCGGTGTGCCCCAGCTCAGCATGCACTCGGCGCGTGAGCTCTGCGGCACCCGCGATCCCGTGTGGCTCGCCGAGGCCCTGCAGGGTTGGTTCGGCGGCTGAGACATCGGGTGCAGGGCGCCAGATCTGGACCTCGCCGATCAAGCGCCGGAGCGTGCCTGGGCGAGGTCGAACAGGCGCTGCAACTCGGTGTGCAATTCCACCGTCGCCACCTTCATCGCCTCGCGCTGCTCTTTCGAGGTGCCGACGGTGGGCACGATGATCGGCGCTCCGATGATGACGTGCAGCTTCTTGGGGCGAATGAACCTGGCGCCCTTGGGCATCGCCTTCTCGGACCCTCCGATGCCCACCGGGATGATCGGGGCGTTCGTCTTCGCGGCGATGTAGGTGGCACCCTCGAACAACGGCTGCACCAGCGGGCCGGACTTCCGTTCACCCTCCGGGAACAGCACGAGCGGCTCACCACCTTCGAGCAGCGCGATGCAACGGCGCAGCGCCTCGCGGTCGGCAGAGCCACGTGTGACGGGGAAGCCGCCGAGCATCGAGAGCAGTTGACCGAACCGCTTGTTGCTCCACCACTTGTCGGCACCCATGAACCGCATTCGACGCCGAGTGACTCCCGATGAGATGGGCGTGTCGAGGATGCTCCGGTGGGTGGGAGCGAGGATGAAGATGCCGTCGGCAGGGACGTTCTCCCGGCCCTCCACCTTCATCCGGCACCACAGCAGACAGAAGCCGGTGACGAGGTTGCGGACGATGAAGTACCCGATGCGGTGCGACAGCGCATCGGACTGTGCCAACTCGGTGCGGATCTTGGTCATGCGGGCTCCAGAAGACGGAGGATGTGATCGAGAACCTCGGTGATGTCGAGGCCCGTGGTGTCGACGAAGGCCGATCCGTCCGCTTCGGTGAGCGGGCTGTCGGCGCGCGTCGAGTCGTAATGGTCGCGCGCCGCGATGGCCCGCTCGATCTCATCGACGTCGCCGCCCGCCTCGGCGACGCGACGCTCGGCACGAACGCGGGGTGAGGCAGTGAGGTACAGCTTCATCTCGGCATCGGGAAACACGACGGATCCGATGTCGCGCCCCTCGATCACGCCGCCGCCACGCGTGGCCGCCCAGGCCTGCTGACGGGCACGCATCTCGGCGCGCACGCCGCTGTTCGCCGCCACCTTGCTGACGCTCGACGTCACCTCCGCCGTGCGGATGGCGGCGGTCGCGTCGACACCGTCGACGACGACACCACGATCACCCACCTGCAGATCGACCGTCTCGGCCAAGCGGGCCACCGCGTCGAAGTCGTCGAGCGGGATGCCCCGCCGCAGCGCAGCGAAGGTCACGGCGCGGTACATCGCCCCGGTGTCCAGGTACTGCAGACCGAGGCGCTCGGCGAGCGCGCGCGCGATGGTGCTCTTCCCGGCGCCGGCCGGGCCGTCGATGGCGATGACGCGCACTACCAACTCGTTCCGACCGGCATGCCTTCGCTGTAGCCCGCGGCACTCTGCACACCGACCACGGCACGTTCGTGGAAATCGGTGATGCTCGCTGCGCCCGCATAGGTGCACGACGAACGAACGCCGGCGACGATGTCGTCGATGATGTCCTCCACACCGGGACGATCGGGGTCGAGGTACATGCGCGAGGTGCTGATGCCCTCTTCGAACAGTTCCTTGCGAGCGCGTTCGAACGGGGTCTCGCTGCGGTTACGACTCTTCACAGCACGGTTGCTGGCCATGCCGAAGCTCTCCTTGTAGAGGCGGCCATCGGGACCACGAAGCGTGTCGGCGGCCGATTCGTACGTGCCGGCCAGCCATGAACCGAACATCACGTTCGATGCTCCGGCGGCCAGTGCGAGCGCCACGTCCCGAGGATGCCGCACCCCACCGTCCGCCCAGATGACTTTTCCGTGTTTGCTCGCCTCGGCAGCGCAGTTGTACACCGCGCTGAACTGCGGGCGACCGACACCGGTCATCATTCGGGTCGTGCACATGGCGCCGGGACCGACACCGACCTTGACCACATCGGCACCTGCGTTGATGAGGTCACGTGTGCCCTCCGCGGTGACGACGTTGCCGGCCACGATCGGCACGCCGGGGGCGACGGCGCGCACCTCTTCGATGGCTCGCAGCGTTCGATGCTGATGGCCGTGGGCGGTGTCGATGACCAGGACATCGGCCCCGAACGACAGCAACGCCTTGGCCTTGGTGGCCGGATCGCCGTTGATCCCCACTGCAGCAGCCACCAGGAGCCGACCGTCCTTGTCGACCGCCGGCGTGTAGATCGTGCTGCGCAGAGCGCCCTTGCGCGTGGCACAGCCGATGAGGCGGCCGTCGCCATCGACCACCGGTGCCATGCTCAGGCGGGCCTCGCTGAGGAGGTCGTAGATGTCGGTCGGTTCGGCGCCGTCCTCGATGACGACCAACTCGCGGCTCATCACGTTCTTCAGCTGCGTGAACCGGTCGTAGCCGGCCGCGTCGTGCTCGGTGAAGATGCCCACCGGGAGTCCCGCGTCGTCGGTCACCACGACGGCGCCGTGGGCGCGCTTGTGGATGAGTCCGAGCGCGTCGCCGACGGTGTGGCTGTCGCTGAGCGTGATCGGCGTGTCGTACACGAGATGGTGCGTCTTGACGTAGTCGATGACCGTCTCGGTGACGTCGAGCGGAATGTCCTGAGGGAGCACCGTGATGCCGCCCCGACGGGCGACGGTCTCGGCCATGCGGCGACCCGCGACGGCGGTCATGTTGGCCACGACCACAGGGATGGTGGTGCCGAGGGCATCGGGCGTGCGGAGGTCGACGTCGAAACGTGACGGCACGGACGACAGGCTGGGGACCATGAAGACATCGCTGTACGTGAGGTCGTACGGAGGTGTACCACCGAGGAACCGCATGGGTGCTTCCTTTGCTGCAACGTTGAGGCCCGGCGAAGGGACCGACCAAGGCTACCGTGGTCACGTGGCAGCGCCGGTGGTACTCGTGCACGGATGGGGTGGATCGTTCGAGTCCACATGGCAGCGGAGCGGGTTCACCGAGCTGCTCGGTGACGCCGGCCGAAGCGTGGTCGGCATCGACCTGCTCGGCCACGGCCACGCTCCCAAACCACACGAGCCCGACGCCTACGCCGACCTCGGCGAGCGCGTGTTGGATCTGCTGCCGATGGAACCGGTCGACGCGGTGGGCTTCTCGCTCGGCGCGATGACCCTGCTCCGCGTGGCAGCAGCGCACCCCGACCGGTTCCGCAAGCTCGTCGTCGCCGGCATCGGCAAGAACGTCATCGATCCCGACGACGACGGCTCCGGCGAACGCATCGCTGCCGCGATCGAAGGCAACGCTCCGGACTCGGACACGCACGCACACGTGTTCGCGCAGTACGCCCACCAGCCGGGCAACGATCCCATTGCGCTGGCGGCGATCATGCGTCGCCCGCGCTCCCCCATGTCGTCCGCTCTGCTCGCCGGGGTCACCTGTCCGGTGCTCGTGGTCATCGGCGACAAGGACTTCGCCGGCCCGGGCGAGCCGCTGGCCGAGGCGTTGCCGAACGCCCGACTCGTGACGCTGCGCAACGTCGACCACTTCGCCACACCCGAGGCGTTCGGTCTGTGGGACGCCGTGCTCGATTTCTTCGACGCGTCGCTGTGACGCAGGCCGGCTGATGGATCCCGTCGAACGCGCCCTCGAGGTCATCGGCAACGGCGGGCTGGTCGCCATACCGACGGAGACCGTGTACGGGCTGGCCGCCGATGCCTCGAACGAGACCGCGGTGCGGCGCATCTTCGCGGCCAAGGGTCGACCGGTCGATCACCCGCTCATCGTGCACATCGCGTCGGCCGCACACCTCGGCGATTGGGCCGCTTCGGTGCCGGCCAGCGCCGCCGTCCTGGCCGAGACGTGCTGGCCCGGCCCGCTGACGGTGCTCGTCCCCAAGGCCGCGCACGTGCTGTCGATGGTGACCGGCGGGCGAGACACCGTCGGCGTCCGAGCGCCGGCCCACCCGCTCACCACCGAACTGCTCGAGCGGTTCGGTGGCGGGCTCGCCGCGCCGTCGGCGAATCGGTTCGGAATGGTGTCGCCCACGACGGCCGACCACGTGCGTGCCGACCTCGGTGATGCCGTCGACTACGTGCTCGACGGCGGTGCCTGCCCCGTCGGTGTCGAGAGCACGATCGTCGACTGCACGGTCTCGCCACCTCAGATCCTGCGACCTGGCGGCATCTCGTCAGAGCAGATCGACGAGTTGCTGGGCGGCGACCTCGCCCCTGCGAGCGGACCCAGCCGGGCGTCAGGCATGTTGGCATCGCACTACGCACCACACGCCCGGGTGGTGCTCGCCGAGTCGCGTGCCGAGGCCGCCGTCCTGCTCGCCGACCTCGAGCGCGCCGAGCTCATCGACCGGTCCGACGACCTGGTCGACTACGCGCAGCAGCTCTACGCCGACCTGCGCCTGGCCGACGAGCGCGGCGTCGGCATCGTGGTCGCGGTCATGCCTCCGGCGGCCGGACTCGGCCACGCCATTCGCGACCGCCTCAGCAAAGCCGCCGCCCACCGCTGACGCACGAGTTCGCGCGAACTTGAGTTCCTGGTGAACGGTCGAGTTCGCGCCCCTTTTACGCGAACTTAAGTTCCTGGTGAACGGTCGATCGGTGGGGGTGATGGTCGCGCGTTCGGTATCGCTGAAACCTATATCGGATATGGGTTTGCGGGTTGAGAGTGTGATCGAACTGGTGTACGATCGTGTGTATGGGAATGCT
>JANMFL010000198.1:0-4989 GCA_031377945.1 Acidimicrobiaceae bacterium | reverse complement strand
CGTTGGAGTCGCCGATGGCGTCCGGGGTCACCATGTGGATGCACTTCCACGGACAGATGTCGACACAGCCTTCGCACATGATGCACTCGGTCTGGTCGATGTGGATGAACTGCTTGGGCTTGACCGCCTTGGACAGGTAGTCGGCGTCGACTTCGACGAGCAGGTAGTCGTCGGTGTACGGCATCATCGGGGGATTGGCATCGGTCTTCGCCATAGGTCAGCCCTTCTTCACCAGCGGACGACCGAAGGTGCTGGTGGCCACTTCCGTACCGGCCTTCACCTGGCCGCGCTTCTGCCAGGCGCTCCACAACCAGATGAGCAGACCGAAGTAGTAGAGGTGGATGACGATGACGACGATGTCGCGCACCGCTTCGTAGGACATGGTGAACGGGAACCAGCCACCGTAGGCCTGCGGCTTGAAGATGTCGCCGGGCCCGAAGATGACGTTGTTCTTCGACCAGCCCAGTTCCTTGTCGGCGTGGTCGATGAACTGGTGGGGCACGACGCCGAAGGCGATGAACATGACGCCGAAGACGTACACGGAGGCGAGCATGGCCTCACCCCAACTGACCGGCGCACCCTTCGGGCGGCGCTTCGCGTACGGGAGGACGAGCAGCGCTCCGATGGTCGACAGGAAGAACGAGAACAGGAACGCGACGTTCATCCCGGGCCAATGCAATGGGTTGGTTTCGAATGCGATCAGCAACTCCGCTGCCCTTCCATGTGAACTGCTGCACGAACTGTAGCCACGCAACCCGGGGTCAGTACCAAACCGTCCGCGAGAATACGGAGTGACCGTTGCCCGGGTCTGGGTACCACGGGTGTTGGTCTACCATGCCGACCTCGCTGTCGACGTGCCGTTGTGAACTCGTGCACGACATTCTCCGCGTCCGTTGTCCGCGTCCGTCGTCCGTGCGAGTTCGGAGCGACTCGTCCGGCGGATTTCCCGCTCGCGTGCCTCTTCCGTCTATCGTCTACGCCGTGACCGAGATTCCCGAGCACCTGCTGAAGCGGAGCAAGGCGGCCAAGGCCAAGGCCGACGGCGCCGAAGCCCCTGCCGATGCACCCGCTGCATCCTCTTCCACCCCGGCCACGACGGCCGCCGCCGCACCCGCGGTCGCCGCGAAGGCTGCCGTGCCCGCAGTGCCCGCAGTGCCCGAGGTCAAGCCCGACACACCGGTCGTCGCCGCCTACAAGGCGCGCAAGAAGATCCCGGTGTGGGCGATGGTCGCCCTCAGCATCCTCCCCGTGTGGGTGTTCATGTACGTCCTGGCGATGAAGCCGGTCGTCACCGAGGCATCCGGCCCGCTGGGTGACGGAGCGGTCGCCTACGCCACCAACTGCTCGGGCTGCCACGGCGCCGGCGGCGAGGGCGTCGGCTCCGCCTACGGCTTCACCGGTGGTTCGGTCATGAAGACGTTCCCGGTCATCGAGGACCAGTTGCGCTGGGTGCACCTCGGCACGAAGGCATACCTCGACGCCGGGGTCAGCGTGTACGGCAACCCGGACCGCGAGGGCGGCGCGCACGTCACCGGCGCCAGCGGCGGGCAGATGCCCGGCTGGAAGGGCAACATCACCGACGCCGAGATCCTCGCCTCCGTGTGCGACGAGCGCTACAACCTCGGTGGCGGCGACCAGGCCAGCGAAGAGTTCACCCTGTGGTGCGCACCAGAGAGCGAGATCTACGCCGCACTCGTCGCCGGCACCGCGACGTTCGAGACGCTGCACACCGTGTTCGCCGACAAGGGCGTGCTCGAGATCGGTGCCACCCCCATTCCGGGTCTCGCCGCTCGGCCCTGAGCGAGCCGCTCGTCACCGAGCCGCTCGTCACGGCGCCGCCAACCACTGAGCACATCGTCACAGCGCCGAATCACGTCATCCGTGTGGCCGCTTCCGTCCAGGAGCAGCCACACTGCTGCATCGTGAGCGACTCCGCGAACCCCTCCACGAACGAGCTGGCCACTGAAGTGCTGGTCATCGGCGGCGGCCCCGCCGGTGCGGCCACCGGCTACTGGCTGGCCAAGCTCGGCCACGACGTCACCGTCGTCGAACGAATGACCTTCCCGCGCGACAAGACGTGCGGCGACGGCCTCACCCCGCGAGCCGTGTACCAGTTGGGCGAGATGGGGCTCACCGAACAGCTGTCGAGGTACCACCGCTACCACGGCCTGCGCGCCACGGGCATGGGCAAGGAGCTCGAGCTGCAGTGGCCGGAGCACTCGAAGTATCCGAGCCACGGCTACGTCGTACGCCGACGCGAGCTCGACATGATGGTCGCCGACAACGCGGCCAACGCCGGTGCGACCCTGCTGACGGGTCACGAGGCGCTCGACCCCATCGTCGATCGTGGCTTCGTGCGCGGCGCCACGGTGCAGACCAAGGACGGCCGGATCAAGGAGATCCACGCCAAGTACGTGGTGGTCGCCGACGGTGCCAACAGTCGCTTCGGTCGCGCGCTGGGCACGTTCCGCACGCGTGAGTGGCCCTACGGCACCGCGATTCGCACCTACTGGAAGACGCCGCGCCACGCCGATCCGTGGATCGAGAGCGCGCTGGACATGAAGGACCGCAACGGCAACCCGATGCCGGGCTACGGCTGGATCTTCCCCGTCGGCGACGGCACCGTGAACATCGGCGTCGGACTGCTGTCGACGTTCCGCGACTTCAAGAGCGTGAACACCACACACATGCTCGACGCCTATGCGCACCAGGTGGCCGACCGGTGGGAGATCGACCCGGGCAACCCCGAGGCGAAGGCCACCAGCGGCCGCATTCCCATGGGCGGCTCGGTCGGACCGAAGGCCGGGCCCAGCTATCTGGTCATCGGTGACGCGGCCGGCAGCGTGAACCCGTTCAACGGCGACGGCATCGACTACGCGTACGAGACCGCGCACATGGCGGCCAACGTGTTGCACGACGCGCTCATCGCCAACGACCCGACGGCACTGCAGTTGTACCCGCGAATGCTCGACGACGAGTACGGCGAGTACTTCAAGGTCGCCCGCCTCTTCGCCCGCATCATCGGCCGGCCGGTGCTGATGCGCGAGCTCACCCGTGTGGGCATGAGCAGCCGCACGCTGATGGAGTGGGTGCTGCGCATCATGGCGAACCTGCTGCGCGAGGACGAGTTCGGTCCCGCCGAAGCCGCCTACAAGGCCGCGGCGAAGATCGTCAAGCTCGCCCCCAACGCCTGACCCCACCAGATCCGAGTGGGTCGCCCCCAACCGAGTGACACGGCCCCGCCCGAGTGCTCACTCGCACCCGGGGTGCGAGTAGCCACTCAGACCCCTCGCCGCGGCGCCCTACGATCGGAAGATGGACGACACGACCGCTGCGGCGCAGTTGTTCGAGCGGCTCCTCCGCGACCCAGCGGTCCCGGAGCTCGCGTCATTGCGTGGACAGGCGGAGGTGCACGTGCGCTCACTCGCCGTCAACGGAAGTCGCGTCGACGTGGTGGCTGTGACAGCGGACCAGGAGTGGCGAGTCGTGCTCGGCACCGTGGACATGTTCGCCGCCGAGTGGGTGCACGTCTTCACCCGCCCACCGAGGTTCGACGGCGTGAAGGGTGGGCGTGCGCTCGTCGTCAACGGCCCGTCGAGCTCGGGGAAGTCGACGTTGCTCGGCGCGCTCCAGGACCGAGCCGCCGAGCCGTGGGTGATCTTCGATGAGCCGATGTTCGGCGGGGTCCGTGGTGAGTACCTCATCTGGCCCGACCGAGTACCTCTGCTGCACACCGGCTTCCTGAACGGCATCGCTGCCCTGGCCCGCACCGACAACCTGGTCGCGCTCGCTGCGGGCGGTCACGACAGCGAGACGATCCGGCGCGCGTTCGCCGGGCTTCCGACGCTGTGGGTCGGACTGGATTGTCCGGCAGAGGAACTGCGGCGACGCGAGGCAACACGGATCGACGTGGCCGGCGGACTGTTCGCAGCATCGCCCCACATCCACGACGGGTGGGAGTACGACCTGCGGTTCGACACGACCGAAGTCCCGCTCGACGACATGGTGCGTCAGGTGCTGGAGCACATCCACTGACGTTGCTCCGAGTGGCTACTCGCATCCTGGGTGTGAGTGAGCACTCGTACGGCGATGTGGCACTCGGAAGGGGCCGTGCCACTCGGATGAGCGGGGGCGGAACCGGCGGGGGTCAGAGGGTGGCGAGGAGGGCCGACGGCGCGGCGAACAGCGCGTCGGTGGCGGCGCTGGGGGGCAGCAACTCGCAGGCGGCCTCGGCTCGCTGGGCCCACTCGCGGGCGGTGGCCATGGCCGAGTCGGAGCCGGCGTTGGACCGCACGATCGACAGTGCCTTGTCGCGCTCGACGTGGTCGAGCGGCTTGCCCAACAACGCGAGCAGCTCGACGGCGGCCACGCCGCCGGCCTGCAGGGTGCGCAGCACGGGCAGCGTGTACACGCCTTCGACCATGTCGTGTCCGGCGGGCTTGCCGAGCTGTTCGTCGGTGGCGGTGATGTCGAGCAGGTCGTCGACGATCTGGAACACCATGCCGAACGACTCGCCGTACTCGGTGAGCGCGTCGATCGTGGGACGGGGCAGGTCGGCCACGATGCCGCCGATGCGCGCCGCCGTGGAATACAGCGACGCGGTCTTGCCGCTGATGCTGCTGAGGTAGCTCGCCTCGGGTCGGGCCGAGTTGTACGTGTGGCGCAGCTCTTCGATCTGCCCTTCGCACAGCCTGCCGATGGTGCGGGCCAGCAGCGCGGCCACTTCGGTGCCCAGGGTGGCCGCAATCTCGGACGCCCGTGCCAGCAGGAAGTCGCCGGCCAAGATGGCCTGCAGGTTGCCCCACTTGGCGTTGACCGTCTCGACCCCCCGACGCGTGGGGGCCTCGTCCATCACATCGTCGTGGTACAGCGACCCGGTTTGCACTAATTCGCAGGAGATGCCGCCTTGCACCGCACGCTCTTTCAACTCAGCGTTAGCGACACCCGCTACCTGTGACGCGACGACCGTGAGGAGCGGTCGCAATCGCT
>JANMFL010000158.1:0-7568 GCA_031377945.1 Acidimicrobiaceae bacterium | reverse complement strand
CTCGATGCCGACGGCCAGCACGACGCCCGTCAGATCCCAGACCTGGTGCGCAGCCACGTCGCCCATGGCAGCGGCCTCACCATCGGCTCGCGATGGACTCGTGGCGGCTCCTCACCCGGTACCGGCCCCACCCGGACGTTGCTCAGCCGATCGGGCAACGCGATCGTGAAGGCCTTCACGGGTGCCCGAGGCGTGAGCGATTCGACCACGTCGTTCCGGGTGTACTCCCCTGCCGTCGCCGCCCTGTTGCTCGACGAGACGCTGCCGTCGGAGACCTATGGCTTCTTCAGCGCCATGGTGGCGGTCACGCAGGCGCACGGATTCGCCGTCGACGAGGTCCCGATCACCTACCGACCGCGCTACTCCGCAGGTGGCGACCCTGACCAGCACGACATGAAGGAGTTCGCGACGAGTCTCGGTGCCGTGCGACGACACGTGCACGGCATCCGGCGCGAGATGCGCAGCAACCAGTCGCTCTGGGCGCAACGGAATCCGCGTCTGCGTGCACAGGCATCGAGCGGCGAGTCCTCGTTCGGCGCCACCGACGAACTCGCCACGCTGAGCGACGCCGATCGATTCATCTCCTGGATCAGCGACACCATCGAGCCGAGCCTCGGCACACGCGTGCTCGAGGTGGGCGCGGGCGTGGGAGCCATCGCCACCAAGCTGGCCGCGGCGGGGCACGAGGTCGTGGCCATCGAACCCGCCGACAACGTGTTCCCCGAGCTGCAGCGCCGCACGGCCGGCGCGCCCGGCGTCAGCTCGCGGAAGGTCACCTCGCAGGAGTTGCTCGCCGATGGCGCCGCCTCCTCGTTCGACTCCGTCGTCTACGTGAGCGTGCTGGAACACATCCTCGACGACGTCGACGAACTGCGCACCGCGTACGAACTGTTGCGTCCGGGCGGCTCGCTGGCGCTGTTCGTGCCGGCCATGCCAGCGCTGTACGGCAGCCTCGACTTCAAATCGGGGCATTTCCGCCGATACGACCGGCAACTGCTGGAACAGGTCGTCGTCGACGCCGGCTTCACCATCGAACGACTCTCGTACATGGATCTGTTGGGCGCGCTGCCCTACTTCGTCATGTACCGGGTGCTCGACGTCGCCCGTCTGGGGACCGGCTCGTCGACGCTGTACGACTCGGTGCTGGTTCCGGTCAGCCGTTTCGTCGAAGCGCGTTGCGGAACGCCAGTTGTTGGCAAGAATCTCGTTGCGGTAGCACGTCGACCGCTGCCGACGTCCCCACCCGCTTGAGCGTCACGACGTTGTCGTCTTCGTAGACGGGTTCGAATGGACCGTTCGCCAGGCGCATGGCGTTGTAGATCGGGATGTTGTTCGAGCCGATCATGGTCTTGTCGATGACGACGTAGTCGACCGTGGTGGGGTTGGGCAGATGCGCGCAGTCGTCGTTGCCCCACACCGCAGCCCAGAACGGGTTGGGCCAGTCGTAGACGTGGCGCCGGTGCGAGAGGTGCGGGAGGATCTGGTAGGTCGCCGTCACCGAAGCCCCTTCGGGCACCGCGGCGACGGCGCGGCGCAGCGACTCGTGTCGAGGGTTCGGGGTGCTCCACACCAGGTAGTTCGCCGCGTTCAATGGTGACGGCGACCATGCGACGTTGGACACGTAGGCGCAACCCACCAACCACATCGGCAGGAGCACCCTCGCCAACCGGAAACGCCAGAACACGAACGCACCCTGAATGGACGCGATGAAGATCGGAGCGATCATCACCGACGTGTACTGGTAGCGAGCGATGCGCGCGTAGGGACTGAGGCCGATCACGCTGGCCAGCATCTGCGGCAACGCCATCAGCAGGGCGAGGGGGTTGGCGAGGAACGTCCAGCCGACGGGCCACCCGAGTTGTTTGTAGAACACCAGGCGGTCGTGCTGCACCGCGTCGCTCACGACTCGATCGGGACGACGAATGATCGTGCTCAGGATCTCCGGCGTGCTCGACCCGTAGTTGCCGTAGAAGTAGGTGATGTAGAACGGCTCCTTGCCGTCGTTGAAGTACGGCAGCACGAGCTTGGTGGCCACGAGGTACCAGAGGCTGCCGAGGAGGAACAGTCCGCCGCACATCCGCAACACACGTCGAATGTCGGGTGCGCCGCGCAAGGTGATCGCGAGGACGATGGCCATCATCACGACGGCGAGTGCCGTGTCCTCGCGCGTCGACAACGCGACGAGCACCATCGCATAGCACCATCCCCAGCGCTCGTGGGTGGCGAACCACCAGGCGTAGAGGAACGGGGTGATGACCAGCGCCTCGGGATGGAACATGGCCCAACTGATCCACTGCAACGGCGCGTACATGAGGAACACGAACGCGAAGCAGAGACCCATCCAGGGGTTCCGGAACTTGTCGCGGGCGATCAGGTAGATCGGTGCGGCACCCAGGCCGAGCACGGCTGCCTGGACGACGGCGAGGAACGCCGGGCCGGCACCCAACCAGTAGAAGGGGACGAACGCATACCCGATGAGGTTGACGTGATGGCCCCAGAAGTCGAGGCCGCGCACGCTCATGAACGTGTCGCCACCTCGGGACAACAACCAGAAACCCTGGTCGTAGATGCCCATGTCGTACGACCAGGTGCCGAAGTTGCGGTGGTTCTGCGCCCCGAGTGCGCCGAACAACGACGCGAAGACGACGATCGCGATGAAGGTCAGCCAGGCCGCCGGATGAGTGTTGGACACCTGGCGGAGGAATCGATCGCGCCAGTCGCGCAGCCTCGTCACGGGCGGTCAGTCTTGTCGATGCGGGCCGACCGCGGCGGTCACGCGGCGCGCAGGACGGGAACGAGCGCGGCGAGCACACCGTTCACGAACCGACCGGAGTCGTCGGTGCTGAAGCGCTTGGCCAGCTCGACGGCCTCGTCGAGGACCACCGCCACCGGCACGTCGGTCCGGCCGAGGAGTTCGAACGCTGCGACGCGGAGCACATTGCGGTCGATCGCGGGCATGCGCTGCAGCGTCCAACCCTTGGCGTGGGCCGCAATCGCAGCATCGAGTTGTTCGAGATTCGCTTCGACGCCCTTGACGAGAATGGTGGTCAACTCGTCGGCAGGCGAGATCTGCGCAGCGAGGACCTCGCTGGGTGCGATGCCCTTCGCCTCGGCCTCGTAGAGCAGGATCAGGGCCCGTTCACGTGCATCGCTGCGATCGTCGTCGACAGGCCTCGCGGGGCGGGGCGCTCGGCGGGCCATGTCAGACCCGCGTGATGTAATCGCCGGAACGGGTGTCGACCTTGACCTTGTCGCCGATGTTGATGAACAACGGCACCTGGATGACCTTCCCCGTCTCGAGGGTGGCCGGCTTGCGCGCCCCGCTGACGCGGTCGCCCTGCATGCCGGGCTCGGTCTCGCTGATCGTCAGCTCGACCGACACCGGGATCTCGACGGTGACGATGTCACTGTTGTAGAACGCGATGACCGCGACCGAGTTCTCGATCATGTAGTCGGCGGCGTCGCCGAGGGCGACCGGCGACACGTGCTGCTGGTCGTAGCTCTCGAGATCCATGAAGACGTACTCCTCGCCGTCGCGGTAGAGGAACTGCATGTCCTTGCGGTCGAGGATGGCCTGCTCGACGCGGATGCCCGCATTGAAGGTGCGGTCGATGACGGCGCCCGTGCGCAGGTTGCGAATCTTGGAACGGACGAACGCGCCGCCCTTGCCAGGCTTGACGTGCTGGAACTCGACGACCTGGAACAGGACGCCGTCCAATTCGAGGGTGATCCCGTTCTTCAGGTCGTTGGTGGTGATGGCGGGCACGGAGAATCCTTCGGAGATGTCGTGAGGACGCGGCATCCGTCGCTGGTGACGACCACCAGATCTTCGACTCGGACGCCGCCGAAGCCTTCACGATAGACGCCAGGTTCCACGGTTACGACGTCTCCGACCTGCAAAGTCGCCTCGCCGACCCTGCTGAGGAACGGGTCCTCGTGGATGAGCAGACCCACTCCGTGACCGGTCCCGTGGGTGAACCACTCGCCGTATCCGGCATCGGTGATGATGCCCCGGCACACCCCGTCGATGTCCTGCGCCGTGGCCCCGGGGCGCACCGCGGCGACCCCGGCCACCTGCGCGGCGAGCACCAACTCGTACAGCTCCCGCTGGAGCGACGTGATCTCGCCGATGACGAAGGACCGCGTCATGTCGCTGTGATACCCGTCGACGAGCGCGCCGACGTCGATGATCACCGTGTGCCCGTCCTCGATACGCGTGTCGGTGGGCCGGTGGTGTGGCAACGCTGCATTCCGTGGCCCCGTGGCGACGATGGTGTCGTAGCTGGGACCACTGGCACCGAGTTCGCGCATGCGCAGCTCGAGCTGGTTGCGGATCTCGGCCTCGGTGACACCGCCGGTGAGGCGCGGTGCCACGTCTGCGAGGGCGGCGTCGGCGATGGACGCGGCGCGCGCCATGGCGCTGATCTCGCTGGCGTCCTTCACCCGGCGCTCCGCCTCGACGACCCCGACCAGCGGGACGAGCGTGGTGCTGATGGCCTCGCGGTACTGCTGGTGCTGCAGGTAGGTCACGTGGGCCGCCTCGAAACCCACAGTGCCGAAGCGGGCGCACGTGGCAGCCAGATGCTGCAGCGTGGCGGCACCCGACGTGCCGACGAGCACCTCACCATCCACACCGGCGGCGGCCAACTGTTGGGCGGCCTGATCTCCGTAGCGACCGTCGGTGACGAGCGTGAGCGACTCGGGTCCGAGCACGACCCATCCGTTCGAACCGGTGAAGCCGGTGAGCCAGCGAATGTTGGTGAGATCGTTGACGAGCAAGGCCTCGACGCCGTCGAGCCGCGCTCGGACACGCTCGACGCGCGGTCCCGCGCTCATCCGCCGACCAGTCGGCGAGCGATCGCGTCGACGGCGAGTTCGTAGCCCTGCATTCCCAGTCCCATGATCGAGCCGGTGGCGACCGGGGCGATGACGCTGGTGTGACGCCACGGCTCGCGGGCATTCGGGTTCGAGATGTGCACTTCGATGATCGGACCGTCGAATGCCGCCAGCGCGTCGTGGATGGACCACGCGTAATGGGTGAAGGCTCCGGGGTTGATGATGATCGCCGCCGCGACGCCACGAGCGGCGTGAATGGCGTCGATCAGCGCACCTTCGTGGTTGGACTGAACGGCCTGCACGGTGTGCCCGTGCCGCTCGGCGGCGGCCGCCGTCGCGGCCTCGTAATCGGCGAGCGTCGACGTGCCGTACACGAGCGGCTCGCGCTGTCCGAGCAGGTTCAGGTTGGGTCCATGGAGCAGGGCGATGATGGCCACGGGCCTATCGTGCCACGCGGGCCGCCCAGGTCGGCCGATCAATGCGATAGACGACGTGCCGTTGGCCGACCCAACCGGGGGTCATCGGGTGATCGAACTCGCGCGACGGGTCGAGGTGCATGCCGATCTTCTGCATCACGCGTTGAGAGTTGACATTCCCTGTGGTGGTGAAGCTGACCACCTCGTCGCCGAGCAACGGAAGGTGTTCGAACGCATGGCCGAACACGTGGTCGAGCACTGCCGAGGCGGCCTCGGGGGCGAAGCCGTGACCCCAGTGCTGCTGTGCGAGCCGCCAACCGACCTCGATGCACGGAGTGAGGCCGTCGACGTGCCAGGTGGGCGCCGACAGGCCGACGAAGCCGATGAACTGGCGTGTGTCGAGGCGCTCGGCGGCCCACAGTCCCCACCCGCATTCCTCGAGCATGTCGCTCATGCGATCGACCATCGCTTCGCTCTGCTCGCCGGTGAGCCGGGAAGGGAAGTGTTCCATCACCCGTTCGTCGCCGTTCAAGGCTGCGTACGGCAACCTGTCGTCGTTGCGCCAGCCCCTGAGCAGCACGCGCACAGTGCGGATCTCGATGGCCACGCCGACGACCTAGGCGCGCATGTCGCCGAGCGCGACGCGAGCCATGTCGGGGTCGACCCCGGGGACGACCTGCACGCCATCGGCACTGTCGAGGACGAACGTGAGCCCGTCGGTCAGCACCTTCTTGTCGCGACCCATGAGGGCGACGAGCTCGTCAGGTGCCAGACCTGAGGGCAGCGCGGTTCCGAGGTCGTACGCTCCGCCGACGACGTCGTAGTGCTGCTGCAGTCGGTCGGTCGAGATGCGGCCCATTCGGTGCGCGAGGTGCGCTGCGTACACGAGCCCGACGGCGACGGCCTCGCCGTGTGCCAACTGGTGGTCGGTGGCGATCTCGAGCGCGTGCGCCAAGGTGTGTCCGTAGTTGAGCAACGCTCGGCGCCCACCCTCGCGTTCGTCGCCGGCGACGACGTCGGCCTTGATCTGCACGCAACGAGCAATGCGCTCGGGTTCGTCCATCGAGAGCAGATCGTCGCCCGTGAGGAAGTGGTACTTGGCCATCTCTCCCCTGCCACAGCGCACCTCGCGCGGTGGCAGCGTCGCGAGAGCGTCGAGGTCGCACACGACGCCCGACGGCTGCCAGTACGCACCGATGAGGTTCTTGCCACCCACCCCGTCGAGCGAAGGAATGTTCACACCGGTCTTGCCACCGATCGCGGCATCGACCATGCCCACCAGCGAGGTGCTGACGTGCACCACCGGAATGCCGCGATGCCAGCTGGCCGCAGCGAAGCCGGCGACGTCGGTGACCATGCCACCGCCAACACCGATGATCACGTCGTTGCGAGTGAGACCCATTCGAGCGAACTCGCGGCACAACGACTCGACGGTCGTGAGCGTCTTGTGATCCTCGCCATCACCGATCTCGAATCGTTCGAACGGAATGCCCGGGTCGATGTCGATCGGGATGCCGGCCTGAGTGACGACAGCAGCGCGACGCGCCGTGGGCGGCACCAGCGCCGGCAGCTCGGAGCGAGCGCCATGCCCGATGAGGACGTCGTAGCTGCGGTCGCCCAGCGGAACTCGGACGGTGATCATCGGAGTACCGCCTCGACGACCTCGCCGATGCTGCGCTGGTCGACGAGCACGATGGCGTCGGCGACCTCACGATAGAGGGGCTCTCGCATGGTGAACATGCGTTGCAACGTACCGGCTGGATCGCCGTCGAGCAGCGGACGGTGCGCCCCGCTCTTCACCAGGACGACCAGGGTGGACTGCTGTGCGCAGAGCCAGACGACGCGCGCCGCGGCCGCTTTCAACAGGGCCCGATTCTCGGCACTCAGCACCACACCTCCAGCAGCGGCGATGATGCTGGGCGTCGTCGCCGCGAGTGCGTCGCGCAGCACCTCGGTCTCCAAGGCACGGAACGCAGGTTCACCGTCGGCCGCGAAGATCTCGCGTACCGTGCGACCGGTGTGAGCCTCGATCATGGCGTCGCTGTCGAAGACCTCTCGGTGCAGCCGCTCGGACAGCACTCGGGCGACGGTGGTCTTGCCCACGCCCATCATGCCCACGAGCACGAGGTGCTGGTCAGGGGCGATCATCGGTCAGGGAAGGGTCTCGCGGAACGACTCGGCGTTGCGGACGAACTCGCTGACGCTGTCGCCCCCGAACTTGCGCTGCGCCTCGGCGGCGAGCACGAGCGCCACCATGGTCTCGGCGACCACACCCATCGCGGGGACCGCAGTCACGTCGGTCCGCTCCTTGAAGCT
>JANMFL010000450.1:0-6559 GCA_031377945.1 Acidimicrobiaceae bacterium | reverse complement strand
CTCAGGCGGTGATGCTGACCAGGCTGCCGGCGGTGTCGGTGTCGCCGCCGCGGCGGCTCATCCGTCGCATCGCGAACCCCGCGAGCGCGACCGCCACGAGGGTGAAGACGAGCATCACCGTGGCGAGTGCGTTGAGCGCGGGCGTGCTCCCACCACGGGCTCCGGAGTAGATCTTGATCGGCACCGTGTCGGTGGACGCACCCGTCGAGAGGAACGACGAGATCACGAAGTCGTCGACCGACGTCGCGAACACCACCATCACGCTGGCGAAGATGGCCGGCGCGAGGAGCGGCAGCAGCACCAGCCGGATGGCTTGCAATCGCGTCGCTCCGAGGTCGCGCGCGGCCTCCTCGTACTGGTCGCCGATGGCTGCGAGGCGGCCGCGGACGATGACCACGACGAAGCTCATCGTGAACGTGATGTGGCCGATGACCTGGCGGCTCATGCCGGACGGAATGCCGGTGTAGGCCTGGGTGAACACGAGGAACAGGGCCACGCCGAACACGATCTCGGGTGTCACGATGGGGATGAGCATCAGCCCGTTGGCAGCATTGCTGGCCTTTCCCCGCCACCGGTGCAGGCCGATGGCCATGGCCACACCCAGCGGTGTGGCGACCAGCATGCACAGCGCTGCCAGCTGCAGCGTGTTGAACATCGCCGTCTGCAGGCTGTCGTCGTGCCACACCGACGCCACTGGGTCGCCCCAGTACCAGCGGAACGACGGCGACTGCAGCGAACTGCGGCTCTTGCCACTGTTGAACGAGATGCGCACGGCGACGAGCACCGGCAGCAACGACCAGAGGATGTACACCCAGGTCACCATGGCCAGGATCGGGGCCCGACCATGTCGGCGACGACGGAACGGGTTCATCGTTCGGCCAACCGTTGCTGACGGATGGTCGTGAACAAGTAGTACGCCATCAGGACGAACAGGAACGACATCAGGACGAGCACCAGCGACGCACCGGTCTGGGGCTGGCTGGTGCCGAGCAGGTAGTTCTCGATCTGGTTGCCGATCATCTCCGTCTTCGGTGATCCGCTGGTCAGGTAGGTGTTCGTGTAGTAGTCGCCGAACATCGGCAGGATGGTGATCACGCTCGCGGCCATCAGCCCGGGCACGCTGAGCGGCAGCGTGACGCGCAGAAATGTCTGCATCGCCGATGCCCCGAGGTCGCGGCCGGCCTCGATGAGTCGACCGTCGATGCGCTCGAGCGTGCTGTACAGCGGGAGGATGAAGAACGGCAGGTAGCCGTAGGTCAGCCCCCACACCACGGTCTGCCAGTCGCCGTCGAGCCAGTTGCGTGGCTCGCTCTGGAGGTGCAGGAACTGCAGCACCTCGTTGACCATGCCGTCGGTCTGCAACAGGTTCGTCCAGGCCAGCATGCGCATGAGGTAGCTGATCCAGAACGGCAGCACGAGGAACATCAGCACCAGACCGCGACGCTTGCTGGCCTTGCGGGCGACGAAGTAGGCGACCGGGTAGCCGATGAGGATGCACCCCAGCAGCGACAGGCCGACGAAGCCGAACGTGCGCAGGAACACCGTGCCGAGGTCGCCGCCGAACACGCGGTCGAGCACGTCGCTCATCGCGCCGAAGTCCCAGCGCACGGGGTTCCACTGGGGAACCGAGGTCCTCAGGATCGGGTCGACGGATCCGAACGCGACCGCCATCACGGCATAGACCGAGACGACGAAGAACGCGATCAACCAGCCGACGCCGGGTGCGGCGAACGCCGGCCAGATGGCGGGCGTTCGCCGTTTCGACGCTCGCGGCGCGGGCGAGAGCGTGGCGGTCACCGGGTCAGGCGCCCGAGGTGAACGCCGACCACGCGGCGGTGTACTGGGCATCGCCGTCGATGCCGAGTGGCTTCAGGTACAGCGCCTTCTCGATCTCCTCCTTGGTGGGAATGCACGCGCGGAGGTTCTCGGGCACGTAGCCGGCGCCGATGACGTAGTCGGCGTCGAGTTTCGACAACGCGGGCAGGTAGCCGACCCAGCTGAAGTTCTTCTCGGCGATGTCGTTGTCGAGCAGGAAGTCGATGTACAGGTGAGCGAGCACCGGGTGCTCGCAGCCGGCCACGACGCCCATGCTGTCGTTCGTCACGAGGTACTCGCCGGCGGGCGGGTGCCAGAAGCCGAGCACCGCGGGGTCGGTGCCTTCGGGCAGATACGCGGCGTAGGCGTTCACCATGTCGGGGCTCCAGGTGTGGGCGACCGTCGTGGTGCCCTCGGGGATGTTCTTGTAGCCCTCGATGTTGACCTTCACGTTCACCAGGTCGATCAGTTCGGTGAGGTCGGCCTTGGCCTGGTCGATGGTGGCCTGGTCGGTGGTGTTCACGTCGAACTTGCCCTTGCGCATCATCGCCATGACCAGCGCCTCGCGCTCGTCGTCGAGCACCGACACCTGACCCTTGAAGTCGGTGGCGTTCCACAGGGTGTCCCATCCCTGTTCGGCGACCTGGGCGGGGTCGATGCGATCCGAGCGGAACGCGACGCCCGTGCCGAAGTACATGTACGCCGCGGAGTACACCGAGCCCTTGTCGTACCAGGGGTCCTGCAGCGTGGGAAGGATGTTGCCGAAGTTGGTCAGGTACTTCTTGTTCAGCGGTTGCAGCAGACCGCCGTCGATGAGTCGGTCGATCGACGTACCGGCCATCGAGTGGTGCACGTCGATCTTCACCGCACCCGAGGCCAGCTTGGTGAGCGCCTCGGTGTCGGTGGTGAACGTGGTGATCTCGACCTTCACGCCGTACTTCGCTTCGAACTCGGCGATGACATCGGGGCTGACGTACGAGTCGTAGTTGAAGACCCGCAACGGACCCTTCTCGGCCTGCAGACCATCGGCGATGGGGTCGGTCTGCTTCCCGCTCGGGTTGGAGTCGCTGCCACCACACGCTTGCAGCAATGGCACACCGGCACCGAGCAGGACGCCCAGCTGGACCGACCGAGCGAGAAAATCGCGACGGGACGAAGTCATGTTGTTCCCCCAAGAGTTGTTTGACTCGTGAGTCAGAATAACAAACAACGAAGACCCCGATGAGAGGAGCCGGCCGTGGACGTCGAGGTGCGTGAGATCCCCGAGCCAGTCGGCATCCGTGGCGCCCGCACGTTGCCGGCGTCCTGGTATGCGGATCCCGTGCACCACGAACGCGAGTTGGCCGCGGTCTGGCGGCGCAACTGGGTGTGCGTGGGCGACGACGCAGACATGCCGGAGGCGGGCGGGTGGAAGGCCATCGTCGCCGCTGGGCTTCCCACCCTGCTCGTGAGGGATCGCGACGGCGTGCTCCGTGCGTTCCTCAACGTCTGTCGCCACAGGGCTGCGCCATTGTGCGAGACGGGCGACGAAGGCCACGGTGCCGCGTTGAGCTGCCCGTATCACGCGTGGCTGTATCGCCTGGACGGCTCGCTCGCCCGGGCGCACGGTGTGGGCGAGCCGGATGGTTTCGACTCGACCGCGGTGTCGCTGCACCCGGTGGGGCTCGCCACGTGGCGGCGCTGGGTCTTCGTGCACGCCGACGCGGATGTGTCGCCGCCGCACTTCGGGCCACTCGCCGATGCCGTGTCGGGCTACCCGGTGGACGACATGCACGTCGTGCTCAGCGAAGTGCACGAGCGACCGTTCAACTGGAAGGTCCTGCTCGAGAACTACAGCGAGAACTACCACACGCCGTTCGTGCACCCCGAGATCGACACGTCGAACACCCACGACTATCCGATGGTCGCCGACGGGCTGACGCTGTACGCCTGGGATCGGCCGCTCCGGCCCACCACCGACACCGGTGTGCGCATGGCGACGTTGTTGCCCGGCGAGCCAGGGTGGGACGAGATCGGCAGCGCGCCGACGTCGATGCCGTACGACGTGGGGAGTTACCTCACCGTCTGGCCGAACCTGATGCTGAACGTCTTCCCGGATGCGGCGCTGGCGATGTGGATGGAGCCGGTCGGCGTCGATCGCACACTCGTGCACCGGCGCCTCTACGCACATCCGGCCGCCGACCCCGACACCGTCGATGCGCAGATCGACGCACATCGACTGGTGCACCTGCAGGACGTCGACATCTGCACCGCGGTACAGACGTCGCACGACGCCGGCGTGGATGCAGATGGTGTGCTCGCGACGGTGGAGGAGCGCGGCGTGTGGTTCGTCCACCAACACGTCCGCGCCGCCCTCGCCCCGACCCGCTGACCATCGCAATGTGGACACATGTCGATGGTAATGTGTCCACATGAACATCGGCGTCCGCGAGCTGAAGCAGCACCTCTCCGAGTATCTGGACCGTGCCGCCGCCGGCGAGACGCTGCAGGTCACCGATCGAGGGGTGCCCAAGGTGCTCATCATTCCCGTGCCGGGGGTCGGTCAGATGGAGCGCGGCGTGCAGGAGGGGTGGCTGCGCGCGCCCTCCTCGTCGTCGCCGCTCGAGAGGGTGCAGCGGTTCTCCGCCGACCGGCTCGTCGCCGACGTGCTGCTCGAGGACCGCGGCGAGTGACCACCTACGTCGACGCCAGCGCGCTGATGAAACGCTATGTCGACGAGCCCGACTCCACGGTCGCCGAGCGGTGGCTCGACGCCGATGCGGTGCTGGTGACCTCGTGGATCACGCTCGTCGAGGTGCGCCGCAATCTTGCCCGCCTGCTGACCGGTGCTGCGCTCACCTCGGCACGGACGCAATTGGACCGCGATCTCGATGCGTTCGCACTGGTGTCGGTGGACGAAGTCGTGTGCCGCGCCGCGGCCGACATCGGCGAAGTGCTCGGCGTCCGCTCGCTCGATGCGTTGCACCTCGCGAGCGCGCAACGACTGCAGGTGGCCGGTCTGGTCTTTCTCACGTTCGACCTCCGCCAGGCACAGGCGGCGCGGTCGCTCGGCTTCATGGTCGCCGGAGTCTGAAGCTGTTCCGACGCGCCTACGATCCGAGCATGCGGCAGGTGCAGTTCACCCAGATGAAGGACGGCACGCGGGAGGAGTACGAGTTCCTCCACGACCAGGAACGGCGCTACGTCGACGCGCTGCCCGACCGAATTCTGGACGGGCTCCGCCAGCTCGACGACGGGCTCGGTGGCTACCGGGTCTCGCGGCTCGAACACTCGTTGCAGTCGGCCACACGTGCCGAGGACGACGGTGCCGACGTGGAGTGGATCGTCGCCGCGCTGGTGCACGACATCGGCGACACGCTCGCCCCCGAGAACCACTCGCAGGTCGCCGCCGCGATCATCCGCCCGTACGTGCGCGACGAGGTGACCTGGGTGGTCACCATGCACGGTCTGTTCCAGCAGCAGTACTACGGACATCACGTGGGTCTCGACCCCGACGCCCGCGACGCGTACCGCGACCATCCGTGGTTCGACAGCTGCGTTCGGTTCTGCGAACGATGGGATCAGGCGGCGTTCGACCCCGACCATCCGACTCGGCCGTTGGAGCACTTCGAACCGATGCTGCGCGAGGTGTTCTCGCGTCCGGCGTTCGGTGGCGCCCGGGTCAACGGCGCCACCTGAACCATCAACTTCACCTGGTCCACCTGGACCGGGTCGCCCCGGTCACTTCGAGGCGATCTCGACCGGTGTCGGGTACTGGTCGGCGACCGACTCGTCGAGGCCGATCGGCTCGGCATCGACGCCGAACAGCGCGTTCAGCCACGCCGTGACGGCATGGTTGATGATCGGGAACGTCGTCGTCACGTCCAGTGCCGGAGCGAGGCAGCCATCCTCGCCGAGCTTGCGAACACCGGGTGTCGTGTCGAGGAATGCGCCCAGGCCGTTCGCGTCGGCCACACCGATGATCCCCGTTCCGTTCCCCAGCGTGCACAGGTCGGAGAACGCGAGGTGCCCGGCCCCCTCGATGATCCAGAGCAGGCTCGGCGAGGGCACCTTGTCGAACGACGCGCGGCTCACCTCTTCGGCCGGGACGACGTCGTCGAGCGAACCGGCGAGGAAGAAGGAGGGCTTGTCGGGCGGTTCGATGGGCGTCGTCGTGGTGGTGGGGATCGCCGTGGTCGTCGGGATCGCCGTGGTCGTGGTGTCGCCGCTGCCCGCGGCGCGGCGGAAGCCGACCACCCCAGACGCAAGTGACACGTAGCCGTCGATGCGGTCGTCGGTGGCTGCAGCTCGGAAGGCGGTGCCACCTCCAGCGGAATGCCCGACGGTGGCGATGTGATCGCCGTCGATGTGGCCGAAGAAGCGGCTGCCGTCCGCCTGGCCCTCCGCCAGGATGAGGTCGATGGCCCCGATCAACTCCGCGGTGGACGTGTCCGCCGGGCGGTTGGCGGGATCGAGGGTGTCGAGCAGGTGGGGCAGGTCGCGTGCCTTGTGGTCGGCCGACACCACGACCATTCCCCAACTGGCGAGGTGAGCGGTGAGCGTGGAGTAGTAGTTGCGGAATCCGAGGAATCCGTGGCTGAAGGCAACGACCGGGAACACGCCCTCGGCATGTTCCAGAGTTCCAGAATTGGTGTCGCACCTGCCGATCCGATGACACCCAAATCTGTCAGCACATCATCAACGTCGGCGGCCTGCGCATCGGTATCGTTGTGCGATATGTCGCGGACATGGACAATAAGGTCCG
>JANMFL010000121.1:0-8281 GCA_031377945.1 Acidimicrobiaceae bacterium | reverse complement strand
CGGACGAACTCGACGCCGCCGACCTCTAGCCTCTGTGCCATGCGTCGCCCTGCCGCCCTGCTCCACATCGGCCTGATCGTCGGGCTCGTCACGCTGGGCGGGTGCTCGTCCGACTCGTCGGAGGGTGTCGGCACGACGGCTCCCGGCGGGTCCACGCTGCCGCCCGCCACCGGCGAACCGGAGGGCACGCAGACGTTCACCGACCTCGAGCAGACCCACGTCGACACGCCGGTGAACTACCCGCAGACCCCGCCCGTCGGTGGCCCGCACAGCCCGGCGTGGCAGACGTGTGCGTTCTACGACACCGCCGTTCCCAACGAGCGCGGCGTGCACTCGATGGAACACGGTGCGGTGTGGATCACCTACTCGCCCGACCTCGCTGCCGCAGAGGTCGACGAGTTGAAGGCGCTGCAGACGGCCGGCAAGGAAGTGCTCGTCAGCGAGTTCCAGGGCCTGCCGACTCCGGTGGTGGCATCGGCATGGGGCAAGCAGTTGCAGCTCGAGTCGGCCGACGACCCGCGTCTGGCCCAGTTCGTCTCGTCCTTCGACGACGGCCCCCAGACCCCCGAGGTCGGCACCCCGTGTGCCGGCGGCACCACCGAGACCGGCTGACCGAGGCAATCCGGCGGTACCGGGGTTGTCGGGTTCCCTCGGGCAGGGCTGATCTGCCGGAAGACCTCGGGCCGCCTGAGGTCAGTACGACTGGTCGGGGGCGCCTTCGTCCTCGTCGGGGAGCACCAGGTCCCAGCGGTCGCGGCAGTCCTCGCAGCGGTAGGCGACGATGTCGCCCGGCTCCCAGATGCCGTCCTCGGGTGGGTGCGACAACAGGTGACAGCGGCCACCGCAGTCGACGCACACGATGAGGGGTTCCGGAGTCAGCACGCCCGTAGTCTGGCCGGTATGCGTGTGATTTCGGGCGAGTTCGGTGGGCGCAGGCTCGTGGCACCTGCCGGCACCACGACGCGCCCCACCACCGACAAGGTGCGCCAGGCAGTGTTCAACTCGCTGGGCAGCATGGGGGTCATCGACGGAGCCGTGGTCGCCGACCTCTATGCCGGCTCGGGTGCCCTCGGCATCGAAGCCCTGTCACGTGGCGCGGAACGGTGCGTGTTCGTCGAGCGCGACCGGTCGGCCCTGCACGCGTTGCGCGAGAACATCGCAGCCCTCGAACTGGGCGACCGCGCCTCGGTGCATGCCACCGACGTCATGGCCTGGGTGCCGGCGATGCGTGGCGTCGACATCGCGTTCATCGACCCTCCGTACGCGTTCGACGGTTGGGCGAACCTGCTGCCACTCATCGACGTCGGCATGGTGGTGGCTGAGGCCGACGACCCGGTCGTTGCTCCCGCCGGCTGGGATGCGACGCGCTCGAAGCGCTATGGGCGCACCTGGGTGACGATCCTCGAACGGCTAGCGTGACGAGCACATGGCGACAGTTCTGTACCCCGGCAGCTTCGACCCACTGCATCTCGGCCACATCGACGTCATCGAGCAATCGGTGGCGCTGTTCGGCAAGGTCATCGTCGGGGTCATGCACAACCCCACCAAGCCCAGCGGCATGTTCACACTCGAGCGGCGCGTGCAGATGATCAAGGACAGCATCTCGTACATGCCGTCGGTGAAGGTCGTCGCGTTCGAAGGACTCGCCGTCGACGCGGTCAAGCACGTGAAGGCGGCGTTCATCGTCAAGGGTCTGCGCACCGGTGGCGACTTCGAGGTCGAGCAGCAAATGGCCCACACCAACCACGCGGTCAGCGGTGTCCGCACCGTCTACCTGCCGTGCAAGCCGGCGCTGGTGTCGATCAGTAGTCGGTTCATCCGCGAGATCGCGCAGTACGGTGGTGACGTCACGTCGTTGGTGCCCGCCCCGGTCGCCACCGAACTCGCCTCTCTCTTCCCTCGCAAGGGTGCCTGAACACGCCGATGAGCTACGACGACCAGTACGACGAGGACCTCGACCCGGAGTTCGACGACTCCGACGCGTACGTCCGCACCACCAATGGCTATGTCGGCGACGCCGAGGCGCTCCTGCAGCGCGCGATCGACATCATCGCCAACGCGCCGAAGATGCCGCTGTCCTCCTCGCCGCGCATCGACGGCGACGAGATCATCGAGTTGCTCGACGAGGCCATGCGCCGCATGCCCGAAGAGATGCGCCATGCGCGCTGGATGATCAAAGAACGTCAGGACTTCGTCGCCAAGACGCGGCGTGAGGCCGACGAACTGCTCGAGGCCGCCCGCGTGCAGGCCGAGCGCATGGTGCAGCGCACCGAAGTCGTGCGTGCTGCCGAGGCACGTGCCCGCCAGATCAGCGAGGCGGCCGACGCCGACGCCCGTCGGCTGCGTCACGAGACCGAGGACTTCCTCGACCAGCGACTGGCGAGCTTCGAGATCCTGCTCGACAAGCTGAACAAGACCGTCCAGGCCGGCCGTAGCCGTTTGAACATCGGCGCCCACCGCGAGGTGGTCGAGATGGAAGAGGAAGACCCCACGAAGGGCTTCTTCGACCAGGACCGCTGAGGCGCGCCATGGCCAACGTGCTCACGGTGAACGCGAGCGACCTGCTGCGCCGACCCGGCACGCAGAAGGACTACGAGCTGCACATGCCGCTCGTCGACCTCGACGTGCAGGGCGATCCCCGCTTCGACGACGCAGCCGTGGTCGACGTCGAGCTGCACCTCGAGAGCCTGAACGACAGCATCGTCGTCGATGGTCGGGTGAGTGTCCCGTGGCACGGCACGTGCCGACGGTGCCTCGAGCCCACCGAAGGCATCTCGATCAGCGAGGTGCACGAGTTGTACCAGCGCACGCTCACCGATCCCGATGCGTTCGAGATCGTCGGCGACCAACTGGATCTGCGTCCCATTGCCCGTGAGCTGGTGTTGCTCGATACGCCGGCCACCCCGCTGTGCCGTCCCGACTGCGCCGGTCTGTGCCCCACGTGTGGGACGAACCTGAACGAATCGACCTGCGAGTGCGGTCCGGCTCCGGTCGACCCGCGTTGGGCGGCGCTCGACCAGTTCACGGCCGACGAATCCCCGGAAACCGGCACCGACGACAGGTAGCAACCGGGAGGGGTGCGCCGCTAACCTCCAATGGTCGTTTGACGAGGGGATCCGCCCTCGCCTGTTGTCGGGAGTCATCATGGCTGTTCCCAAGAAGAAGAAGTCGAAGTCGAAGACGCGCAGCCGTCGCGCCGGCAACTGGAAGCTCGCCGCACCCTCGCGCAGCATCTGCCCGCGTTGCGCCGCAGCCAAGCTCCCGCACACCGTGTGCCCGAGCTGCGGCTGGTACAAGGACCGCGTCGCCGTCGAAGTCGGCTGAGCCGGCCTCACCGCATGCTGCCGATCGCCCTCGATGCGATGGGCGGCGACAAGGCGCCGAGCGACATCCTCGCCGGGGCGCATGCCGCCGCAGCACTGGGTATCCCCGTTGTTCTCGTCGGGCCCGAGGGGCTCGACGGCATTGGAGACCTGCCGCTCATTCCCGCCTCCGAAGTCATCGCCATGGATGACGACGCTGCCGCTGGGGTGCGGCGCAAGAAGGACTCCACGCTGGTGCGTGCTGCGGAAGCGGTACGCGATGGCAAGGCCAGTGCCATGGTTTCAGCCGGCAACACCGGCGCCACCATGGCGTCGGCGCTGCTCCGCATGGGCCGTGTCCGGGGCGTGAACCGCCCGGCGATCGCGACGCCGATCCCAGTGCCCGGCCACCTGCCCAACATCCTGCTCGACGCCGGCGCGAACGCCGAGGTGCAGGCCGAGTGGCTGGTCCAGTTCGGTCAGATGGGCTCGATCTACGCTCGCAAGCGCTTCGGCATCGAGTCGCCCACGGTCGGCCTGCTGTCCATCGGCGAAGAGCCTGGCAAGGGTGACTCCCTCCGCAAGGAGGCCTACGAGTTGCTTGCCGCCGCGCCGGGCATTCGGTTCGTCGGCAACGTCGAGGGTCGCGACCTGATGAAGAAGACGGCCGACGTCATCGTCACCGATGGCTTCACCGGCAACGTCGCGCTGAAGGCGCTCGAGGGCGGCATGAAGACGTTGTTCGCCGCCCTGCTCGAGGCGTTCGCCAGCGAACCGCACTACAAGGAGCACGCCGATGCGTTGCTCCCCGCCATCCTGCCGCTGTACGCGCAGATGACCCCCGACACGTACGGCGGCGCCGTGCTGTTGGGTGTCGACGGCATCTGCATCATCAGTCACGGCTCGTCGGGCGAGACGGCCATCGTCAACGCGATCAAGCTCGGTCAGGAACTGGCCGAGAGCGGCATGGTGGCCGAGATCGCCGCCGCCTTCGCCACCCCCTGACCCGTCCCCACCCTGACCCCACCCCCACCCCCACCCCCTGACCCAGCCCGCGCGAACTTAAGTTCCTGGTGAACGCGCCGAGACCGTTCGTGGTCCGGGACCTTCAGGAGCGGAGGAGGTCCTTGGCGATGTGGGTGATCTGGATCTCGTCGGTGCCGGCGTAGATCTGCAGGACCTTCGCGTCGCGGGCGAGTTGCTCGACGCGGAACTCACTCATGTAGCCGTTGCCGCCGAACAACTGCACGGCCTCGAGAGCCACCTCGGTGGCGGCGCGAGCGGAGTACAGCTTCATCGCCGATGCCTCGGCGAGGCTCATCGAGTGCCCGGCGGCACTCATCTCGATGGTGCGGAACACGAGGTTCTGCACGTTCATGCGGGCGACCTCCATGCGGGCCAGCTTGTCCTGGATGAGCTGGAACTCACCGATCGGCTTGCCGAACTGGATGCGGTCCTTGGCGTACTGCACGCTCAGCTGCAGGCATTCTTCGATGATGCCGAGGGCCATCGCAGCGACGCCCGAGCGTTCCTGCTGGAACGTCGCCTTGGCGCCATCACGACCGCCGGCGGGCAGATCCTCGGTTTCGCCGATGAGCCGGTCGCGGCCGACGCGCACGTCGTCGAGGAACAGTTCGCCGGTGGGAGACGAGTGCATGCCCATCTTGCGCAGCGGCTTGGACTGCACGAAACCGGGGATGCCGCGCTCGAGGACGAACGACAGCACCTTGCGCTGATCGGGCGGGTTGCCCTCGTCCAGCTTGCAGATGAACACGGTGGTGTCGGCGTAGGGGCCGTTGGTGATGAACGTCTTCGAGCCTTTGAGGATGTAGTCGTCGCCGTCGCGGCGGGCGGTGCTCTTCATCGAGCCGAACGCATCGCTGCCCGAACCGGGCTCGGTGATGGCCCACGCGCCGACTTTGTCCATCGTGAGCAGGTCGAGCGCCCAGCGTTCCTTCTGCGCCGTGGTGCCCTTCGACATGATCGCTGCCGAGGTGAGGCCCATGCTGACGCCCATCGCGGTGACCATGCCGGGGCACACCCGGCACAGCTCGATGATGGGGATCAGCGACATGCCGCTGTCGCCATGCTGCTTTCCGCCCGCTGGCGTGGGCGTCGGTTCGACGGTGCCGGCGGCGATCGCCTTCTCGCGGGCGATCTGCTTCTGGAAACGGTCGCGCGCCATGGCGTCCATGCCGAACGTGGCGAACAGCTTGCGCAGGATGTCGTACGGCGGCAGGTCGCCGTGCTCCAGCTCCTCGACGTGCGGACGGATCTCGTCGTCCACGAACCGCTTCACGGCCTCGCGGATCATCTGGTGCTCTTCGCTCCACTCGAACATGAGCCGATGGTAGGTGACGGATGCCCCTGTGCTCCCAACGCGGCGGGGCGTACCGTGATGCTCGTGAGCAGCGTGATCGTCGCCCGTGGGTTGACCAAGCGCTTCGGTTCGTCAGTCGCCCTCGACGGGCTCGACCTCGAGGTCGGTGCTGGCGAGGTGTTCGGCTTCGTCGGCCCCAACGGAGCGGGCAAGACCACCACCATCCGGCTGTTACTCGACCTGCTACGACCCACGTCCGGCGCGGTGAAGGTGCTCGGGCTCGACCCGCGCCGCGACGGTGTCGCACTCCGCCGACGGATCGGCTACCTCCCCGGCGATCTGAACCTGCCGTCGCGCCTGACCGGCCGGGCGTTCCTCGCCGACCACGCCGCGCTGCGCGACATGTCCCTGAGCGGCGACCACGACACGCTCGCGGAGCGGTTGGCGGCCGACCTCGACCGCCCGATGGGCGAACTGTCGCTCGGCAACCGCCGCAAGATCGGTGTCATCGCCGCGTTCGTGCACCGTCCCGAGCTGCTCGTCCTCGACGAACCGACGGGAGGACTGGACCCGCTCGTGCAGCAGCAGTTCCGGGCGATGGCGCGCGAGGTGGCTGCCGACGGTCGGTCGGTGTTCCTGTCGTCGCACGTGCTCGACGAGGTGCAGCACACCGCGGACCGAGTGGCTGTGCTGCGCAAGGGCCGGCTGGTCGTCGAGGACAGCGTGGACGCCCTGCTCACGAAGCTCGTGCGGGTGGTCCGCGTGTCGTTCGCCGACGTGCCCCCGCTCGAGGCACTCCTCGGTGTCGTGGGCGTGCAAGAGGTCGCAGTCGGGAGCCCCGGTGAGCTGATGATCACGTTGGAGGGGCCGGCCGGCCCGCTGCTCGCCGCGCTCGGGCCGTTCCAGCCACTGGATCTGCACTCCACCGAACCCGATCTCGAGGACGTGTTCCTCGGCTACTACGGCGAGGACCCGTCATGAGGTCCGTCATCCTTCGTCGCGCCGTCATCGAGCGTCGGCGCTGGCTCATCGGCTGGAGCCTCGGCATCGGCACGCTGGCGGTGTCGACCCTGGCATTCTGGCCGTCGTTCCAGGATCAGTCGGCCGACATGAACGAGATCATCGACAAGATGCCCGACAGCGTGAAGTCGCTGTTCGGCTTCGGCGGGGGAGTCGATCCCTTCTCGCCGGTCGGCTACCTGTCGTCGCAGGTCTATGCGCTCATGTTGCCGCTGTTGCTCGTGATCGCCGGTGTGGGGTCGGCCGCGTCCGTGGCCGGCGACGAGGAACACGGCCTTCTGGAGACCACCTTCTCGCTGCCCATCAGCCGACGCGGCGTCGTGCTCGAGCGGTGGCTCGCCACGATGACCCTCATCGGGGTGCTCTGCTTGGTGGCGTTCATCGCCGTGCTGGCCACGGTCCGCATCGTCGGCCTGAACGTCGGTACGTCGGCGTTGTTCTGGGGTTCGGTCAGCGCGGCATTGCTCACCTGGTCGTTCGCGGGCGTGGCCCTCGCCGCGGGGGCCTGGACCGGCCGACGCAGCGTCGCCATCGCCACCGCATCGGTGCTCGCCGCGGCCATGTACGTGGTCACCGGTCTGGCCGATGCAGGAATCGGCTTCTTCCGCTCGCTCGAGCCGCTGTCGTTGTTCACCCACTACGACGTGTTGCACTCCCTCGTGAACGGAACACCGCCCTGGTCGCTGCTCGTCCTGGTGACAGTGTCCGTCGTGGGCCCCTCGCTGGCGATGTGGGGCATCGACCGGCGCGACCTGCGGGCCGGTTGACGGCTAACCTTCCGTCCGCCCGTCACTACCTTCCAGGAGAACCCAGGTGCCTGCAGAAACCCATGTCGAACAAGGTCCGCTCGACCGCAACGGCGTGTTCGAGATCGTGCGTGCCAACCTCGCCGACATCCTGGAGATCGATCCGTCGACCATCAGCGAGGGCCAGTCGTTCGTCGACGACCTCGACGCCGACTCGCTCGCGCTCATCGAACTCGTCGAAGCACTCGAGGAAGAACTGGGTGAGCGGTCCGTCGGTTTCCGCATCGAGGACGAGGACCTCGTCGACCTGAAGACCGTTCGCGACGCGGTCGACTACGTGTACGCCAAAGTCCAGGACGCCTGACATCTCCATCCTGCCCGAGCCCGATCTCTCCGAGCTGCCTCGGCGTCTCGGACACGAGTTCTCCGACCCCACGCTGCTCGAGCGCGCCATGTCACACCGCAGTTGGTGTGCGGAGGTCGGCGGCCAACCGCAGAGCAACGAGCGACTCGAGTTCCTCGGCGACGCCGTGCTGGGTTGGGTCGTCGCCGACCTCGCCTATCGCAATCACGGTGAGCTGGCCGAGGGCAAGCTCACCGACCTGCGCAAGAGCGTGGTGAACGCCTCGGCACTCGCCGAAGTGGCCCAGGAGGTGGGCCTCGGCTCGTACCTGCGTCTCGGCAAGGGAGAAGATGCCGCGGGTGGCCGTACCAAGCCGTCCATCCTCAGCGATGCGTTCGAAGCGGTGCTCGGCGCGGTCTACATCGACGGCGGCGCCGGCCCTGCGTTCCAGCTGATCGAGCGCCTGTTCGCCGAGCGGATGGCATCGGCGGCACAACGGCTCGACCGCCTCGACCACAAGACGGTGCTGCAGGAGCTCACAGCACGCTTG
>JANMFL010000095.1:0-2039 GCA_031377945.1 Acidimicrobiaceae bacterium | reverse complement strand
AGCGCACCGTCGACGTCCTTGACCAGCAGATGGCGGATGAAGCGGGGGATGTCGATGCTCACCGGACAGCCGCTGATGCATGTCGGGCGGCTGCACTGCAGGCACCGCTCGGCCTCGCGCATCGCCTCGCTGAGCGAGTAGCCCAAGGTCACTTCGTCGAACGTGCGTGACCGCACGGCGGCGTCGCGTTCGGGCATCGGCACCTTCGTCGGCTCGATCTCGCGCAGCTTCTTGTAGGTGCGCCTGCCGTCGACGAACAGCGTCTGCTCGACCTTGCAGCGGTGCTCGTAGTCGGCCGCTGCGGCCTGTTCTTCGTCCTTGAACCGACGCTGGCGGATGAGCAGCTCGTCGAAGTCGACGGCATGCGCGTCGAAGTCGGGCCCATCGGTGCACGCGAAACGGGTGACGCCGTCGACGGTCACTCGACACGAGCCGCACATGCCGGTGCCGTCGACCATGATCGTGTTCAGGGACACGACGGTGTGCACGCCGGCAGGTCGTGTCACCTCGCCGCACGCACGCATCATCACCATCGGCCCGATGGCGACGGCCAGTTCGGGCCGGTCGTGAGCCACCACCTCGGCGAGTGCGTCGGTGACCAGTCCTGCCCGACCGGCGCTGCCGTCATCGGTGCACACGATCAGTTCGTCGGCGAACTCTCCCAGCTTGTCGGTCCAGAACTGCAGGTCGGCGCTGCGGAACCCGACGATCGCGGTGGTGCGGTAGCCGGCCTGCTTGAACGCCCGCAGCTGTGGGAACACCGGCGCCACACCCAGACCGCCGCCCACGAGCACCACATGGCGGTCGACCCCGGGGGGCACGGTCTCGATCTCGGTGGGCATGCCCAGGGGACCGACGAGGTCGGCGAACGTGTCGCCCTCGTGGTACTTGTCGCGCATCTCGGCGGTCGAGCGGCCGAGGGACTGCACGACGATGGTCACGGTGCCGCGCTCGACGTCGAAGTCGGCGATGGTGAGCGGAATTCGCTCGGCGCCATCGTGCAGCCGGATCATTACGAACTGGCCCGCGCGCGCTGCAGCGGCGACATCGGGGGCATCCACTTCCCACAGGAATGTGTTCGGGGTCAGGTGCTCGCGTCGAACAATCGTGAACGGCATCTGTGGCTGAGCGTATGCCCCGTGGTTCGAAGCGGATACGGACCTTCGACCCTGCCTGGGCTGCGGTGCCGAGGCCGCCTGCAGCGGGCGCTGACCCAGCACCGCCCCGAGCTGATCGATGTGGGTGTGGGCGCGCCGGTGCCACCCCGGCTGGGGTGGCTGGCGTGTTCGGGTTCAGGCGGCGCGGGTGAGTGGGGCGTGTGTGGGTGGTGCGCCGCGGGGTTGGCTGGTGCGGATGGTGTGGTCGGGCCAGGTGACTTGGAGGTCCCATCCGTTGACCCATTCGAGCCTGAGGTCCTGTTTGTGGACCAGGTGGTGATGTCTCGAACACAACAGGGCGAGGTTGTGGTAGTCGGTCGGGCCGTGGCGTTCCCACCAGATCAGGTGGTGTGCTTCGGTCCATTTGACGGGTCGGTCGCAGCCGGGGAATCGGCAGCCGCCGTCGCGGGCGGCGACTTGTTTGAACAGCGGTCGGGGGACGGTGTAGCGGGCCCGCCCGAACGACAGCGGTGCGTTGTCGGCGTCGCGCAGGATGGTGTGGATGATGCAGTCACACATCTTCGCCGACGTCACATCGGGGTCGAGGGGTTCGCCGTCGGCGTCGTTGGTCGCATCGGGTTGGCCGCTGGTGGCGGAGGTTTCGTGCATCGACATCGACAGGTGTGGATGGTGCCGCGGTGTGCCGTCACCGGCGTGGTTGAGGTTGAAGAACGCGACGATGTCGAACAAGGCATCACCACGACGTTGTTCGACCGAACGTGTTTCGTCGTTGCCGTTCCAGGTGAGCGCGTTGTCGAGTGCGGTCTGGAACTCGACCCGACCGGCGGGGTCGAGTTCGAACCGGCCGAGCAGACATCCGTCGTCGGTGACGGTGGTCGACAGGGATCGTTCGGGTTCCAACTTCGGTTCGGTGTCATCGAC
>JANMFL010000525.1:0-2649 GCA_031377945.1 Acidimicrobiaceae bacterium | reverse complement strand
GCCATGCCGGACGCCCTGCTGCCCAAGCCGTTCACCCTGCCGTTCAAGCAGGCGCCGGTCGCCGTGCCGTTCCGCAAGGACGCCACGTGCGACTACTACAAGATGTCCATGCAGGCCGTCGAAGCCCAGATCATCCCCGACTACGACACGCTGCTCTTCGGTTACAACGGTTCGGTGCCCGGCCCCACGATCATCGTGCAGCAAGGTCGCCAGGCCGTGGTTCGTCACTGCAACGACCTGCCGGCGGTGCACCCCACGCTCGGTTACGAGCCGTGGACCTCGGTGCACCTGCACGGGTCGGCCTCGCTGCCCCAGTACGACGGATACGCCAGCGACATCACCCGCCCGGGTGAGTACAAGGACTACCACTACCCGAACTTCCAGAAGGCTCGTACCCTCTGGTACCACGACCACGGTGTGCACCACACGGCCGAGAACGCCTACCACGGCCTGGTCGGCCAGTACCACATGTACGACCCCGAAGAGCGTGCGCTGCCGCTGCCCAAGGGCAAGTACGACATCGCCCTCACCATCGGTGACGCGATGTTCCAGGCGCCGTACACCGGCCCTGACGGCCGCAAGAAGGCCCAACTTCTGTGGTCCCTCGCCAACCAGTCGGGTCACTGGGGCAACGTCATCCTGGTCAACGGCGTGCCGTGGCCGGTGATGAAGGTCGAGCCGCGCAAGTACCGCTTCCGGGTGCTCACTGCGGCCATCTCGCGTTCGTTCAAGTTCTCGCTCAGCAACGGCGCCTCGTACCAGGTGATCGGCACCGACGGCGGCCTCATGCCCGCGCCGGTCACCATCACCAGCCACCGCCAGCTCAGCGGTGAGCGCTACGAGATCGTCATCGACTTCTCGAAGTCGGCCGGTCAGACCATCAACCTGATGAACACCAGCCCGACGAACAACGTGAACTACACCAACACCAACAAGGTGATGCAGTTCCAGGTCGGCACCACCGTCACCGACACCACCAACAACTCGGTGCCGAGCATCCTCAGCCAGAAGAACGACATCATGAACCTCACCGAGGCCATGTGCGTGAAGAACCCCGACGGCACCATCAAGACGACCACGCTCCGCCTCGAACGGCAGAACGGGGCCTGGACCGTGAACGGCACCACCTGGGAGAAGATCGTCGCCAGCAACTACCAGTTCGCCGAGGCCCGCCCGATGGAGGGCACGGTCGAGAAGTGGATCATCCAGAACAAGTCCGGTGGCTGGTACCACCCGTTGCACATCCACCTCGTCGACTTCAAGGTGCTGCGTCGCAATGGTGCCCCGGCGATGGCGCACGAGCGTGGCCCGAAGGACGTCGTCTACACCGGCGAGAACGAGACCATCGAGCTCCTCGTCAGGTTCGACTCCTGCGGCAGGTACATGGTCCACTGCCACAACCTGGTGCACGAGGACCACGACATGATGACGCAGTTCGAGGTGCAGCCGCAGCCCGGCTCCGAGCACGCGACGTTCCTCGTCGACAACGACCCGATGACGGCGTCGTGCGCGAAGAGCAAGGCGTACGAGGCGATCGATGTCCTCTGACCTGACTGCTGTCGTGTTCCCGGGGCGGACCGGGAACACGGCGGGGGTCACCGACGTCGCATCGACGCCGGCGACCCGATCCATCGCCGTCGACGCGTCCATCCTCCTGGCGGCCGCAGCAGGGATAGCCCACGGCATCTCCACCCCGACGCACTGGCGTTGGTGGCAGGCCTCAGGCGTGTTCTTCGGCGCCCTGACGGTGGCGCAGTTGGCGCTCGCGCTGGCGTTGTACCTGAACCACACCGGCGTGAAGACGGTCCTCGCCGGCATCTGGAGCAATGTGCTCGTGGTGTCGGTGTACGTCGCCAGCCGGCTGGCCGCGTTGCCGGGTCAGCCCGCCATCACAGCGCATCACTCGCCGAAGGCCCCAGGGCGTGCGTTTCTCCCGGCGCAACCCGAAGGGGTCGGGGCGTTCGACATGTTCGCCCTCATCGTCGAGCTCGTGCTGATCGTGCTCCTCGTCGGCATGCTGCCGACGAAGGCGCGGTCGCGCACGACCACCGCGCTGATGTGCTGCGGCCTCGCGTTCTGTGCCTTCGCCGCATGGACCGTGATGTCGAACTGCACCATCGGCTGATGTCGGTCTCGACGGACGTGGCCGACCCCGAGTCGCTCGCCGACTCGGAGGTCGGGTCGCCCGTCCAGGCTCGGCCGCGGTCGTCGCGGCTCCTGCGCGGCGGGCTCGGCCTGATGGCGTTGTTGCTGCTGGTACGGCTGTTCGTGGCCCAACCGGTGCTCACCGAGGGCTCCAGCATGGAGCCCACGCTGCACGACGGCGACGCGTTGGTCATCGATCAGGTGTCGTATCGCTTCGTCGATCCGGCCATCGGCGACATCGTGATGGCGGTCACGCCCGATACTCGGCAGTCCGTGGTCAAGCGCATCGTCGCTGTCGGCGGCGACAGCATCGGCATCGACGACGGGGTGCTCATCCGCAACGGGCGTCCGGTCGCCGAGCCGTACGCGAACCACGACCAGATGAGCGGCTACTACTGGGGCCCCATCGTCGTGCCCGCCGGACAGGTGTTCCTGCTCGGTGACAACCGGCTCGAGTCGGTCGACTCGCGCAGCTACGGGCCGGTGCCCCTCGACGACATCGAG
>JANMFL010000498.1:0-4005 GCA_031377945.1 Acidimicrobiaceae bacterium | reverse complement strand
CGAAGTCGCGGGTGTCGATGATCGCCTGAATCGTCTTGCCGGCCTGGAGGGGCAGCAGGTTGACGATCGGCATGCCCTTCGCCTGGCGCTTGCGCTCGGGCACATCCATCGCCCGCAGACGGTAGACCTTGCCGCGGTTGCTGAAGAACAGCAGGAACGCGTGCGCGGTGGTGAAAATCACGTGGCGCACGATGTCGTCGCTCTTCAGCTTCGCGCCCGCTACACCGCGGCCGCCTCGGCCCTGCGTCTTGAACGAACCGGCGGGGACCGCCTTCACGTACTGGGCCTCGGTCATCACGATGACCAGTTCCTTGTCGTCGACGAGATCCTCGATGCTCATCTCGCCGGAGTCGTAGGTGATCGGGCAGACGCGCGGTGTCGCGAACTCTTCCTTGATGGCGAGCATCTCGGACTTGATCACTCCACGCAGTTTCTCGGGCGAGTCGAGGATGCTCTGCAGCTCGATGATCCGCGCCTTCACGTCGTCGAGTTCGGTCATCAGGTCGATGCGGCTCAGACGGGTGAGCTGCGACAAGCGCATCTCGAGGATGTCGGTGGCCTGGATCTCGCTGAACTCGAACGGCTCGGCCATCAGGCCGGCCTTCGCCGCCGAGGCGTCGTCGCTCGCCCGGATGAGAGCGATGATCTCATCGATGACGTTGAGGGCCTTGATGCGACCGTCGAGGATGTGCTCGCGACGCTTGGCCTTGTCGAGTCGGTACTGGGTGCGTCGGGTGATGACGTCGACCTGGTGCTCGACGTAGCCCTGCAGTGCCTGCACGAGGTTGAGTGTGCGCGGCACCCCGTGCACGAGCGCCACCATGTTCACCGGGAAGCTGCTCTGCAGCTGGGTGAGCTTGTACAGGTTGTTCAACACCACGTTGGCGTTGGCGTCGCGCTTGAGCGTGATGACCAGGTTGGTCTTGCCGCCGGCAGATGCGTCGTTCACGTCGGCGATGCCGTCGAGGTCGCCACCGTCGACGAGTTCCTGGATGCGACCGGCGATCGACGAGCAGCTGGCCTGATACGGCAGTTCGGTGACGATGATCTGCATGCCGCCGCGACGACCCTCTTCGATGGTCGCGCTGGCCCGCATCTTGATGCTGCCGCGACCGGTGCGGTAGGCGTCGATGATGCCGGCCCGACCGAGGATCATGCCGCCCGTCGGGAAGTCGGGACCCTTGACGAACTGCATGAGATCGTCGGCCGTGGCCTCGGGGTTGTCGATGAGGTGGATGGTCGCGTCGATGACCTCGCCGAGGTTGTGCGGCGGGATGCTCGTGGCCATACCGACGGCGATGCCCTGGCTGCCGTTGACGAGCAGGTTCGGGAAACGCGCCGGCAGCACCGACGGCTCTTCGGTGGTGTTGTCGTAGTTGGCCCGCATGTCGACGGTCTCTTCGTCGATGTCGGCGAGCATCTGCATGGCGAGCGGGTGGAGTCGGCATTCGGTGTACCGCTCGGCGGCGGCACCGAAGTCGGGTGAGCCGTAGTTGCCGTGGAAGTCGATCAACGGGTGACGCAGGCTGAACGGCTGGGCCATGCGCACCAGGGCGTCGTAGATCGCCGAGTTGCCGTGCGGGTGGTACTTGGCCATGGTGTCGCCCGTGACTCGGGCCGACTTCACGTGGGCCCGGTTGGGACGGAAGCCCTGCTGATCCATGTCCCAGATGATCCGGCGGTGCACGGGCTTGAGCCCGTCGCGCACGTCGGGCAGGGCACGCGACATGATGACCGACATCGCGTAGTCGATGAAGCTGCGCTCCATCTCGTCCTGCAGCTGGATGGGCTGGATGTCGTCGCCGGGACCGTCGCCCTCGGGAGGAGTGGTGGGGGTGTCGCTCATGTCAGAAGTCCAGGTTTCGTACGTCGCGGGCGTTGGCGGTGATGAACTGCTTGCGGCTGTCGACGTCGTCGCCCATCAGCACGCTGGTGATCTCGTCGGCCACGGCGGCCTCTTCGACCGTCACCTGCAGCAGCGTTCGGGTGCGGGTGTCCATGGTGGTCGGCTTGAGCTCTTGCCAGTCCATCTCGCCCAGGCCCTTCAGCCGGTTGAAGTCGTTCTTGTGGTTCGGATGCGCCTCGAGGAACCGCACCTTGGCGTGCTCGTCCTTCAGGTACACCTTCTCCTTGCCGACCAGCGTGGAGAACAGCGGCGGCTGTGCGATGTACACGTAGCCGGCCTCGACCAGGCCGCGCATCTGGCGGAAGAAGAACGTGAGCAGCAACGTGCGGATGTGGCTGCCGTCGACATCGGCATCGCACAGCGCGATGACCTTGTGATAGCGGGCCTTGGTCACGTCGAACTCGTCGCCGACACCGCCACCGATGGCCGTGATCAGCGCCTGGATCTCGTTGTTCTTCAGCATCTTGTCGAGGCGAGCGCGTTCGACGTTGAGAATCTTGCCGCGGATGGGCAGCAGCGCCTGGGTGCGCGGGTCGCGGGCGTTGAGCGCCGAACCACCGGCGGAGTCGCCCTCGACGATGAAGATCTCGCTCTCCTCCGGGTTGCCGCTGCTGCAGTCCTTCAGCTTGTCGGGCATGCCCGCACCGGCGAGGGCCGTCTTGCGGCGGATGGCGTTGCGGGCGTTCTTCGCCGCGACGCGAGCCTGTGCGGCGGACTGGGCCTTCTTGACGATCTTGTTCGCCTCGGCCGGGTTCTCGTCGAGCCATTCGGCCAACTTCTCGTTGGTGGCCTTCTGCACGAAGCTGCGCATCGGCACGTTGCCGAGCTTGGCCTTGGTCTGGCCCTCGAACTGCGGCTCGCGAAGTTTCACGGCGATGATGGCCGTGATGCCCTCGCGGATGTCCTCGCCGAGGAGGTTGTCGTCCTTCTCCTTCAGCAAGCCCTTGGCACGGGCGTACTTGTTGACGACGCTGGTGAGGGCGGTCTTGAAGCCCTCGACGTGCATGCCACCTTCGATGGTGCTGATGCCGTTGGCGTACCCGTGGATGCCCTCGTGGTAGCCCGTGTTCCACTGCATGGCGATGTCGAGTGTCTGGCCGCCATCGTCGTCCTCTTCCTCGAAGTGGGCGACCTTGCTGAACAGGGCCTCCTTCGACGCGTTGAGGTGCTTGACGAAGTCGGTGACGCCACCCTTGTACTGGAACGTGACCTGCTGTTCCCGCTCGGGCCGCTGATCGTCGAACACGATCTCGAGGCCGCGGTTCAGGAACGCCATGGTCTGCAGGCGCTCGAGCACCGTGCGGCTGACGAACTCGGTGCCCTCGGAGGCGAAGATGACCGGGTCGGGCCAGAACGTGACCGTGGTGCCCGACGTGCGCCCGCTCGACGGGGTGGGGCCGACCTCGGCGAGCTTGCCCTGCGGGCGGCCGCCCTTGGCGTATTCCTGCTCGTACCGGCGACCGTTCTTGTCGACCTGGATGAACAGGCGCTCGGACAGCGCGTTGACCACGCTGACGCCGACGCCGTGCAGTCCGCCGGAGACCTTGTAGCCCTCGCCGCCGAACTTGCCGCCGGCGTGGAGCACCGTGAGGACGACCTCGACCGCGCTCTTGCCCTTGTGCGGACCGGAGGGGTACGCGTCGACCGGCACTCCGCGGCCGTCGTCGTCGACTCGGCAGCCACCGTCGGCCTGGAGGGTGACCGTGATGCGGGTGCAGAAGCCCGCCATCGCCTCGTCGACGGAGTTGTCGACGACCTCCCAGATGAGGTGGTGGAGACCCGTCAGACCGGTGGATCCGATGTACATTCCCGGCCGCTTTCGGACCGGGTCGAGGCCCTCCAGGACCTGGATGTCTTTGGCGCCGTAATCGGCACTTGGTTGCTTGGCGTCGGAAGCCACACACACCTCTATCGCTTGAGGGAACCGCACGGGATCAGTTCGGGGGTAAAACAGGCGTTGACCTGGGGGTTCGGAGGTGGCGGACGGGCTCGTTCGGGGGGACGAAAACCGACGCCACAAGAGGGTTTCAGTCTACCTGAGGGGTGTCACGAAGAGGGGGAGGGTGACCCCCTCCGACGGGGGTATTTCGCGGGCCGCG
>JANMFL010000497.1:0-13738 GCA_031377945.1 Acidimicrobiaceae bacterium | reverse complement strand
GCCGCCGATCGAACCTGATCGGTGGTTCGCCGACAGTTCAGGAGAGGGCGGTCGGCAGCGGTGCAGAGGTGACGAAGTGCAGCACCTGCACGGCTCGGGTCATGGCCACGTACAGCAGACGGGCGCCGCGCTCGCTGCCGTCGAAGATCTCGTGCGGGTTCACGACCACGACGCCGTCGAACTCGAGGCCCTTCACGGCTTCTGCGTGGAACAACGGCACATCGTCGTGGCCCAGCGAGTGCACACGATCGACCGCCTGCAGTCCAATGGCCGCAAGGGCTTCGGTGAGGGCCGGGAACATCGCCTCCGGGGCGACCATGCCGGTGTTGTGGTGACGATGGCGGACGACGCGCAGCTCGTCGGCCGCTGCGACCGCGACGTCGTCGTCGATGACGTGTCGCACGACCGGTGCGACGCCTTCGGTGCGCACGCTGCGGCTCGCCGGGGTGGTGACACCCGTGAACGGCAGCAGCCGGTTCGCCACGTCGAGGATCGGCGCAGGGACGCGGTAGCCGATGGTCAGGTGGGCGACCTCCGCGCCGGCGCCGCCCACACGCAGCAGGCGCAGCGCGTCGTCCCAGTTGCGCTGACCCGCCGGCGTGGTGCTCTGGGCGAGGTCGCCGAGGATGGTCATCGACCCGCCCGGGCTACGTCGGCCGATGCAGCGGAGCGCGACGGCACTGTGGTCCTGTGCCTCGTCGACGACGACGTGACCGTAGGTGAAGGGGGTGCCGACGAGCAGCGAGTTGGCCTCGTCGACCAGGAACTGATCGGCCACGGTCCACTGCCGGCGCTTGCCACCCGGACCGGGCAGCAGATGGTCGACCACCTTGATCGGTTGCTGCGTGGGCCACGCCTTGTTCAACGCCGCCTTCAACGCCGGCGCCTTCGACCACACGTCGTCGCGGTCGTAGCGACGCATCATGTCGCGCTCGACCATGCCGCGCAACGAGTCGCGCCGCTTGTTCACCGGGCCCTTCGCGTCGAGCGCAGCGGCCAGCCATTGGGCCACTTCGTCGCGGGTGATGGTGAGCGTGCGCGCACCGATGGGAATGCGCAGATCCTCGTCGGGCACCTTCACGTGCTGCACGACCGCCGCCTCGAGCGCCGCGAGCATCTCCTCGCTGCCCTTCTGCCGGCGCTGGTCGACGTCGTCGACACCCGTGATCTCGACCTTCGGCACGCACAGGTCGAGCGCCGTGCGTTGCTGCACACTGCGCTCACCCAGGCTGGGCAGCACGTTGCCGATGTAGTCGAGGAAGACCCGGTTCGGCCCGACCACCAGCACCCCGTCGCGCACCAGACGACGCCGGTGCTCGAACAGCAGGTACGCGGCGCGGTGCAGACCGACGGCGGTCTTGCCGGTGCCGGGGCCGCCCTGCACCACCAGCACCTGGTCGAGCGGGGCGCGGATGACGACGTCCTGCTCGGCCTGGATGGTGGCGACGATCTCCTTCATTGCGCCGGTGCGAGCGGCACCGATCTCGGCCAGCACCGGGTCGGGAATGCCCGAGCCGCCGGTGTCGTGATCCGGGTCGTCGAGTTGCTCGTCGAGGTACGCGGTGAGGTCGCCGTCGGCGAGCGTGAACCGTCGACGATGGGCCAGCCCGAACGGGTCGGCGTGGGTGGCGCGGTAGAAGGGCGCGGCGATGGGGGCGCGCCAGTCGACCACCACCGGGTCGTGGGCGTCGTCCTCGATGTGCCGCCGACCGATGTACCACACCTCGCCGCGTTGGTGGTGGGCGTGGCGTTCCTCGGTGATGCGACCGAAGAACTCGCCGGCGCCGGGGGTCTGCAGATCCTCCAGCGCTTCGGCCACCGTGACCTCGATGTACTCCTTGGTGATCTCGTCGGCCGATGCGTCGGGATCGAGACGCGAGAACCGCGCGATCATGTCGTCGCGGCAGCGCAGCGAGAACGCCAGGTGTTCCCGCTCGGGGCCCAGGTCGGGGAAGAGGTCGTCGCTCACAGGATCTGCGACCCTAGCGACTTCCCACCCCGCCTCGGTCCGGGATAACGTGCCCACATGGAGCAGGACGCCGTCATCGAGCAGACCGAGCAGGACATCCTCGTCGAGGAAGAGCTGTTGGTGGAGGAGATCTCCATCGACGGCATGTGCGGTGTCTACTGAGCTGCTGAACCCGCTGCTCGAGCGGCCGCTCGCCCTGCATCCGCAGGTCGCGCTGCGTCCCGAGCCGTTCGGTGCACTCGCCTATCACTACGGGAACCGCCGCCTGGTGTTCCTGCAGCACACCGACATGGTGTCGGTCGTACAGCACCTGGGCGAGCATCCGTCGCTGGCCGCCACGCTCGAGGCGTGCGGCATCGATCGGCGGCGCTGGCCGTCGTTCGCCAAGGCCGTCGAGTCGTTGATGAAGTCGGAGATCGTCGTTGAGCGCTGAAACCCTGGTGTCGCAACTGAAGACCGGGCTCGATGCGCCCATCTGCCTGACGTGGGAGCTCACCTACGCGTGCAACCTGCAGTGCGTGCACTGCCTGTCGTCGTCGGGTCAGCGCGACACACGGGAGCTGTCGACCAGCGAGGCCAAGCGCGTGCTCGACGAGCTGCGCGACCTGCAGGTCTTCTACATCAACATCGGCGGTGGCGAGCCAATGGTTCGGCGCGACTTCTTCGAACTCGTCGAGTACTCGGTGGCCAGCGGCATCGGTGTGAAGTTCTCGACCAACGGCGCGTTCATCGACACCGAGAAGGCCCGCCGTCTGGCATCGATGGACTACCTCGACATCCAGATCAGCCTCGACGGCGTCGACGCGGCCACGAACGACCTCGTGCGCGGTGCGGGCAGCTACGACATGGCCCGCCGGGCGATGGACAACCTCGCCGCCGCCGACTTCGGTCCGTTCAAGATCAGCGTCGTCGTCACCCGTCAGAACGTGCCGCAGCTCGACGAGTTCAAGGCACTCGCCGACAGCTACGGCGCACAACTTCGGGTCACCCGCCTGCGCCCGAGCGGTCGCGGCGTCGACAGCTGGGACCATCTTCACCCCACCAATGCCCAGCAGCGCGAGATCTACGACTGGCTGATGAGCAACGGCGAGAACGTCCTCACCGGCGACTCGTTCTTCCACCTCAACGCGCTCGGCGATCCGCTTCCGGGTCTCAACATGTGTGGCGCCGGTCGTGTGGTGTGCCTCATCGACCCCGTCGGTGACGTGTACGCGTGCCCGTTCGTCATTCACGACCAGTTCAAGGCCGGCAACGTGCGCGACCCCGGTGGCTTCGCCGAGGTGTGGAAGCGCAGCGACCTGTTCACGTCGCTGCGCGAGCCGCAGTCGGCCGGAGCCTGCGCGAGCTGCGGTTCGTTCGACGCGTGCCAGGGCGGTTGCATGGCAGCGAAGTTCTTCACCGGACTCCCCCTCGACGGGCCCGACCCCGAGTGCGTCGGCGGCGACGGCGAAGTGGCGTTGGCCCAACTGGCGGCGGTGCCGGTGGCGCTGAAACCGCGTCCGATGCAGGACCACACCAAGCCCGCCCACGCGAACCGGAACGGACGACTCGTCGTCACGTAACGTGCACCACGTGAAGTGGTTGCTGATCCTGCCTGCGTATTTCCTGGGGACCTTCCCCAGCGCGGTCATGGTGGCGCGCAGTCGGGGCATCGACATCACCAAGGTCGGCTCCGGCAATCCGGGCGCGAGCAACGTGTCGCGCATCATGGGTCGCAAGTGGGGCGTCATGGTGTTCGTGCTCGATGCACTGAAGGGCATCATTCCCGCCCTGGTCGGCACGTTCGTCGTCGGCGAGGACAGGGTCGCCTACGCGCTCATCGCGGCCAGCGTGCTGGGGCACATGTTCCCGGTGACCCGTCGGTTCAAGGGCGGCAAGGGCGTGGCGACCATGGCCGGCGCGATGTTCGTCATGCAGCCCGCCATCAGCGCCATTCTCGGCGTCGTGTGGATCGTCGTGCTGAAGCTGACGAAGAAGTCATCGGTGGCGTCCATCGCCTTGATCATCGGCTTGCCGGTGCTGGCTTTGCTGTTCCACATCCCCCGGTGGGAGATCGCCACCATGGTCGCGATCAACGCACTCCTGCTCCTGCGGCACGGCAGCAACATCAAGCGCCTGCTGCGCGGCACCGAGTTGTCCACGGCTCGTACCGACACCTGACCGGCCCGCGGCGTGTCCGCGCGAACTTAAGTTCCTGGTGAACGCCCAGTGGTGGGGATGGCGGGCGACCTCCGCACTAGCGTCGTGCGAGTGACCGACATGAACGACTTCAACCAGCAGGTGATCGCCGAGTTCCGCGCCCGTGGCGGCAAGGTGGGCGGCCGCTTCGAGGGCCTGCCGATGACGCTCATCACCCACAAGGGCGCGAAGTCCGGCGTCGTGCGCACCACGCCGCTGGTGTGCAGCTTCGACGGTGACGACGTCGTCCTCATCGCCTCCATGGGCGGCGCGCCGAACAACCCCGCCTGGTACCACAACATCACCACCAACCCGACGGTCACGGTCGAGGTGGGCACCGATTCGTACGCGGCATCGGTGATCGAGACCAGCGGCGACGATCGCCAACGGTTGTGGGACGCCCACGCACTGATCATGCCGTTCTTCAACGACTACGCGGCGAAGACCACCCGCACCATTCCGGTGCTGCGGCTGGTGCGCAACTGACCATGCCGTTGCTCGAGCCCCTGCAGTTGGGCGGCCACACCGCCCGCAACCGGGTGATGTTCGGACCCCACGTCACCAACCTGGGTGACGACCACCGACGCTTCACCGCGCGACACACCGCGTACTACGAACGCCGCGCCAAGGGTGGCTCCGGCATCGTCGTCACCGAGGGCGCCAGCGTCCATGCGAGTGACTGGCCCTACGAGCGAGCCCCGTTGGCGTCGAGGTGCGCCGAGGGGTGGACGGCCATCGCCGCTGCCTGCCACGCCCATGGTGCGACCGTCATCGCATCGCTCGATCACGCCGGCGGTCAGGGCAGCAGTGCGTACAGCCAGCGCGAACTGTGGGCACCCAGCCGCGTCCCCGAGGTGAACGCCCGCGAAGTTCCGAAGTGGATGGAAGCCGACGACATCGCCGCGGTCGTGCAGGGCTTCGCCGACGCGGCCGCCGCGGCGGTCGCGGCCGGGTGCGACGGCGTCGAGATCAACGCCGGTCAGCACAGCCTGGTGCGCCAGTTCCTGAGCGGGCTCACCAACCATCGCGGCGACGAGTGGGCCGAGCGCACGCTGTTCGCCAAGCAGGTCATCCGGGCGGTGCGCGGCGCTGTCGGGGAAGCGGTCGTCGGACTGCGCCTGTCGTGCGACGAGCTCGCGCCGTGGGCGGGCATCACACCCGAGATGGCACCCGGCATCGCGTCCGAGTTGGTCGCCGAAGGCATCGACTACATCGTGGTGGTGCGGGGATCGATCTTCTCGGTCGAGAAGACACGGCCGGACTTCCACGAGCCGGCAGGATTCAACATCGCATTGTCCCGGTCGGTGAAGGAAGCCCTCCCGACCACTGCGGTCTTTCTGCAGGGCTCGCTCGACGCGCAGACGGCGAACTGGGCGGTGTCCGAGCGGATGTGCGACGGCGCCGAGATCACCCGTGGACAGATCGCCGACCCCGACCTCACCGTGAAACTGGCCGAACGCCAGACCGATCGAATTCGCCCGTGCATTCGATGCAACCAGACCTGTCAGGTGCGCGACGGTCGCAACCCCATCGTCACCTGCGTCGGCGAGCCGTCCAGCGGCCACGAGACCGACGACCCGAACTGGCTGGCCGTGTCGCCGCGTCCTCGCGACGTGGTGGTCGTCGGCGGCGGTGTCGCCGGCATGGAGACCGCCCGCATCGCTGCCGCACGGGGTCATCACGTGCGGATCGTCGAACGCGCCGAACGCCTCGGTGGTGTGGCGGCCCTCATTCCCCAAGCTCGACCGCTGGTCGATTGGCTGGCACGCGAGGTGGAGGACGCGGGCGTTCTCGTACAGCTCGGCGCCGTCGATGCCGTTCCGGCGGCCGACGAAGTGGTCGTCCAGTGCACCGGCGGGCAGGCGGGTCGCGTCCCGTTCGACGTCGCCGAGGGCGCTGCGCTCATCGATGTCGTCGACGCGTGGCGCGCCGTCTTCGACGGTGGCGTCGCGCCCTGGCCCGATACCGGTGCCATCGTTCTGTTCGACCCCATCGGCGGACCCATCGGCGTCGCCATCGCCGAGCAGCTCGGCCAGCGGGCCGTGCTGGTCACGCAGGACCAGATCGCCGGCAACGAGCTCTCCCGAACCGGTGACCTGGCCCCCGCGAACACCCGGCTCGCTCAGTGCGGTGCCCGCATCGAACGCCGCTCGCTGCTGCGCGCCGTTCGACCGGGCGAGGTCGAACTGGAGGACCGCTTCAGCGGAGAGCGACGCACCATTGCGTGCGCGGCCGTGGTCGACTGCGGGTTCCGTCTGCCCACCGATCCGCTGCCCGACGTCCACCACCAGGCCGGCGACTGCGTGGCACCGCGCACCATCCTCGAAGCCGTGCTGGAAGGTCGACGCATTGCCCTCTCGCTCTGAGGCGACGCGTCCCGCCGCCGTCCTGTGGGACATGGACGGCACCATCGTCGACACCGAGCCGTACTGGATCGCGACCGAGTACGAACTGGTGGCCGAGTTCGGCGGCGAATGGGACGACGAGAAAGCGCACTCGCTCGTCGGGAAGGACCTGCGCGACTCGGCTGCGATCATCCGCGACCGTGGCGGCGTCGACCTGCCGATCGACGACCTCGTGAATCGTCTGCTCGACGGCGTCATCGCTCGCATGCAACAACACGTGCCGTGGCGGCCCGGGGCGAAGGAGCTCCTCGCTGCGGTTCGCAAGGCCGGCGTCCCGAACGCGCTCGTCACGATGAGTTGGACCCGGTTCGCGCACGCCGTCGTCGGGGCGCTGCCGCCCGGGACGTTCGACGTCGTCATCACGGGCGACGAGGTGTCGCAGGGCAAGCCACACCCCGAGCCGTATCTCGCGGCAGCGGCGAAGCTGGGCGTGCGCGCGAGCGACTGTGTCGCCATCGAGGACTCGCCCACCGGCGTCCGCAGCGCCGTCGCCGCCGGGTGCCGCACGTTCGCGGTGCCGAACGTCGTCGACATCCCGCCTTCGGCCGAGTACACGCGAGTCGGTTCGATGCACGAGATCGACCTGGCGGCACTCGGCATATCGGCCACCGATCGGGCTCCACGCAGGCGTCGGCGCTGGGGTCTGCTCGCCACCGGTCTGGTCGCGGTCGCCGCGGTCGGCGTGGGCGCTGCGGTCGTACTCCGCGACGACCCGCTCCCCCCGCTGGTCGACATCCCCATCAGCGCGTGGGCGCCGTACTGGACGCTCGCCGACGGCACCGCGTCGGTCGCGACGCACGGCAGGTCGCTGCACGAGGTGTCGCCGTTCTGGTATCAGGCGAACAGCGCCGGCGACATCTCGTTGTCGGGCAACGGCACCGCCGAGCTCACCCTGCCGCTCCTCGCGGCCATCCGCGAGACCGGCGGCAAGGTGGTGCCGTCCATCTCGGACGCGATGCCGGCAGGGGGCATGGCTGGGGTCCTCGCCGACCCCGACCAGCGCGCCACGCATGTGGCGGCCGTCCTCGAGCTGGTCACGGCCAACGGGTACGACGGCATCGACATCGACTACGAGCAGTTCGCGTTCGCCGACTCGAGGGCGACGTGGGAGACCACCCGACCGAACTGGGTCGCATTCGTCGAGCAACTCGCCCAGGCCCTGCACACCCAGGGCAAGTTGTTGACGGTCAGCATTCCGCCCATCTACGACACCGAGCGCACGGCCGACAGCGGGTACTGGGTGTACGACTACGCCGCGATCGGCGAGGTCGTCGACCGCATTCGCATCATGGGGTACGACTACAGCGTGGGCGAGCCAGGCCCGATCGCCCCGTACGACTGGGTGAAGGTGGCTGTGAAGGCAGCCAAGCGAGCGGTCGACGACGACACTCGCATCGTGCTGGGCGTCGGCCTGTACGGTCGCAACTGGGTGGTCGGCACATCGGGGATTTGCCCGGCGACGGCGGAGGGCACCACGACGGTCACCCAGCGCAACGTCGAGGAGTTGGCCGCGAAGCGCAACGCCACACCGGCGTTCGACCCGATCACACGAGAGTCGAGCTTCACGTACGACCTCGAGGTCACCGACGGCAGCACGTCGTGCACCCAGTCGCGCGAGGTCCACTTCATCGACGAGCAGGGCACGCTCGACCGCATCGGTCTGGCCCGTGCCGAGCGCATCGGCGGCGTGGCGTTCTGGGCGCTCGGCTTCGACAGCGACGCCGTGTGGACCACGGTGGCGCCGGTCGCCCGGCCGCAGGTCACCGACACCACCACGCCCTGATCCGGCGGACCTGAGCGCGTGTCTCCCATTTGAGGGCACCGAAGCCCTCGACCGAGGGCGCACATCCCGGGCACTCGGCACCCCCTGGCGACCTCCCTCATTGGGCGCGAAACGTCCCAAATCTGGGTCACTCCGCGCCCGTGGGGGCGAATGGTCCCATTACTGGGACGAATCGCGCCCAACCTCGACCGGGTGCGGGTTGACTGGCCGGCCCTGAGCGGGCAGAGTGCCCTACTCCGGACGGGAATATTGCGCTCGCAATGACGTTGGAGCGAGCATGAGCACGATCACCGTTCAGAAGGCCGACGACCGGTTCCTCACCGACATCGGCTGGTTGCACTCCCGCCACAACTTCAACTTCGGACCGCACTACTCGCCACGTCATGATGGGCATGGCCTGCTGCTGGTGAACAACGACGACGTCGTCGCCGCCGGGCAGGGTTTCGGTACCCACGGCCACCGCGACATGGAGATCGTCACCTGGGTGCTGTCGGGCCGGCTCGAGCACCAGGACAGCGAGGGCAACAAGGGCGTCCTCTACCCCGGCCTCGCACAACGGATGAGCGCCGGGCGCGGCATTCGCCACAGCGAGATGAACGCCAGCCCCGACGAACCGGTGCACTTCGTGCAGATGTGGGTCCTGCCCGACACCGCCGGCATCCAACCCGGCTACGAGCAACGCGACCTCAACGCCGATCTCGCCAACGGTGGTCTTGTTCCGCTCGCCAGCGGACAGGGCCACCCCGGTGCCATCCACATCCACCAGAAGGACGCGACGCTGTGGGGCGGACGACTGCAGGCTGGCGAATCGGTGCGGATCCCGACCGCCGAACACGTGCACATCTTCGTCGCCCTGGGCAGCGGCGCGCTCGACGAGGCCGGCGATCTCCACCAAGGCGATGCGGTCCGCATCACCGGCGACGCGCCGCTGGAGTTCACAACCGGGCCGGAAGGTGCTGAACTGTTGGTATGGGCCACGGAGTAGACACCGACCGACGCGACGAGCTGAACACCCGACGGGAGGAACTCGCTGCGCAGTACATCAAGCCGCGCGACCAGCGTCCTGCCTCGTCGGCTCGAGGTGTGCACCACGCTGCCCACATCTGCAGCGATGTCGAACGGACCGTCCGGTTCTACGACGGCATCCTCGGCTTCCCGCTCATCGAGATGTTCGAGAACCGCGACTACGAGGGCTCGACGCACTTCTTCTTCGACATCGGCCACGGTAACTGCCTCGCCTACTTCGACCTGCCCGGGCTGGATCTCGCCGAGTACCAGGAGGTGCTCGGCGGCCACCACCACATGGCCATCTCGATGGAGCGCAGCGAGTGGGAGGCAGCGAAGGCCCGACTCGAGGCTGCCGGTGTCGAATGCGCCCACGTCGACGGTTCGTCGCTGTACTTTCGTGGCCCCGACGGCGAGCGTCTCGAACTGATCAGCGACCCCCTCGGCGAGATGTACGGCCAGTCCGTCGGCTGATCGCCCATTCGCGCGAACCTGAGTTCCTGGTGAACGCGCCGAGCTGGGGTTCTGCGGGACGACCACGCCTACGATCGGGCGCATGGAGTTCCACTTCGCGACCATCTGGGAATCACTTGCCGACGAGCTCGGCGACATCACCGCCGTCGTGCACGGCGATCGCAGGTTCACCTGGACCGAGTTCGACGAACGCTCGGCGCGAGTCGCTGCGGCGTTCTCTGCAGCAGGCCTCGGACCCGACAGCAAGATCGGGCTGTACCTCTACAACGGCAACGAGTACCTCGAGGCCCACTACGCCGCGTTCAAGATGCGCGGCGTGCCCATCAACGTCAACTACCGGTATCTCGACGAAGAGCTGGTCTATCTGCTCGACAACGCCGACGCCGAGGCGCTGGTGTTCCACTCGTCGCTCGGCGACCGTGTCGATCGCATTCGCGAGCGGCTGCCCAAACTCAAGCTGCTCATCGAGGTCGACGACGGCGGCACCGGCCAGGTGGCCGTCGCCCGTCGCTACGACGAAGTGATCGCCAATCACGAGCCGATGGAGCGCATCACGCGCGACGAGTCCGACGTCTACATGCTCTACACCGGCGGCACGACGGGCATGCCCAAGGGCGTCATGTACCAGATGGGCGACATCACCCGGGCGTTCGCTCAGCTCGGTTTCCCGCTCATCGGTCTCGCTCCGCCCGAGGATCCGACAGAGATCGCGTCGATGGTGAAGGACACGATCGTCGCCGGCAACCACATCGTCAGCATGCCGTGCGCGCCACTCATGCACGGCACCGGTGTGTGGCTGGGCGCGATGATCCCCCAACTGGCGGGTGCCGAGATCGTGACGCTGCAGAGCCGCTCGCTCGACGCCGACGAGATCCTCTCCACCGTGCAGCGTGAAGGCGTCACCAACATGACCATCGTGGGTGACGCGTTCTCGAAGCCGCTCATCGCGTCCATCGACACAGCCATCGCGGCCGGAACGCCCTACGACACCTCGAGCCTGAAGATGGTCATCTCGTCAGGTGTCATGTGGACCGCCGAGGTGAAAGAGGCCCTGCTCGACCGCATCGAGCAGGCCATCCTGCTCGACGCCATCGGCTCGTCGGAGGGTTCGATGGGCAGCAGCATCACGATGAAGGGCCTGCCGCCGAGCACCGCCAAGTTCACGCGCAACCCCACGACGAAGGTGTTCACCGACGACGACCGCGAGGTCGAGCCCGGCTCCGACGAGGTGGGCATGGTCGCCGCCGGCGGCGCGATGGTCCCGATCGGGTACTTCAAGGATCCCGAGAAGTCGGCCCGCACGTTCCGCCTCATCGACGGCGTCCGCTATTCGTTCCCGGGCGACATGGCCCAGGTGGCCGTCGACGGTTCGCTGATCCTGCTCGGCCGCGGCAGCCAGGTCATCAACTCGGGTGGCGAGAAGATCTTCCCCGAGGAGGTGGAGGAAGCCGTGAAGCGCGTCGACGGCGTGCTCGACTGCCTGGTCATCGGCATCGACGACGAGCGCTTCGGCCAGGCGGTCACGGCCATCGCCTCGATCACCGATGGCGCCGACCCGGCCGAAGCCGATGTGATCGCCGGCGTGAAGGGCGACCTGGCGCACTACAAGGCACCCAAGCGGGTCATCTTCGTCAGCCAGGTGCCCCGAGCCCCCAACGGCAAGGCCGACTACAAGGCCGCCACACAACTCGCCTACGACGCGCTCGGCCTCGGCGAGTAGCCACCCGTCTCCAGGAACTTGAGTTCGCGGTGTGACGGCCCGTCTCCAGGAACTTAAGTTCGCGGTGTGACGAGCTTGGACTCGAGGAAGGCGAGGACCTGCTCGACGCTGTCGTCGTCGCGCTGCTCGGTGAGAACCGAGTGGTCCCGGGGCGAGGTGCTCGGGAGATCGACGGCGATGAACGCATCGCCGAGCAGGTGCCGCAACGTCTCGAACCGGGTGCCGACGAGCTTGTCGCCCGTGTAGCGCAGCCCGAGCACCTGGCAGCCCTCGGCCGCGCGGCGGGCCACGACGAGCGCGTCGACCGGCGACAGGTTCAGGTCCGCGCCGCGCGCCTTCTTGCCCACAGCGAACGGCAACGACGGCTGGCTGAGCACCGGCGCGACGACGGTGTCGTCGACCATCATCGCCAACGCGAACCCACCGCTGAAGCACATGCCGATGGCACCGACACCGGGGCCGCCGACCTCGAGATGCAGGTTGCGGGCCAGCGCACGCAGCCAGCTGATGATCGGCGATGTGCGGTTCAACGCCATGTTCGTGAACTCGCGCGAGATGCAGACCTTGGCCATCGAACTCGCCATGTACCCGTTGCTGACCTCACGACCCGGCGTGCCGACGAGCGACGGCATGAGCACGGTGAAGCCGCGTTCGACCACTTCGTTGGCGAACTCGGTGACCTTGGGCGTGATGCCCGGAATCTCGTGGACCACCACGACGCCGGGTCCCGTACCACGCCGATACACGTCGCGCGTGAAGCCGGCCGCGGTGAACGTGGACTTCTCCCACCCCGCCAGCACGTCGTTGCTCATGCCAGCCTCCTGACTGCTTGGAGGGCCCGCTCGGCGAGCCCCTCGGTTCCGACCTTGAACGACTCGAGATCGACGCCTTCCTGAGTGCCCATCGCACCGTGCAGGTAGCGGGCGTACACGCCTTCACTGATGACGGCGAGGCGCCAGCAACTGAACGCGACGTAGTAGTCGATGCCGCTCAGGTCGCGACCCGTGCGGGTGGCGTAACGCTGCAGCAGATCGTCGTACGAGAGGAAGCCACCGGCCGGTGTGGGGTCGTTCGCTCGCTGGTTGGCCGCCGTGCCGTCGTACCAGTAGACGCCCAGGTACCCGACGTCGGCGAGCGGGTCGCCCAGCGTGCACAACTCCCAGTCGAGCACTGCGGCCACACGGCCGCGGTGCACGTCGGTGAGACAGTTGCCGAAGCGATAGTCGCCGTGGGCGATGGACACACCGATCTGCACCGGGAGCCGGTCGCCCAGTCGCCGCGCCACCTCGTCGATGGCGGGCAGTTCACGAGTCTTGCTCTGTGCCCACTGAGTGCTCCACCGCTTCACCTGACGTTCGACGTAGCCCTCGCGCTTGGCGAGGTCGCCGAGACCGACCGCGTCGACGTCGACGGCGTGCAGGTCGGCCAGCACGTCGATGAGGTGCTCGCTGGCCTGCACCTTCCGTTCGGGGGTGAGCAGCGCGGCCCGCTCGGGGCTGTCGAGCACCACACCCTCCACGAAGCCCATCACGTAGAACGGCGCGCCGTTCACGTCGGTGTCGGTGCACAACCCCAACGCCGGAGGGACCGGCACCGAGGTGGTGCCGACCGCAGCAATGATGCGGAACTCGCGCGCCATGTCGTGGGCGGTCGCCAGCACGTGCCCGAGCGGCGGCCGACGGAGCACGAACCGCGTGCCGTCACTGCCGGTGACTCGGAAGGTGAGGTTCGACCTCCCACCGGCGATGAGGTCGAAGGTGAACGGGCCAACGGCACCGTCGATGTTGGATTCCAGCCACGCGGCGACCGGAGCGATGTCGATGCCCTGCACGGGCGTCACCGTAGCGAGCCTCAGCCGGGACGACCGACCCCGACGACCTTGCCCCAGCGAACCGGAACGAGGCTGACGGTCTTGCCGGTCTGCGGTGCGTGAATCATCTGCCCGCCACCGACGTAGAGGCCCACGTGGCCGATCGGCGAGTAGTAGAAGATCAGGTCGCCAGGCTGCACCTGGTCGCGCGACACGTGCGCCACGCTGCCGAACTGGGCGCCGCTCTGGTGCGGCAGGTACACGCCGGCCCGACCCCAGGCCCACTTGGTGAGGCCCGAGCAGTCGAACGCGACACCGGGCGACTCGGCGGCGAACCGGTACGGCACACCCAATTGGCCGTAGGCGGCCGACACGGCCACGCCGGCCTTGCCCG
>JANMFL010000474.1:0-10512 GCA_031377945.1 Acidimicrobiaceae bacterium | reverse complement strand
TGCCCGTGCTGGAGGCCATGCTGCCCGCGTACGTGGCCACCCCAGCGTCACCGCCGGACGTGGCAGTGGCCTCGTGCACGTCGGCGACGTCGACCGCCGCCTACAGCGCCTTCGTGGCCGACCCCGCAGTGGAGGAGTTCGGTGACCGGCTCGCCTCGTACTCCGGTCGGGCGCTGCTCGTGATGGGCGAGCAGGACGCCTTCGGCGAGCAATGGGTCGACCGGAGTGCCGAACTCCTGTCGGGTGCAGAGGTGGAGCGCGCGCTCGTGCCCGGCGCAGGCCACCTGGTGTCCGTGGAACGGCCGGACGTGCTGCTCGCTCGGGTGACCGCGTTCCTCGGCGGTTGACCCGGGCGGGGCGTGATCGTCACCGAGCGGGACATCGGCGACCTTGGGCGTCGCGGCCCAGACGGCGCTTCAACTGCCCGGCGCGACGACTCTGATACCGAGGGCGGTGGCCGCGTGGGTGAGGCGCTCGTCGTAGGCGACGATGCCCTCGAGTTCGTCGCCCAGCGTGAGGGCCGCAGCGATGTGAAGAGCATCGAGGGTGCGCAGCACGGTGGGGTCGAGGTGAGCGGCCGCCTCGAACATGTCGGTGGTGACCTGCAGCAGTACGAGTGAGTCGAGCACCTCGCGTGCCTGCACCATGCGGTCGGACGCAACGCGGCGAACAGCGCGGAGGAGTTCGGTGCGGGCGAGGTCGCATGACACAGGGATGCGGCCGTCGGCGGCGAGCCATTCGCGCAGCGCCGTCGACTCGGCCTCGGCGACCACCAGCTTGGTGAGGGCGGAGGTGTCGACGTAGTGGGCCACCGGTCAGTCGCGTTCGTCGTGGCGCATGGCGGCCAGCTGGGCCGAAAGGCTGGGCCCCGGCGTCGGACTCGCCAGCGTGTCGATCCGCCGGCGTGCCGGCCGGGCACGGCCGCTGTCGAGCAGCTGCTGCAGTCGAGTGGTGGGCAGCGGAGTGAGCTGGGCCACCGGACGGCCGCGATCGGTGATGGTGATGGTGGTGCCAGAGGCGGCCTCAGCCACGACCGCGGACGCGTTCTGCTTCAGTGCTCGGATGCCCACATCGGCCATGTGCTTCAATGTAGCACATGGCTCGTCGACCGCAGGTGGGCCCTGAATGGCTGGCGTCATGCTGCGAGGTGGATGGGTCGAAGTCGCATGCGGACGCGGCACAGGCCGTCCGCCCTGCGGCTGATCCACATGTGGTACTCCCAATGGGTGACTGCAGTGCCGAGGCGGTCGCGCCAGTCGGCGGAGATGCACGCGCTCAGGTCTTCGGCGAGAAGGTCGAGGTGTGCCGCGCCCTGGCGGTCGCCATGGCGTCGTGCGTCGTCGGCGACACGGTGCATCGTGGTGAGCCAGTTGTCGGCGTTGGTGCGATCGATCGTGACCTGATGGTGTTGTGCGGTGTCCATGCCCCGACGATGCCAAGAGGGTGTGATGAGGTGCCGTCGGCGGCCGTGCCATCGAGGCGGGTCGCGGCGACTGGGTGACTGCTATGGACGCCAAGGCGCTCGGCATGGTGGGAATGCAACGCCCCTTTCGCTGCGCCGGCCCTTGTGCTGGTGGTCAGTCGTGGTCGGGAAGGGTGCGCGTGTCGCCCGATAGCGACTCGATGAGGGTCCATGCAACGTCGTGGGCCGGTTCGTGGCCGGTGACAGCCACCAGGAACGAGTCGCGGTCGATCGCGAGCAGGCTCCCTTCGGTGGTGGCGGTGACGGTCGCGCGACGTGGGACGTCTGCGAGCAGGGCGATCTCGCCGAACCCGTCACCGCGTCCGATGCTGTTGAGCGGTGCACCGGCTTGCGTGACCGCGAAGCGGCCGTCGACGATCGCGTAGAAGGCGTCGCCCGGTTCGCCCTCGGTGATGATCGTGGTCCCCGCTGGCGCGTGGACCTCGCGTGCGCTGCGCGCCACCGCTTCGAGCGACAAGACCGGCAGCGGCGCGAACACCGGTAGCAGCCGCAGCAGGCTCATCTCGACGACCGGGACGTCGGCGGCACCGTCGGCCTTGCGGAGGGAGCCGGCGAGACCCACTGCGGCGACCGCGAAGATCACCCCGATGCCGATGAGCGCTGCCGTCGCACCAGACTGTGCGATGAGGACCTGCGCGACCAACGAGCCGACGAGGCCACCGATTCCGGCGAGCGTCTCGACGGCACCGAACACGCTCGCGAGCTCCGATGGCGGCGCGGAGCGCTGGAGCAACACGCGTGCGAGTACGTCGAGCAAGCCGCGGCTGAAGCCGATCAACGGGATCAGCACGATCGCGGTGGCGACCGTGATCACCCAGCCGAGGAGCGCCGCCGCGACGGCGATCGTTGCGAGGCACATCACGAGCAACGGGGCAAGGCGTGGCCGTCGGGCGGCGCGCCCCGACACGGCGGAGCAGAGGAACGAGCCGAGGCCGAACAGCACGCTGAGGACGCCGGCACCCGCACTGCCGAGGTCGAGTTGCTCGGCAGCGATCACCACCCAGATGACGTCAGTCGCTCCGACGACGACGAACTGCGCCATCGAGACCAGCAGGACCCCGCGGGACCCTGGGCGTCTGACGATGCGAATGACGTCGGCAAACGGTGCGAGCACCACACTGCGCAGACCGGGGCGATCCGTGGTCGGCGAATCGGGGTCGACGGCTGCCGGTGGCCCGTGCCACGACGACGGGATCGACAGGACGAGCCCGATCGCTGTGATGCAGGCAGACCCCGTGAGCGCGGCGCCCGGTCCGCCGAGCGCGAGGAGCCCGGTGGCGAGCAGCGGCCCGAGGAACAGCGCCGCGGTGTCGCCGTAGCCGACCCACACGTTGGCGGTGGTGAGCTCACGAGAGGTCCGCACGAGGGCGGGGAGGAGCACGGCGGCGGCCGGACGCAGCGCGGTGGCCGATGCGTAGCAGATCATCACGCCGAGCACGGCGAGCCACACGGGTCCGTTCGCGTACGCGGTCGCGGCGGCCAGTGCGATGCCGAGGGCCTGGCTGGCGATGCCGACGAGGCGGACCATGCCCGGCGGGTGCCGCTGCGCGATCCTCGCGGTCACCGGCGACAGCAACAGGTACGGGCTGATCGCGACGAACGACGCGATGCCGACGGCGGTCGCGCCGAGGCGGTCGTAGGTGTACACGAGGAGTGCGATCAGCGTGCCCCATTCGCCAATCGTCGCCAGGGCGTGCCCGGCCAAGTAGGGGACGAGGCGCCGGCTCGGACGGGTGTGAGTGGGCGGGGCGATGGGCACTTCGCCGCGCTCAGGCTCCTGCGGTGTGTCGGAGTGGGTGGTCATGGAGCGATGATCGGCCGCACGTTCACGCCATCAGAATGGAGCGCGCTCGCTCGGCGGCGACCCGGTAGCCGCGGTCACCGATGGTGTCGAGCGCCAGCTGAGCGTGCTGACGTGCGCCAGCCTCGTCGCCAGCCACGCAGAGGTGCTCGGCCCAGTTGAGGTGGGTGCGCGCGATCCACGCAGGGCCGTCGAGTACTTCATGTTCCGCCAACGCCTGCTCGAACCATTCAGTCGTTTCGGGGAGGTCGAGCACGCTGGCCAGCCGACCGAGGTGCAGCGCGATGCTGCCTCCGTAGAAGCCGCCCGTCATCAGGTGCGTCCCTGCGAGGGGACGGAGGCGTTCGTACAGGTCGCTGCTCAGGGCGACGTGGCGGTTCGATGCGGCCGCATCGGTCCAGTACGCCATGGCGACGGGCCACGATGCATCACCGATCACATCGGGTAGGCCCAAGGCGAGTTGCTCGTCGATCATCGCCACTGCCTCGGCGCGACGTCCAGCGTGCGTCAGTGCAGACACCGCAACCGAGTTCGCGGCAGGCGTGGGATTCGCCTCTTGGGTCATGGCGACGGCGAGGTCGACGAGGGTTTCCATTCCGTCGCGTTCCCACGCCAAACCGATCGATCCGACGGTTGCGTAGAGCGCGGCCTCGTCGGGGCGACCATGACGGGTCGACGCGACGGCGAAGTTGAACACGTGTCCCTCGACCTCATTGGGTTCTCCGAGCGCGAGGGCAGCCGCGATCGATTGGAGCAGCAGTGCATCCTGGAGAAATGGGTGGGGGTAGTCGACGAGAAGCTCGCGCATGGTGGCCAGGTAGTGGCGGAGTCGTACGCCGTCCCCGAGCAACGCCGACGCGTGGCACGCGAGAGAACATCCTCGGGCCCGTTCCTCGACCGTGTCGTCGTCCGATCGATCAATCCAGTCCTGCAGCCCCGCGAACATCTGCAGGGCGTTCGCACGGGTACGGCTCGTCGGTTGCGCCAAGATCAAGGTGACGAACACCCAATGGAACACATCGGGGCCGGCGAGTGGGGCAAGCCGAGCGACCTCGTCGATGAGCGTGCGCGAACGGGCGAGATCGCCGGAGAAGACCGTGAAGTACGCCAGGGAGCAGAGCACTCGCACCCGCAGATCGACATCGGCACTGTCGACCCGTTCGAGCATCTCCTCGAGCAACGCGACCCGCTCGGGCATCGCTGGACGATCGACGGTGGTGACGAGTCGGTTGTTCATGGAGAGGTACTCGATTGCGGCGGTGATGTCGCCGAGGTCGAGCGCAGCGCGTGCGGCGCGATCCTGAGCAGCCTCCGCCGACGTTGATCCGGTGAGGTGTTCGGCTCGGGCGATCAGGCCGAGCAGCTCGGCGCGCAGTTGCGGGTCGTCGTCGACGTGGTCGAGCGCGGCGTGACTCCATCGCACGGCCTCGCCCGGTGCGAGTCGAGTCAGCGCCAGCTCCGCTGCTTGCCTGGCGTACAACAGCGCCTCTTCGGATGACGCGGCAGCGCCCGCTTCACCGAAGTGGTAGGCAAGATCGGTGACCACCGGGTCGAGGTGGCCCTCGTGCATCTGCAGGATCGCCTGACCGACGGCTCGGTGCAGGCGTGCCCGGCGAGTGGTGGACAACTCCTGGTGCAGCGTCGACCGGATGAGCGCGTGCGTGAACTGGTAGCGGCCGAATCCCGTTTCGGCGACGAGCTGCGCTGCGATCGCGGGCTCCAACGCGTCGATCACGGCGTCCTCGTCCGACTTGGCGGCGACGACGAGCAAGTTCAGGTCGAATCGGGCACCGATCACCGATGCGGCGGTGAGGAGCTGCTGTGTTGCATCGGGCAGCACCGACAGCCGGCGCCCCACGACCTCGCGCACCCCTTCGGGAAGATCGCCCTCGGTCAAGGACTCCGCGACCCAGCGACCGTCACGTTGTTGCAGGGCACCCGACTCCACGAGATGGCGCAACACTTCTCCGGCGAAGAAGGGGTTACCGCCGGTCTCCTCGCTCAGCGCGGCCACCAGTCGACGGGCGTCGTCGTCGAGCGGTTGCCCCGACGCGAGCGTCACGAACTCGGCCACCTCCGCTTCACCGAGGCCCTTGAGCGAGATGCGCACGGCGTCGGCTCGACGATGGAAGTCGCTGAGCATGGCCGACAACGGGTGCATCCGATCGAGGTCGGTGTCGCGATAGGTCACCAGCACGCACAAACCAGGAACGGGGTCGGTGGCCACCACATGGCGCAGCAGCAGCAACGAACCGGCGTCGGCCCAGTGCAGGTCGTCGAGCACGAGCAGCAGTGGCGATCGGCCGGCAACCTCGGCGAGCCATGAGCGAACCGCTTCGAAGAAGCGGATTCGTTCGGCGTCGGGGGTGGACGAGAATGCGGTGCCCAGGTCGGGAAACAGGGTGGCCAGGTCGGGGGCGAGTCGCGCCAATTCCGCTGGAGCGTCGCCGAGGCACAGCGTGCCATCGGGTTGCGTGATCTGGAAACGCAATGCCTCCGCGAACGGCTGATGGGGCTCGCTGACCATCTCGTCGCAGCGACCGGCGAGGATCGTTCCCCCACTGGCGGCGACACCTGACGCGAACTCCGAGGCCAGCCGGGTCTTGCCGATGCCCGGTTCGCCGGCGAGGAACACCAGTCGACATGCGCCGGCAGCGGTCTGCGCCCAGGCATCGTCGAGGGCAGCGCGTTCCCTGGCCCGGCCCGCGAACGCGAATCCCCCGTGCTGGGCCAGCGCGGGTGGGCGAACAACGACGGACGTGTCGGTGGCCAACGGCTGCCAGACGACTCGCTCCGCTGCCAGTGGTTCGTCGAGCCCCTTGAGCACGAGCTCACCCACGGACTCGAACGTGTGACCGCCGCGTCCGCGGGCCAAGGCCTTGGCCAGGCTCGAGACATAGATCTCCCCGGCGCCGGCGGCTGCTTCCAGCCGTTGCGCCTCAACGACGGGAAGTCCGAAGGCATCGCCGTTCTCGACCGAGACGTCGCCCACTGACACGCCGATGCGTACCTGAAGTGGTTCAGCACTGCCGCCGTTGCGGTTGTCGGCATGGATGGCCTGCTGGATGGCGACGGCGGCACCGATGGCGTCGGAGGCACCACCGAAGGTCGCCATGATGCCATCGCCCGTGTGCTTGGTGACCGTCCCGGCGTTGCTCAGGATCGCGACCCGCAGCAGACGGTCGTGATGCTGCCGAAGCTGATCGGCGACTTCTTCACCTGATCGCACCCGCTGGCCGGTCGAGCCGACCAGGTCGGTGAAGAGCACGGTCAACGTCTCGATTCGTGCCTGCCCCCCGCCCGCCAACATGGCAGCAGACTACGTCGGCTCCAGTCGGCCGATGTCCAGCGGTCCGATGGCCTCGTACGTCCTCGAAGCCGTGCGACTTCGGCTGTGGCGCTCACCTCCGCTACGACTAGGGGGTGACCGACCACGACCATGCTGCGCCGAAGCCAGTCCGCGAAGAACGGCAGCCGCCGCGGGAGGGTGTCGAGGAGGTCGCGCCGGGGATCCTCCGACTGCAGCTGCCCATCTCACTGCCGGGCCTGGGCCACGTGAACTGCTACGCGATGGAGGACGCTCGCGGGATCACGCTCGTCGATCCAGGGTTGCCCGGCCCGAAGACGTGGCGCGAGCTGCAGCGAATCATGAAGGCCGGTGGTCTCGCCATCGAACGCGTGCACTCGGTGGTGATCACCCACTCCCACCCGGATCACTTCGGGCAGGCCGGCCAGTTCCGCAAGCGCTTCGGGTCCGAGGTGATCACGCACCAGGCGTTCCGCACCTTCCTCGACCCGGAGGCCGAGGATCAGGAGAGCGCCGACGAACTGGAAGTGATCGAGGGGCCGGTGAAGGCTCAGATCGAGTCGTTGCAGGGCCAGAACCTGCAGGGTGGACCGTTCGCGAAGCACACCCCATGGGGTGGCGATCCCCACTCCATGCCACGGTCTCGTCGGTTGCGCTACTGGGCAATGCGCAAGGCGGCGGGTCGCTTCGTCGCCACGCCGAATCCCACGCGCCGGGTGGAGGATGCCCAGGTGATCGAACTGGGTGGCCGCGAGTGGGTGGCAGTCCACACCCCTGGTCACACGATCGATCACCTCTGTCTCTACGACCCGGCGGCGGGAGTGATGATCAGCGGCGACCACGTACTGCCCACCATCACCCCGCACATCTCCGGGTTGGGTACCACGGTCGATCCGCTGAAGGACTTCTTCGACAGCCTCGATCTGATGAAGACCTTCGACGACGTGCGGATGGTGCTACCGGCGCACGGCCTCGAGTTCGCCGACCTCTCGGGACGGGCCGAGGCGATCAAGCGTCACCACCACGAGCGACTCGACAAGCTGCGCACCGCGAGCGGCGAGATCGGTCGCGGCACCGTGCACGAGTTCATGGAGGTGCTGTTCCAGGAGCGGTCATGGGGTGCGATGGCCGAGAGCGAGACCTACGCCCACCTCGAGCACCTGCGTCTGACGGGCGAAGCCGCTGTGGACGAGAGCGGCGACCAGCTCCGCTACAGCTTCGACTGAGCCGCTCGTGTTCCGGAATCGTCGGGTGCGACCTGGAGAACGCTCATGACCTCGTGAGAGGTCGGCGCGCGAGAGCTCGTCAGGCCCCCGCGAGCCCGAGGAAGACCACGAGGGCACGCGACAGTCTGATGCTGTCGTCGTCGCTCAACTGGCCGACGCGTTCGCCCAACTTGGAACGCGGGATGGTGGTGACCTTGTCGACCATCAGCCGGCTGGACTCTCGGATGCCGGTCGCCTCATCGGCCTCGATGAGCAATCGGAGCAGCGGTGCGTCGGTGGGGTCAGTGGTGAACGCGCAGACAGTCACTGACGCGGTGGCGTCGAAGCGATCGTCTTGGACGATGACAACGGGTCGGGGTTTGCCGATGTAGCCGCTACCCGCCGACGCCGTCCAGATTTCGCCGCGCTTCACTCGTCGTCGGCCAGCGCGTCGATGAACGCCTGGTCGTCGGCTTCGTGTCGGCTCGTGGCGAGCGCGAGCGACTGTAGGTGCGCCTGCTCGACGAACTGTGGGGACCTGACGTCGGGAACCCAGATCTGGATGGGCCGGAGCCCTTGTTCGCGGAGTCGCTGTCGGTGTGCGCGGACACGAATGGCCGTGGGAGACGACGATGGTTGACGAGCCATACGGCGACGTTACATGTAACAACGCGGATGTGGCAACAACGGCTGACCAAAATCCCTCCACAGCCCAGACGTCGTCGAGCCTCCTTTCGATCACAGCGGCGTCTTCGACCTGGTGGATCGCTGGCTCCGGACCGGACCGTTCCGTCCGATTTCAGTCGCATTTCATGAGCGCGTCGCGTTGGCGCCGATCGCCCGGAATCGGGGCGACGCCGGCACGAGCCCCGGCTGACGCGACCACATCGGACAGTGCCCACATCCGACAGGCCCGAGGGGGCCGGGATGTGAGGAGGTTCCAATGGACAGGAACACATTCCGAGTGCGGCGCTCGTCGCCGGCCGGCCGTGGCCAACTGAATCGACTCGTCGTCGCAGCGCTTGCGTCCGCGATCGTGGTCGTCGCCGTGGTGGCGTTGAGCCCAACTGCCGAGGGTCGGGCGGACGGCGTGCAGCTTCCTGCGACGTCGCAGGAAGTCGTCGATGCGCCGGCGGCCGTCGAACTGCCGGCCAAGCCGGTGGTCGCAGCGACCGATGTGCCGATCGAACCGGCGGACATCGTACTGAGTGAGCCCGCCGTCGGCGTGGTGGTGGATGCGCCCCGAGCAACGCGGCCGGAGTGCGCTGGCGGATACTCGGCCGAAGAGCTGAACGCGGAGCTCCACGTCGGGGCCGCCGGAGGAGTCGTGGGTGCGGACTATGCGCGCTCGCAGGTGCTCCCCGACGGCCGCGTGCTGTGGGTGTTCCAGGACGTCTTCATCGGGGGTACCGGCACACTCGGCTCGGCATCGTTCTCGCACAATGCCGGACTCGTGCAGGACGGAACCTGCTTCGAGGTGCTCCAGGGGAAGCGCGGTCACAGCTGGATCGGTGGCGATGTCGAGCATGAACTCCACCATTGGTTCTGGCCGCTGGACTCGGTGATCGACGCGAACGGTCTGCTCGCCCAGTTCGTCGTGGAGTTCCGCAATCCGAACGGGACCGGCGCCTTCGCCGGAGCGGAGCCCGTCGCGGTGTGGGTCGCATCGATCGACCTCGACACCTTCGAGGTGGTGGATCTCCGCCCGGCACCCGATTTTGGCGATCGTCCGCTGTACGGCTTCTCGATCGCCAGTGACGACACGTACCACTACCTGTACGGCAACTGCTACCGCCAGTTCGCCGACCCTGGCTTCGCCGGGTTTCTCCACGACACCGACTGCGGCCCGCTCACGTATGTCGCTCGCGTTCCGGTCGGTCACCCCGAGGCTTCGCCTGAGTACTGGAGCGGCACCGGCTGGTCCTCCGTGCGAGCTGACGCCGCGCCGGTCTCGCAGAAGGGCACCTTCGCCAACCCTGTTCAGGTTCGTCGGCTCGGTGACCTGTACGTCAGCGTCACCAAGGTCGACGATTGGTGGGAGGACTCGGTCGTCGTGGAGGTCGCCACGTCGGCTGAGGGGCCATTCGTCGAGCTCCGCACGATCGACGTGCTGCCGGTCTGCGACGTCTGCAACACCTACTTCGCTCAGCCACTCCCATGGACCGGCGCAGACGGCTCGCTGCTGATCGCAATCTCGAACAACGCCTGGAACATGGGACGTGACGCCTATCCCCATCCCGAGCGCTATCGCCCCAGCGTGCTGAGTATTCCGCTCACGCTGGAGGTGGAGAACTCCGGTGGAGGGCGCGTGGAATCGAGATGAAATCGGTCCCAGGTACGGTTCGCACTCGATGGTGCCTGCGTTGGGTGCGGCCATCCTGGGGGTTTCCACGTGCGATTTCTCGTTCTCGGATCACTGGAGGTACTCGACGACGCCGGCCGCGCCGTCGATCTGACCAGCCGTCGCCAGCGGCAACTCCTCGCAGCACTGCTCATCCGCTCCGGTCTGCTCGTGTCCGATGCTCGTCTCACCGAGATGGTGTGGGGTGAGGACCTGCTCCCCGAGGGCGGAGTTCGCGCGCTGCGGACCGTCGTGTCGAGATTGCGGGCGACACTCGAGCCGGTCGGGGCCGGCTCGGTGCAGATCAACACCAAACCGACGGGGTATGTGTTGGAGCTGCAGGGAGCGACGTTCGATGCAGCAGACTTCGAGGAG